>NZ_JBNDMQ010000005.1:0-374306 GCF_050436665.1 Paraburkholderia sp. EB58 | reverse complement strand
GAGATCAGCTTCGGCACGTAGGCCTGTTTCTGCGCTTCGGTGCCGGCCGTGAGCAGCGCTTCGATCGCGCCGTCGGTCAGCAGCGGACACAGCGCGAAAGAAAGGTTGGACGCATTGAGCATTTCGATGCACGGCGTCGCGATCAGCTTCGGCAGCCCCTGGCCTTCGTAGTCCAAAGGATGCTGCAGGCCTTGCCAGCCGCCCTCGGCGAATTGACGGAACGCGTCGGCAAAGCCCGGCGTCGCCGTCACCTTGCCATCTTTCCAGCTACTCGGATTGCGATCGCCTTCGACGTTCAACGGCGCCAGCACTTCGCCACACAGCTTGGCCGATTCTTCAAGCACGGCTTGCGCGGTGTCGAGGTTGGCATCTTCGAAGCCAGGCAGCTTCGCGATGTCTTCGAGTGCGGCCAGTTCTTTCATCACGAACAGCATGTCCTTGACGGGCGCGGTGTAGCTCATGGTCAGTCTTCCTGTAAGGCGGTAACGCGAGGCAAGCCAGCGTTGCGCGGCACGACGGTGTGCGGCAAGACGTGGCAACGTTTAGCGGATCGTATAGCCAATCGCCGTCGCGCCGACAGTCCAAGCTGGCCCATCTACTGACAAATCTGGCCAAACCGCGCACGGACTGCCGACGCGTCTGCGACTGGTTGCTTCAGCGAGGACGCATCGAGGGGCCGCATGGAAGGGCCGCACCAAAGGGCCCGAGGCAGCCTTGTTCAGACGCGTTGGCGATAGGCGCCAGGCGTGCTGCCGGTCCAGTGCCGGAAGGCGCGATGAAATGCGCTGGGATCGTCGAAGCCGATGTCCCCCGCGATCGATGCAATGGCGTCGTTGGTACCCGTGAGGCGCTGGATCGCGATATCCCGCCGCAACTCGTCCTTGAGCGTCTGGAATGCGGTGCCTTCGGCTGCAAGACGCCGACACAAGGTTCGGACCGAGGAATGCAGGCTCTGTGCCGCCTGGTCGATGGTGGGCACCTCGGGCAGCCTGCTGGCCAGGTACTGCCTGACACGGTGGCTCGTCAACTGCTCGCTGAACGACACGAAGATCCAGTCGCCCGGCGCGCGAGAGAGAAACTTGCGCAAATTGGTCTTGCGCTGGCGGATCGGCATGTCGAAATAGGCCACACCGAAGCGCATCAGCGTTTGTTCGCGGTCGAAGTTCACCGGCCCCGAGAAAAAGTACAGATGGTCGATCGCATGCAACGGACGGGGAAATGCGAAATCCACCTGCAACAGCGGAATTTTTTGACCAATGAGCCAGGACGCCACGCCGTGCGCGAGCTTGAGCATCAGTTCCTGGCCAAGCGCCCCCAGGCTGCCACAGGAAGGATTGGGGTGTAGCGCAATCTGGGCCACGAGGCCATCCCGGCGCGATTCGAAACTGAAGTCGTCCAGCACGATGTGGAAAAACTGGCCGAACCGGTGCATCGCCGTTTCGAGGTTCGGCGCGTCGAGCAGACTCAGGCAGAGGAATTTCAATGTGCCATTACGCAGCGGGCGCGCAAAGATGCCCGGCATTTCGTCGTCGAGTTCGATGGCGAGGGCGCGGTACAGCGCCGAAAACTGTTCCTCCGTGACCCGCGCGCCTGACCGCACCAGCAATTCGCGCGGGATGTTCGCCTCGTCGAGGTAGCGCTCGACCACGCTGTGCGGTGCGCCCGCAGCAGCGAGAAAGCCGTTGACGAGCGAAATCGGTACCGTCGCGCTGGGCGGGTACGTCGATGCAACTGACGGTGGTGAACGAAAATCTGAACGGGTCATAAAGACGATGCGCGTTGCCGCTAGCGGACAACAGTTTGCCACGCTTTCAGCGTAAGCCCGCACGTCTCGTCAACGCGACGGTAGTTGCGGCGTAAGACCGGTCCTTTCGACATCTTTGACCGATGAAACCAATAACCGGGCGGTCTATTCATAACGATACCCTGGCATAGCCGAGCTCGATAAACGTCGAGCTTAGAGCCCTTCGGCTCGCACGATGAGGCGGTTAGTCACCATTGTGACGCCGGGAACGGCCTGCGCCGCCGACGTCGCCAGATCGATCTGGTTGCTCTCCGGCACGTAACCTTCGAGCAAGATCGACCCGCCTTTTGCCACGACGACGACGCGATCAACGTTGAGCCCCCTGGTTCGCGACAGGGTGCGCAATACCGCCTTCCTGAGTATGCGATTAGCTGCACGAACTTCCTTCGCGCTCGGCGCGCTGCTAGCGGAGAAGTCGCCCGTATCGCTACCCTGTGCCTGGACGCTCGCCGCCGCCAGCGCGACCGCTAACAAGAGCACGTACCGCACTCCTTTGTTTCCCTTCATCCTCGTTCTCCGTTTGTCTTCAGAACGTGTGACGCAAACCCACGAGTGCCGCGACCGTGGTGCCTTGCACCCCGAATGTCGCACCGTTGGTCGAGACGCCCGTGTTCATTAGGCCCTGATTGTCGACCGCGCCAACCTGAGCGTAGAACGAGGTGCGCTTCGATACGAAGTACGTGGCGCCCAACGCACCCATCACCGAATGATTCGCAGTGCGGTTACGGTCGCTCGTCACCCACACGCCTCCGTTCATGTCGAGTGCTGGCGTCACGTGATAGTCGAGACCGCCACCGTAAACGTTATTGTTGAACGAACCCGATACCTTGTAATTGACGAACGACAGCTTCGCGGTGACCGGACCAATCTTGTACGCGGCGCCAATCGTGCGACCTTCGAATTCCAGCGCGGTCTGCACGGGCGTCTGCGCATTGCCGCCCGCATTGGCGTCAAAGATCGAGGCGTTGATCATGAAGCCACCCAGTTCGTACTTAAGGCTAGCTGCATACTGCCGTCCCGCCTGAAAATTGCCGGCAATGCCGCCGAGCGAATACAACACGCTTCCCTGAAAACCAGCCAACTCCGGGCTCGTGTAAGAGACCGAGTTCGGGCTGAATATGCCAGTGCCGATCACGTTATCAACGTAGTTCACAATTCCGCTGCCGAACAGGTCGAAATCTCGCGGATCCGACTCATACACCGCGAGAAAGAACGGCGAGTACTGCAGACCTGCCTTGAGCGTGCCGTATTGGTTGTCGAGCGCGACCCACGCCTGACAGCCAAACAGGTTCCCATTACAGTCGGCCAGCCCCCCATTCGCGGGGCTGAATCCGCTTTCCAGCTTGAACGAAAGTTTCACGCCGCCGCCCAGATCTTCCGTTCCGGTCAGGCCGAATATGGAAGGCGTGAGACCGCCATTTATTAACGAAAAGTTCTTGCCGGCGTTCTGGCCCGCGATCGCGCCTACGGTCCTGCTCGTATAGAGCACACCTGTGTCGAGAATCCCGTACAACGTGACGCTGCTCTGCGCGCAGGCAGCACCCGCAAAGAGCAGCGCCGCTACGCCGGCGACAGCTTTCAATGCAAATCGTCCTTTGTGAAGCATTTCCTGTCTCCTTACCCATTACGTCGCTCTCGATCTTCTAATTGACTTGTCGCGACGAGTGCGGCACCAGGTCATACCGGGCCTGAGCCCGGCGATGGGGGCCATTCATGTTACTTAATTCGTTATCCTTATTTAACTCAATGAAATACCAACACTCGCGCATATGCCCGCCACACCAGACTAGCCACTTGCTTTTCGACGCGCCAAAGGAGCAACCTTGAGATGTATGCCGAACAGCGTGGTCGCGAGTGCCAAACCAAATGTCACAGCGGAACTCATGATCGTTGAAGAATATGCAGTACCGGGTGTCATCGAATTCGCCAAGGCCTGCCCTGCAGCAAGACCAAACGGCATCATCGCGCTACTCAATACCGCTAGCCGTCCAGATGGATCCAGAGCAGATTGAGAACCCAAGTAATATGGAATACTAAATATCCAGAAAAACATAATGAGCGACGTACTCATCACCAGAGATTGACCATCTGATGCAACCAATAGTGTCAACATGGCACAAGCCAGCCCGACGGTACCGACAATCAAAGGCACAAGCCGACCGAACCGGGACCCAATCAGGGATACGAGAAGCCCTGCGCCGATGCCAGCCAGTCCCGCGATAGCCAAAGCCGAACCGACCGCGGCCGCCCTAATACCATGTGACTGTGCAATCGGCCCCACGATCGGCCAGACTTCACCTACTGCGACGAGGAAGAGAAACATGCCTACCAAACCCAACACACCGGGCAAAGTTGAAGAAGCCGCTTGTGTGCCCATATCCGGATCATCGGCGGCGCGCAAAGGTGCCACGCGAGGAAACCACCCAATGCCGAGTCCCATCAGCAAAGTGAACGCAAGTACAACACCGATGACCACCCGGTAACCTTGATCCAACCCAAGCCATGACAGTAGCGCCAAAAGCAGCGTTACCGACAGTTGGTTGGACGTGATCGCGATGCCGAAATTACGGTCAGGCAATCTGGTCGCCGATAGGGCAGCGACCGCCACGGTGTAGGCTATACCGACGCCGACCCCGGCCAAGGTGCGGACAATGACCAGGACCGGATACGAAACCACGAGGATGCTCGCCAGATGGCCGAGTGCTGCTATTAGCAAACCTACAGCCAGACATGCGCGGCGATCAACCCGCGCAATTACAAGCGAGGTCAGGATGACCGCGACAGTCATGCCTGCCAGTTCGACCGAGGTCAGAGTGGATGCCTGGGTGTTGCTGAGCCGGCCACTGCTGAGATACCCCGCGATAAACGCCGGGGTCATCAGCATGGTCAATGCACCGAGATTGCTCATCGCTACCATGGATGCAATAGCGGACCATCCGTTATAACGGCTGGATACTTCCAGCTCGGTGCCTGCTTCGTGCCGCGTTCGGAGTCGATTGAACATTTTCATTGCGCAAGATACCCACCGTCGATCACAAGTTCAGCACCGGTCATGAAACTTGACTCGTCGCTGGCGAGAAACAGCATTCCCTTGGCCAGTTCGATCGGCTTTCCCATCCGACCGAGCGGCGTTGCGGCGACCACTCTCGCGCTGGTTTCCTCTGCCTGATCTTCAAGTACCATCGGGGTCGCGATGATGCCCGGATGAATCGAATTCACACGGACATTCTCAGCAGCATAGGTAACGGCAGCATGCTTGGTCAGATGCCGAACTGCCGCCTTGGTCGCGTGGTATGCGGCGGCACCGGCTACGGCGGAGATGCCCCAGATCGATGAGACGTTAACGATTGAACCCGACCGCTTCGTGCGCATGCCCGGTAGAACCTCGCGCATCCCGAGAAAGACACTGGTCAGGTTGGTGGCGATCACCCTATTCCAGTCTGCGATGTTCTCATCTGCCAGCGGTAGCTGAGAACCACCTATGCCTGCGTTGTTGACGAGTATGTCCACGCCACCATGTTTTGCTTTGATAGCCAAAACGGTTTGCTGCCAATCCGTCTCACTCGCCACATCCATGATCAAAAAGCTGATGTTGGCATTCACGAATGGCTCATCAGGTTGATTGACGTCCGTGGCGAAAACATGCGCTCCTTCGCGCGCGAACAGTTCGGCAGCCGCTCGCCCGATGCCACGTGCGGCCCCCGTAATGAGAGCGACTTTGCCTGTAAGTTGTGCAGTCACGATATCTCCTTTGTGGGTTGCCATTCAGCCAATACCGCCGTCGACCGTTACTTCGGCGCCGGTAACGTATGAGGATGCGTCTGATGCGAGGAAAAGAACCAGCCGGGCAACTTCGTCCGGCGTCCCAAGCCGTCGCATCGGAATCATCTCCTCGTAGAATTTCAGCCGCTCGGCACTGTTTTCTCCAAGCATCGGCGTATCGATAATGCCAGGATGAATCGAGTTCACGCGGATGCCGAGCGAGGCGAGTTCTGAGGCGGCGAGCTTGGTCATGCCACGTACCGCCCACTTGCTGCTGGCGTACGCGAAGATGCCGGGAACGTTGTTCAGCCCAGCGTTGGAGGAAACGTTGACTATTGATCCCCCGCCGGTCGTGGCCATTGCGTCGGACGCCGCGCGCATGCCCAGAAATACACCGAGCTGGTTGATCCGGTAGTGAAGGTCCCACAACGCCATGTCGGTTTCCCGCAGGCTGGCCGGCTTATAGACGCCTGCGTTGTTGACGAGGATATCGACCCGTCCAAAGCGATCGAGCGTCTCGCGCATCACCTTGTCCCAATCCGCCTGTTCACCTACGTCATGCCGGACAAAGTGACCGGCGCTGCCCAATCGCGCTGCGACTTCTGCGCCACTCTCATTGATGTCCGTGATTACGACTTTCGCTCCATGCTGGGCGAATAGCGCCGCTTCTGCTGCGCCCTGCCCGCTGGCAGCTCCCGTGATGACCGCTACCTTGGCTTCCAGTTCCATCATGCGCTCCTCCTTTGTTGACGTGAGTTCAGTCATAGATGACTGTTCAAAACTTCCGCCACACATCCCGATAGGCTGATTCCAGGTCGCAGCCGCATATCCAACATCTAAAGGATTCCTCATCGTTAGATATTGATTTCACAGCTTCACGGCCCTACCGGGTTCGTCTCCTGTCCGGCGTACTTGTACTTTTCTATGGACTTATCTTGACACACCTCGCACGACCGAATCAACACAAATTTAGTCGATCGTGGAGTTTTTCTGTTTCGTGATTTGGTCTGATCGACCAGAGGGACGATGCTGATTCGAATGACCCACGATCGATAGAGAAGGACAGAAAAGAAGAGCGCCGCCCGCGTAAACCAACTCCGCGCTCTTCCCATCCAAAGTGCACGCGGCGTGCGGATTTACTTTGCAGCCATGCGCAATGCGCCGTCCAACCGGATGACTTCTCCGTTAAGCATCGGGTTCTCGCAAATCGCTTTGACCAGAAGGGCAAACTCGGCAGGCCTTCCAAGCCGCGATGGAAATGGCACCGATCGGCCCAGCGATTCCCGCACCTGGCTCGGGAGTCCGAGCAACATCGGCGTTTCGAAAATCCCGGGAGCGATCGTCATTACGCGTATCCCATAGCGTGCCAGTTCGCGCGCAATGGGCAGCGTCATGCCGACAACGGCCGCCTTCGACGCAGAGTACGCAGCCTGGCCGACTTGTCCGTCGTACGCGGCAACCGAGGCGGTCATAATGATCGTGCCGCGTTCGCCTTCTTCATTCGGCTCTGACTGACTCATTACCGCACTAGCCAGTCGTATCAGATTGAAGGTGCCGACGACGTTGATTTCGAGCGCACGGACGAACGTCTGAATTCCATGTGGCCCTTCCTTGCCCAGCACTTTTTCGCCAGGGGCAATACCAGCGCAACAGGCAAGACCATGCAGTGCGCCAAAGTGGGTGACTGTCGCGTCTATTGCCGATTGGCACGCGCTTTCGTCGGTTACGTCAGTGGGTACGAAGAGGGCATTGGGTCCAAACTCAGCTGCTAGCGCGGCCCCCGCGTCGCGGTTCATATCAGCCAGCACAACCTTGCCACCATTTGCGACGATCATTCTCGCGGTTGCCGCGCCGAGCCCACTTGCCCCGCCGGAGATCAGGAAAACACTGTCTTTGATGTTCATGGAAATATTTCCTACCAGACGATTACTGAATACGCTCGATGACGGTGGCGGTCGCCATCCCGTGTCCGATACACATGAGTTGCAAACCGAACTTGCCGTCGATGGTTTCAAGGCCGCCTAGCATCTTCGCCAGCAAGCCGCCACCGCTAGCGCCAAGCGGATGGCCATGCGCAATCGCACCGCCCCATGGGTTCACCTTTGCCTCGAGTTCGGGGCTCGCTCCAGAAAACTCGCGCAACCATGCCAGCACAACGGAGGCGAACGCTTCATTGATTTCGATCCAGTCAATGTCAGCCAGAGAAAGCCCTGCTAGCTTCAGCGCCTTGTGGGTCGCCGGTATCACGCCCGTCAATTGCATCACCGGGTCCGATCCGACCGCAACACGCGCCCGAAATTTTGCGCGCGCGGTCAGCCCGTCCGCAACTGCGGTAGCGCGGTCACCAATCAATACCGCCGATGCGCCATCCGACATCTGGCTGGCGTTCGCCGCAGTTACCACCCCTTGTCCTGGGGCACGCATAGCCGGCGCCATTGATGCCATCTTTGCATCGTCAATCGATGCACGAATCCCTTCGTCTCGTGTGACGGTAATGGGCTTTCCGTCCGCATCGATACCCGCTGCCGGTACGATTTCACGATGGTGTCCGGCTGTGGCCGCCGCATATGCACGTCGGTGGCTTTCCTTCGCAAATGCGTCACAATCGCTTCGGGTAATGCCCCAATGCTCAGCGATCCGCTCCGCGCTCTCGAGCTGGTGGACGAGCGGATAACGTTGCAGCAGCGCCGGGTTCAAGTCGTCGAATCCACGGAAATCATGCTGCCCGAGTGTCACATCCAGAAACATAGGCACGCGCGTCATGCTTTCGACCCCGCCCGCAATCACGTACCTTACGTCTCCTGACGCTACCGCCTGCGCGGCGAAATGAACCGCCTGTTGACTCGAGCCACACATACGATTGAGCGAAACCCCTGGCACCGATGACGGCAAACCGGCAAGTAGCGCCGCGATGCGCCCAACGTTCGCGGCCTGCTCCCCAGCTTGACTCACACATCCTACGATGAGGTCCTCGATATTTTCGGACTGGACACCGCTCTTCTTGATGACTGCGCTTACTGCGTCTGCGAGCAGGCTGTCCGGACGGATGTCGCGATACGCGCCACGTCGCTTGCCGTAGGCTGTGCGCACCGCGTCGATGATGACTGGTTCATTCATGATTCAGAGGTTCCTTTGGTTTCCCATTAGCAGCTACATGATTCACCCCTCGCACTGCTCTACGAAAGGTTCAAGATTCCTTCCTCGCCCCGGTAGAAATCGCCGACCGCTAGCCATGCCTTCATTCGTTATGCGAACTGTGCTGGCTGCACTCGATGCTGCATGTTTCGTCGGTATGCACCGGAAAGGGAGCGCCTACGCGAAGTGTAGGAACTGCGCCAGCGGTTGCGATGCTCAAGCTGATCAATTTCGATGATCGGATTTGCCACAGCCCGCGGCAGTAGTGGGCAGGCGCACGCCCCATCAAGCCTGCAACGCCTCAGAAACTGACCGACCGCCCTTGACACAGGATAGACGTCGGGTGATTGCAACAGTCGCCTTGTTACAAAAAAAGCTCCACGATCGTGGAATTTTTGTTTCGAGCGTGCTACTGTGATGAAAACGGTTACTCGAAGGTGTCGCCATAGGCGGCCAACAATCTTTGAAGGAGACACATCTTGACGGATGTACCTGTACTCGTAGTTGGTGCGGGCCCGGTGGGGCTCGCGACGGCCCTGGAGCTTCAGTTTCGCGGCATCCCTGCGCTAGTGATTGAACGTAACCCAGGAACGACGCGCCATCCCAAGATGGACGTCACCAATGGCCGCAGCATGGAACATTTCCGGCGACTCGGCGTCGCGGACCGCATTCGGGACGCAGCCGTACCCCGTGAAAACTGCATGGATGTGTCCTGGGTGACTCGGCTCAACGAGTGGGAACTAGCGCGATTCCCCTACCCTGATGTGCATGCATGGCGTGATCGTATCCGCACGAACAACAATGGCTCGCAGCCGCTAGAGCCGAATATGCGCCTAAGCCAGGTCGTGCTCGAACCGGTGCTCCGCGATATCCTGCTGGAATCCCCACTGATTGACCTTCGCTTTGGGTGGCGCCTCGAGGGCTTTGTTCAGGATGGCGAAGGCGTCACAGCGACATTGCGGGAAGTCGCAACCGACAAAATCGATCATGTGCGCTGTTCGCTGCTAGCGGGATGTGACGGGGGTAGCAGTGTTGTCCGCGAGTCGTTGGGCTTTTCGCTGGACGGTCGATTTTCGATCGCCCCGTTCTATATGGTCCATTTTCGTTCACCTGCAAAAGATCTGCTTCAGCGGTTTGGTATTGCTTGGCACTACCAATCACCTGTTGGTGGAACGCTGATTGCTCAGGATGACGATCAGACTTTCACCCTGCACAATATCCTTCCCGATGGCGTAGCTCCGGCCAGCGTCGACCCGAAGCAGCTAGTCTTCGACTCACTCGGCGCTGAGTTCCCCATCGAAGTCCTGCAAGCTAATCCGTGGTCTCCCCATCTCGCGCTCTCAGCTGGCTACGGGCGCGACCGGGTCTGGATGGCGGGAGACGCAGTCCATCAGTACATCCCGACTGGTGGCTATGGAATGAACACCGGCATTGGCGATGCCGTAGATTTGGGTTGGAAGTTTGCTGCCGTACTGCAAGGTTGGGGAGGACCCAGACTCCTTGAAAGCATCGAAGCCGAACGTCGACCCATTGGCGCACGCAATCTGGAAGCGTCCGGCGCTCACATGGAAGTTCGCTTCCAGATCGCTGCGGCCTATGACCCGAAAATCCACGAGGACAGCAGCGAGGGTGCCGCTGCGCGTGAAGCTTATTCACGCCTGATTCAGGAACTCGGTAATGCGGAAAACTCTGCACACGGAATCGAGCTTGGATCCCGTTATCGCCAATCGCCGGTCATATGGGGTGAGGTGAGCGAGCCCGAATGGAAACTGCTCGATTATGTGCCGAGCACGTGGCCGGGTGTGCGTGCACCTCACGTCTTCCTCGAGGACGGCCGCGCAATATTTGACCTGTTCGGACCGTGGTTCACGCTGGTACGTTTTACTGACGCAAGCGCCGAGCCGCTCATTCAGGCAGCCCGCGAGCGTGGCGTCCCCCTCACCGTGCTGGACGTACACGACAAGCACGCTCACGCGGTCTATGAGCGTGACTTCGTGCTAGTTCGTCCGGATCAATACGTTGCATGGCGCGGTAACGCCATGCCTGCTGACGCCCTGGCGGTTATCGATCGGGTACGAGGAGCGTGACCATGAATGAAAGCACACCTTCGCACAACGCTCCCGACTTTCGGATTATCGAACGTCCGGAACCCATCGTGCGGGCCGACGCAGTCGCTCACGTCGTGTTTGCACGACGCGATACCGATACGATGGCTCGCTTCCTTGAAGATTTCGGCTTTCGCCCGCTCGAACATCCTGAAGGAGTACCACGCTATCTCCGTGGTTACGGCACCCTTCCCTTCTGCGTTGAGGTCATCCCATCTTCAGAAGATCGCTTCATTGGCTTCGCGCTTGTAGCGAAGAATGCAGGCGACCTTGAGGCGCTGGCAAGGTACGACTCCTTGCCGGTTGAAGCGTGCGATGGTCCGGGAGGGGGAATGCGAGTCCGCCTCACTGACCCCGATGGTCGCCGCGTTGACCTCATTCATGGATTTTCCCCGGTGCCGACGCTGGCTACGCGCGACGAACTCATACCCGTGAATACCCCATTCTCAGCGCATCGCGTAAACGTGACTGTGCGAACGCCAGTGGAACCAGCGCCGGTATTCCGCATCGGTCACGTTGTCCTCCAGTCGCCCAACTTTGACGTGACAGCCGACTGGTACATGCGTCGCTTCGGTTTTATTCCTACCGACGTTCAGGGTACCGAAGGCGGCCGACCGGCACTCGGCTTCTTCCGCCTGGACCGCGGCACCGAGCCTGCGGATCACCACAGTCTGGCAATCCTCGCGGGGCCGTCCGCAACCATGCTCCACGTATCGACAGAAACGCTCGACATCGAGGCGGTCGGTCAGGGGCAGCAGTTTCTGCGCGCTCGCGGATGGACGCATTTTTGGGGAATCGGCAGACACCGGTTAGGCAGTCAGGTGTTTGACTATTGGAAAGACCCGGTCGGTGACGAGTGGGAACATTACTCCGACGGCGATTTGATGACCGCCGAATACCCGACCGGTTATCACCCATTGACGCGTGGTGGTTTGTGGACGTGGGGTGACGACCTGCCTGAGTCGATGCGTCCGCCCGAAGAAGTCCCTGAGCATGCGCCACCCGAGGTCAAAGCTCTGATTCAGGCATTGCTGGTACCCCCCCGACCATGGTTGCGGTGATGCCGCACCGTCAAACGTCAACGCACTAAATCTAGAAAGAGGTATGTAATCGTGGCTATATCTATTGTTCGGTATCTTGATGAAGCAGGTGTACTCCGTTGGGGGCGACTCACATCCCAGTCTCCGACAGCGCCTGAAGACGTCATTGAAGTGATTGATCTCGCTATAGATGGGAACGCCTCGACTGGCGAGCTCATTTCGGAATTCGATCGAAACCCGCAAACCTTCGAGCGCGGTCAGAGCAAACGGATCAAAGCGAAGTCGCTGCAAAGCCCCGTGACAAATGACGCAACGCTGATTTGCCAAGGGCTCAACTACAGTGACCACGCAGCCGAGGCTGGGCACCACCAGCGCAAGCAAAATCTCCTGTTTGCCAAAGCAAGCGCTTCGCTTTCCGGCCCATACGACGATATCGTCCGTCCTGCAGGTGTTGAATTGCTCGACTACGAAGTCGAAGTCGGGATCGTGCTGCGGGCGAAGCTGGGAGTTGGCGACACCGTAGACGACAGCAACATCGGGTCTTATGTCGCCGGCGCCGTGCTCTGCAACGACGTCTCGGCCCGCGACGTGATGTTTGCCGCGTCGTTCATGCAGTGGTACCAGGGCAAGAGCTATCGGACGTTTTGCCCTGCAGGACCGGTGCTGTATCTGATGACCTCATTGGAAGTGGCCGCAACGCTCGAGAATCTGGAAATTTCGCTGACGTATCAGGGTGAACAACGCCAGCACGCGATCACATCGCAACTCATTTACAAACCGGCTGAAACGCTGACACAGATCGCTGCAATCACGGATCTCCGGGCCGGCGACATGATCCTGACGGGAACGCCTGGCGGCGTCATCGCACAGGGCACACCAAAACTGGTTGAAGCGCTCAAGACCCATCTTCTCGACGACACGCGTCGTCGCGACGAGATGCGGATCGAAATGAAGAATCTCGCCAATTTTCTGCAGCCTGGCGAATCCGTGTCTTTGACCATGCGCGACCGGCATGCCGGCGTTGACCTGGGCGGCCAATATTCAGTGATTGCCGAAGCGTAAGAGCAAAGACAATGTCTAACATGACGAATCGTCGCGTGACATTGAAGGTTCCGCCAACGGGCATACCGCAGGCCGAGAATTTCGATCTCAACGTGGTGCCAGCGCCAGAGCTGGCGGACGACGAAATACTCGTAAGCAATAGCTACCTATCCGTTGATCCTGCCATGCGCGGCTGGCTCAGCGATACCAAAGGTTATGGCACGCGAATCGAGGTTGGCGATGTCATGCGCGCGTTCGCCGTTGGCAAGGTAATTCGCTCACGCAATTCCGCTTTTGCGCCGGGCGACTGCGTCATGGGTCTGTTCGGCTGGCAGGAACTGGCGGCGGTACGTCCCGACCAGGTCCTCCTGCGTATCAATGAACAGAACTTCCCTCTTTCGCTGCATCTCGGCGTGCTCGGAGTTAACGGCATAGCCGCTTATTTCGGATTGCGTGAGATTGGTGCGCCTAACGCGGGAGAAACCGTGCTGGTTTCGACCGCAGCCGGTGCCGTCGGATCCTGCGTGGGTCAAATTGCCAAAATTCTCGGTTGCAACGTCGTCGGCATCGCAGGCGGCCCGGAAAAACGCCGGCAATGTATCGACGAATTCGGCTTTGACGCTGCGATCGACTACAAGAATGAATCCGATCTGGAATCGGCGATTGGCCGACTCTGCCCCGACGGCATTGATGTCTACTTTGACAATACCAGTGGCGCAATCAGCGATGCGGTGCTGCCGAACCTCGCGATCGGCGCGCGCGTTGCCGTGTGCGGGACCGCTTCTATCGAAAGCTGGAGTCCCTGGCCAGTCGGACCTCGCTGTGAACGCCATCTTCTGGTGAAGCGCGCGATGATGCGGGGTTTCATTGCCCTTGACTATGCCGACCGTTACGACGAGGCGGTCAGTCAACTCGGTCAATGGGTAAGCGAAGGAAGGTTGCGTTACCGCGAAGAGATTCTGGATGGGCTGGAACAAGCGCCGGCAGCAATCGCGCGTCTCTATTCCGGCAAGAACCAGGGAAAACTGCTGATCCGGCTTCCGGCAGCGAAAGGATAAAGCTATGTCAAAGATCGTTATTAGTTGCGCGATTACGGGTGCGGTGCATACCCCGACGATGAGCCCTCATTTGCCGGTGACGCCTGATGAAATCGCGGCTCAGGCAATCGAGGCAGCGCAGGCTGGCGCATCGGTATTGCACCTGCACGCCCGCGACCCACAGACCGGCAAGCCAACCCCGGATCCGGAAGTGTTTATGCGCTTCCTGCCGCGTATCAAGGAGGCGACGGACGCGGTGGTGAACATCACCACCGGCGGAGGTCAAGGCATGTCTCTGGAAGATCGGCTGGGCGCTGCTGAGCTTGCGTCTCCGGAACTCTGCTCGCTGAACATGGGATCGATGAACTTCGGCATGTACCCGATGCTGGATCGGTACCCGAACTTCAAATACGACTGGGAGCCGGCCTATCTCGAGTCTTCACGTGACTGGATATTCAAGAACACTTTCAAGGATATCGAAACGATTGTCGACCGGCTTGGCAAAGGGCACGGGACCAAGTTTGAATTTGAATGCTACGACGTCAGCCATCTTTATACGCTGGCGCACTTCCTCGATCGCAAGCTTGTTACACCGCCGCTATTTGTGCAGTCCATTTTCGGAATTCTGGGTGGCCAAGGAGCCGACACCGAAAACCTGCTCCACGCCAGGCGGATCGCTGACAAGCTGTTCGGTGATGAGTATCGCTGGTCGGTCATGGCGAGCGGCCGCCACCAGATGCCATTCATCACAATGGGTGCGATCAACGGCGCCAATGTTCGAGTTGGCCTGGAGGACTCGCTCTACGCGGGCAAAGGAAAGCTCGCCGCTTCCAACGCGGAACAGGTGCGCTTGATCCGCTCGATTCTGGAGCCACTTTCCCTGGAAATCGCTACACCAGCAGAGGCTCGTGAAATTCTTGCTCTGAAAGGCAGCGATAACGTTAACTTCTAAATGCGGGTCGGATATGTCAACACCAAATGATGTTTCGAAAAATGTCGCTGCAGTAAAGGAGTATTTCACTCGTGGCGACGCCGGCAGGATGGACTTGCTCGATTTGTTCACCGATGAATTCCAGTTCTATTTCCCCAAGTTTGGCCTTGGCAATGGCAAAGCGGAATTTGCGGAGTTTGTTCAAGGGCTGATAGGTTCGTTGAAGTCGATCTCGCATGACATCGAGGCAATGAAGTTCTTTGAGGGCAGCAATTTTGTTGTCGTCGAAGGTACCACTGAGGGCGTCTACGGCGACGGCACGACCTGGTCAGGCGGCCACACACCCGGCGGGAGATTCGGTAGCGTGTTTGAGTTCCGTGACGACGGTTTGATCAACCGTATGCATATCTATATGGACCCGGACTACAGCAGTAAAGATGCCGACCGTTTCCTTTGGGGCACTGGGCGACGCTGGTAAGCGTTTTTCGAGCATAGATGGGGCTGAGATTGAAAATCACACCATTTTTATAATGTAGGATTACTACGTATATAGCATGAAACGCCGTGCTGAACGCACGGCGCGCCATGATCACTGTCTTTTGGAAAAAACGAATGCATACTGCAGAATCGGCTCCCGAGTTCAATCCACAGCGCCTGGATGCTTTTCTTCGAGAGGTCATCTCCGGATTGGAGGGGCCGATGTCCCTGGAACGCATCAGCGGTGGCCAGTCGAATCCGACATTCTTCGTCTCGTTCGCTAATCGCCGGCTGGTTCTTCGTAAGAAGCCGGCGGGCGAAATCCTCCCCTCGGCACATGCAGTCGATCGTGAGTTCCGGATACTCAATGCTCTCGCGGCAACTGATCTGCCCGTCCCCAAGACGGTCCTGTTTCATTCCGAAAGCGACATTGTCGGCACGCCGTTCTATCTGACCGAGCGACTCGAGGGGCGTGTTTTTAGCGACTGCTCGCTGCCCGGCATGTCGCCTGCCGAGCGCCGAGCAATCTATTTATCCATGGCAGAAGCCATGGCGCGTCTGCACAAGGTCGACTGGAAGGCAATTGGTCTATCTGACTACGGTCGGCCGGGTAATTACTTCCAACGTCAGATTGCCCGCTGGTCAAAGCAGTGGGCAATGTCGAAAACACGTGAGAACCCGGATATCGACCGGCTCCTTTCCTGGCTCCCAGAGAACATTCCCGATGACGACAGCACGACGATCAGCCATGGGGATTTTCGTTTAGGCAACCTTATGTTCCATCCAACAGAGCCGAAGGTGATTGCCGTGCTCGACTGGGAACTGTCCACCCTTGGTCATCCGCTAGCCGACGTGGCTTTCAATTGCACCACCTGGCGGACTTTACCTGCCGAGCACGGCGGCATACGCGAGTTGGATCTCAACGGACTCGGCATACCTACTGAGAAAGAATACCTCGAGCATTACTACCGCCTGGCCGGATGCAGCACGAGTGTCACGCCTTTCCATTTTGCGTTCGCCTTTCTTCGCTGGGCTGTGATTTTCGAAGGCATTGCAGCGCGCGCAAAGAGCGGCATCGCTACTGCAGACAACGCCTCTGAAGTCGGGCTCCTCGGTCGCGCCATGGCGCGCCGCGGCATCGAAGCGATCGATGGCCACCTCGACAATTCACTCTGAACACGGACCGCTTCATGGAATTCCAGTACCCGCAGAACGTGCGCATCATGCAGGACACCCTACGAGATTTTATGGGCCGTCATGTCCTGCCGGCTAACGTTGAATGGCATCGGCAAGTCGAACGCGGCATATACCCGAGCGAAGTGATTGCGCCGCTGAAGGTACTTGCGAAAGAGGCCGGCCTGTGGAACCTGTTCTTGCCCGGGCTACGAGAAGACGAGCCGGGCACCCGCCTGAGTAACCTGGAATATGCGCCGCTGGCGGAAATCATGGGCCGCATTCCCTGGGCAGCTGAAGTGTTCAACTGCAACGCACCCGACACCGGCAACATGGAGCTGCTGCATATGTTCGCGACGGCCGAGCAGGCTGATGGTTGGCTCAAACCGTTGCTCGATGGTGATATTCGTTCCTGCTTTGCGATGACCGAGCCCGACGTCGCCTCGTCCGACGCGACCAACATACGCACCACGATACGGCGCGAAGGCGATCAATATGTGATTAACGGTCGCAAGTGGTTCGCTACCGGTGCGGCGCACCCCAACTGCAATTTTGTCATCGTACTCGGGAAGTCGGATGAACGGCCGGAGGCGGATCCGCACAAGCGCCACTCGATGGTGATTGTGCCCTTAGCCACACCTGGACTGGAGGTGGTGCGCAATGTGCCGATCATGCATCACATCTCCCCGGAAGGTCACTGCGAGCTTTTGCTTAAAGATGTCCGGGTCCCCGTAGCGAACTTGCTCGGAGAAGAAGGCAAAGGCTTCGCCCTCGCCCAGGCAAGGCTCGGACCAGGTCGCGTACATCACTGCATGCGTACTCTCGGCCAGTGCGAACTCGCGCTTGAAATGATGTGTGAGCGCGCCCTTGAGCGACGTACCTTCGGCAAACACCTAAGCGAGTTTGCCAATGTCCAGGATTGGATTGCCTACTCGCGCGTAGAAATAGACCAGGCGCGCCTGCTCGTCCTCCGCGCAGCGTGGCTGCTCGACCAGCAGGGAAATCACGCCGCGCGAGTCGACGTGTCGGCGATCAAGCTTGTCGCCGCGCAGTTGCAGACTCGTGTCCTCGATCGGGCCATCCAGGTGTTCGGCGCAGCGGGCCTTACGCCTGACACGCCGCTTTCGTTCCTGTGGACCTGGGGCCGCGCCATGCGCTTCCTCGACGGACCTGACGAAGTTCACCTGCGCACCGTTGCGCGCGACGAGCTCGCCAAGGCCAAAGCAAATCCAGGATCAACCGCTGCCTATTGCCTGGCGGGCTGACGGTCGACAGAACGCAAGGCTGTAACGCGTGCGCGGAAGCCCATGCGCAGTTTGTGGTGCCGCGCCCTCGTCCGATGGCTCGCGGCGTATGAGGTGTCCGCCACCTGGCGCTGCAGACACATTTTTGTTGGGCATCCCTCAAGGGCCCGATACAACTCGTTAGATGGAGACGCAAGAAGCATGGACGAAAAAGCTAAAGACAATTTGTCGCGTCGCGCCTTCCTCGGCCGCGCCGCAGCGGCGGGAATCGGAGCGGCGGCGCTCTCTGTGCAGACGAGAGCGGAGGCGACGTCGACCAACGTCAGTTGGGACCATAGCGCCGATGTAGTCGTCGTCGGCTCGGGCGCAGCGGCCCTGTCAGCGGCGGTCGCCGCGACGAAAGCTGGTGCGAGTGTGATCGTTCTCGAGAAAAGCGCTGCGGCTGGCGGTACGACAAGCAAGTCGGATGGTGCCTACTGGATTCCGAACAATCATCACCTGGTCGCCAAAGGCATCGTGGACGCCAAAGCGGATGCGATGCGCTACATGGTTTGCGGGGCTTACCCCACCCTCTACCGGGAGGAGCAGCCGCGATATGGTGTCGGCGAACACGAGTACAGGATGATCGAGGCGTATTACGATAACGCCGCTCCTATTGTCGAGGACCTTGAGAAATCGGATGTCATCCGTTCCCTTCTTGTAGAGCTCCCAGACTATCGCGACCACGACGGGACCAACAAAACGCCTCAGGGGCGCGTTCTTGTTCCGCTGGAGCCCGACGGTCAGATTGGTCAGGGCCGCGAGTTGGTCCGCCAACTACGCGCATGGCTTGATGCACGCAAAACCCCCTCCCTTTTTCGTCATGCTGTCACTGGCGTAGAACGAAACGCGGCAGGCCAGGTGATCGGCGTCGCAGCAACAACGCCGGACGGCCCGATTCATGTTCGAGCCAACAAGGGCGTCGTGTTTGGCAGCGGCGGATTCACACACAATCCCGACCTGATGTTGAACTTCCAGCCTGGGCCAAATTGGGGCGGCTGCGCGGTGCCCACCAACCAGGGTGATCTGGTCAAGATCGGTATGCGAAGCGGAGCCAAGCTCGGCAACATGGCCAACGCGTGGCGGGCGGAACTCGTCCTCGAAAGCGCAATGGAATCGCCGAGCGTGCCACGCGACATCTGGCAACCCCCAGGTGACAGCATGATATTAGTCAACAAGTACGGCCGCCGCGTCGTGGACGAAAAGCGGAGCTACCATGAGCGGGCCCGCGTTCATTTCGTCTGGGACGCCGTGGAATCGGACTATCCCAACAAGCTTCTGTTCATGGTCTACGATAAGCGAACCGCGGAGCTCTTTGCTGGGAACTATCCCTTGCCAGCACCGGGAGACAGCGCGAGTTACGTTATTCAAGCGTCGTCGCTGGATGCCTTGCGCGACGCCATTCAGGCACGTCTTGATTCCCTACAGGCCCGGATTGGACGCGAAAAGTTGGCTGCCAATTTTGTCCAAAGCCTCGGTGCACAGATCGCGAAGTACAACGCCGATGCCAGACAGGGTGTCGACACTGAATTTGAGCGCGTCAAGTATCCCTACGACAGTGTCTGGCATACGCAGGTGAATTCGAAACCGCGCACCGATACGCAATGGAAACCGGCCGATCCCAATCCCACTGTTTATCCGCTTGACTCCAACGGACCGTTCTTCGCCATCATCGTTGGCGCCGGCACACTTGACACGAACGGTGGCCCAGTTATTAACGCGCAGGCGCAGATACTGGATGTTGACGGTCGACCCATACCTGGCCTTTACGGTGCCGGCAACTGTGTCGCATCTCCGGCTGCCAGCGCCTATTGGGGAGCCGGCGGAACGCTTGGGCCGGCTATCACGTTTGGTACGTTGGCGGGGCGGCATGCTGCTCTTGAAACAAAGAAGGAAGTTTAACGTGAGACTTCAATCCAAAACGGCCATTGGAACGGTGCTCTTGTGTGCCTTGATGTCCATTCGACCCGCAATGGCCGCGCCGAGCTTCAAAGACAACGTCCAACCTATCTTTGACGCTAACTGCGTCTCTTGCCACCAGGCCGGCGCCGCTCCGCAAGGGCTGGTTCTTGAGAGTGGGAAATCGTACACGGCGATCGTCGCACGCCCAAGTACGGAATCTCGTCAGATGTTGGTCGATCCCGGCGCGCCAAACTCAAGTTACGTACTCGCGAAAGTTACTGGCTCACAGGTCACATCGGGCGGCAAGGGCGAGCGTATGCCTCTGGGCAGCACTCTCCCAGTGGAGGATATAGAGACAATTCGTGCGTGGATCACGGCAGGTGCGAAGAATGATTAAGCGTAAGACGCTGTCTTGCAACCGGCAGCGCAACGCCGAGGCTCCGCCTTCAATCTGTTCCGGATCGAGGAACCCAGAATGGCCCTTGAACCGGATTTAGGCCTGAACTTCTACGTGAATACCGCTTGCTCAATCAGCTTCCAATAGCGATTCACCGCCTTGGAATTGTCGAGCGAGAAACCTATTGTTTCGCTCATCTCTCCTTTCAGGGAGGAGAGCACGGAGGTCATCCCGATGAGCATGTAATACAGCAGGTTGGGGTCCCCCTTGATCAATGCGCCGTCTGCCTGTGCCGCGCGAATCTGCGGCAGGATGCGGTCTCTCGTCTTCACGAGTACGTTTTCCTTCAGCCAGGTGAGTCTCGGACCACTCACCTGATTCTCCCTCAGCATGAAATGATGGAAGGCCGTATGTTCGATTGTAAACTGAAGGAAAGTACGAAACTCTTCACGTACCCTGTCTGCAGCAGACATCTGCGAATCGAGCGGAACCGCCTTATTCCACTTTTCCTCGATTTGCGCGAAAGCATCTTCGGCGACCGCACGCCAGAGGGCATCCTTGTTGCGAAAGTGATAGGTGATGAGCGTGTATTCCAGACCGGCCCGTTCGCCGATATGACGCATGCTAGCCCCGTCAAAGCCGCGCTCGGCAAATTCGTTCAACGCGGCGTCCATGATTGCCCGACGCGTCTCAACCGCGCGCGTCTGTTCGCGCCGATTCTCATTGCGCCGACGTCCGGCTGCCGGTGGCGCCACCGCGTCCGTAGGCGGTTCTGTAATTTTAGCTGCCTGGGTCATGCCAGTTCCAATAGCGTCGTGCAGAAGTCTTTCAGGATACACGTGGGGCGTCTCCATCGGCAAGCCGCTGACACGCCTCAGCAAAATGGACACCGACGTCGTCTGGCGCGCCCGAGGCGCTTTATAACCATCCTCATCCCATAGCATCCAAATGGCAAACAATATTACTCTGAGTCAAACGGACGATATCGTAGTCGTCACGATGTGTAACAACGAGCAGGCGAACACGATAGACGTGTCGTTTTGTGAAGGTCTGCTTAAGGTCTTGAACGAGGTCAAAAGCTCACAACAGCACAAAGCCGTGGTATTGCGAGCCAATGGCAGCGTATTTTCAGCCGGGGGCGATCTCGCTGAAATTCTCGAGCGATTAGATAGGGGCGCCGGATCACTGGAAGCCCTTATCGACGCATTCCACAGGATGATTCTGGCGATACGCGGGCTTCCGTTACCCGTGATTGCAAGCATTCAAGGCCCCGCAGCTGGGGCAGGTTTCTCTTTGGCAATGGCTTGCGACGCGGTCGTTGCAGTGAATACCGCGAAATTTGTGGTCGGCTATCCCAAGCTCGGGACATCAAGCGACGGAGGGCTCTCGTTCCAGCTGACGCGCCGGCTAGGACCGGCGCGAGCGCTCGACATCTTTTTGCGCAAGGAACCACTCAGTGCTGAGGAAGCAAGTTTGCTGGGGCTTGTTCAACGTGTCACTGATGCGGCGTCACTTGATGATACTTCCTTCGAGCTAGCCAAAATGATGTCGAGCTACCCGACGGCCGCAGTCACCGAGATCAAGTCGCTTATCGGCACCCTTTGCGACGACGGCTTCGCGCAACACCTTGAGCGCGAAAAGCAGGCGTTCCTGAGATGTGCCTCGACGACCGAATTTCGTGCAAGCGTTGCGCGGTTCGTACATCAGTCCGCGGTCCGAAAGCGATAGAGCATGAACGGCCGAACGGCTTCAGGTGACGGCTTTCACTGCGCATCGCGAAACTGCGATCGCTTAACAGCATTTTACCCGTCAGCGCGAGCGTTTGATATTCCGTAACCCATGGGTTACAATCCGAGCATGACGAAGCTGATCATTACGCCCGAATTTGACACTTGGCTATCCCGCGTGCGGGACCGCCAGGCGGCGATGGCGATCGTCGGTCGGCTCAGCCGGGCACGGTTAGGCAACCTTGGACATTGGCGTGCCGTAGGCGACGGCATCTCGGAAATGAAGATCGATGTGGGCAAGGGCTACCGTGTCTATTTCACGCAGCGTGGCGATGTGTTGGTGATCATCTTATGCGGTGGCGACAAGTCCACGCAGGCCGCAGACATCAAGCGCGCCAAGGTCATCGCGAAAGATTTGGAGTTTTGACATGAAAGTCAGCGAGTTAATGGAGTTCGACGCGTCGAAGTACCTGAAAGATGAAAACGACTACCGGCTGTATCTCGCCCAAGCGTTTGAAGGCGGGGATCCGGTTGAGATTCAGGCAGCACTTGGTGACGTTGCCAAGGCACGTGGTATGACGGCACTCGCACGCGAGTCGGGTATCGCGCGTGAAGCGTTGTACCGCGCGCTCTCCAGCAAAGGGAATGCCGAGTTCGCGACGATCATGAAGGTGATCGTCGCGATGGGGCTGCACCTCACGCTGGCAAAGCCCGAAGCAGTGCCAAAAGCGGCCGCAAAAGCCAAAACCGCGACGAAAGCCGTAGTGGCAAAGAAAGCACGGCCAGTCGCGAAACGCGCAGGCAGCGCGACCTCAAAAAGCCGTACTCGTTCTGGCAGTGCGGCACACGTCTGACGCCCGATCCGTCAGCGGCTCACGATCCGAGGAACGGGCCTCACGGGCCTGCAAACGCGTGGCGCAAACTTCGATGGCTTAATTCAAACGGCTAAACGTCGCATTTAAACTAAGCCTTACAAATCACGGCATATCGGGCTATATCCGAGCGAGATGTAAGTAGCGGGTTGGGAGTCTTTACTTCCTCACTCCCACTCGATCGTCGCCGGCGGCTTCCCCGAGATGTCATAAACAACCCGGTTAATCCCCCGCACTTCATTGATAATCCGGTTCGACACATGGCCAAGCAGCTCATGCGGCAAATGCGCCCAATGCGCGGTCATGAAGTCCAGCGTCTGCACAGCACGCAGCGCCACAACATACTCATACGTGCGCCCATCGCCCATCACGCCCACGCTCTTCACCGGCAGAAACACCGCGAACGCCTGGCTCGTCAGGTCGTACCACGACTTGCCGGTTTCCTTGTCGATGGTCGTGCGCAGCGTCTCGATGAAGATCGCATCCGCACGGCGCAGCAGGTCTGCAAACTCGCGCTTCACTTCGCCGAGAATCCGCACACCCAGACCCGGGCCCGGGAACGGATGGCGATACACCATCGCCGGCGGCAAACCGAGCTTCACGCCCAGTTCGCGCACTTCGTCCTTGAACAGCTCGCGCAGCGGCTCGAGCAGCTTCAGGTTCAGCGTCTCCGGCAGGCCGCCCACGTTGTGATGGCTCTTGATGGTCTGCGTGGCCTTCTTGCCCTTGCCCGCCGATTCGATCACGTCCGGATAAATCGTGCCTTGCGCCAGCCACTTCGCATCCGTCAGCTTGCCGGCTTCGGCCTGGAACACTTCGACAAACTCCGCGCCGATGATCTTGCGCTTCGCTTCCGGATCGGTCACGCCAGCGAGCTTCGAGAGGAACACTTCGCTCGCATCGACATGGATCACCTTCACGCCGAGGTGGTCGGCAAACGTCGCCATCACCTGCTCGGCTTCGTTCAAACGCAGCAGACCGTGGTCGACAAACACGCAAGTCAGTTGATCGCCAATCGCACGATGCAGCAGCGCCGCCGCCACCGACGAATCCACACCGCCCGACAGACCCAGGATGACGTGCTCATTGCCCACCTGCTCGCGAATCTTCGCGACGGCTTCGTCGACGTAATGGCCCATTTCCCAATCAGGCTGCGCGCCGCAAATCGTCAGCACGAAGCGCTCGAGCATGGCGCGCCCTTGCACCGTGTGCGTCACTTCCGGGTGCCACTGCAGGCCGTAGAAATGACGCGCCTCGTCGGCCATCGCCGCGATCGGGCACGATTCGGTGGAGGCCATCAACTGGAAGCCCGACGGCATTTCCAGCACCTTGTCACCGTGGCTCATCCACACCTTCAGCATGCCGTGACCTTCTGGCGTCGTGAAGTCGCTTATGCCTTCGAGCAGGCTCGTATGGTTGCGCGCACGCACTTCCGCGTAACCGAACTCACGCAGATGGCCAATGTCGACCTTGCCGCCTAGTTGCTCGGCCATCGCCTGCATGCCGTAGCAGATGCCGAGCACCGGTACGCCGAGTTCAAACACCGCTTGCGGCACGCGCGGCGTATCGGTCTCGGTGACCGAGCTCGGTCCGCCCGAGAGGATCACGCCCTTCGGCGCGAAGTCGCGAATGAACGACGCATCGACGTCGTACGGATGAATTTCCGAGTACACGTTCGCCTCGCGGACGCGACGTGCAATCAGTTGGGTGACTTGCGAACCGAAGTCGAGAATCAGGATCTTGTCGTGCATGGCAGCGGACGGCATCAAAAGTGAACGGATAAGGAAAGCCGCGTACGAGGCGCGGCGTTGAATTCAAAACAGCCCTGGCTGCGAGGCCATACTGGGCAGCGCGGGATCTGACATCGCGCAGATGCACCATGAAGCAGGCGCGCAGACGGAATCCGGAAGCTTCGGCAGGTGGCCTGGCGGGATGCCCGCGTCAGCCATTCAGCCATGGAACGGCGGCCTTGGCGCGCCCGGCGCATCCGCAGCAGAGGTACGCGCTTCGACGTCACTTGCCGAGAGCGTTCCCGGCCGGTTGGCAGCGGCGAAGTCTGGCTCGACCGGATGGCCGGTTGCGGGACTGATCGGGCTGGCAGGACGCGCGGCCGGCGGCACGACGGGCTCCGTCACAGGCACCACCACGGGTGCCACAACCGGTTCGGTCCGATAGCCCACTGCCTCACGCCCTCTTGCAGCGTCTTTCACAGCCTGCCTTTCGGCCCGTTCCGCGGCGGCGACCTCGGCGAGGCGCAACCGCTCGCGGCGCCGTACTGCGCCCGAGAGCCGCACACCGCCAAAGCCAATCACGACCAGCACCACACCCGCCAGCACGGCAACCAGTTGACCGAAGCCGGTCAACTCCGGGCGATGCATACCGATCAGCCAGACCAGCATCAGCAGGCCCGTCAGCCAGTTCACATGCCCGACGACCTTGGCGACCGTCGAAGTCAGCGCACCGTCGATCGACGCGTGAAACGCCAGCCACGCGAGTCCGATCAGCGCGATGCCAAGCCCCTGTCCAACCAGCGTGGGTTGCGTCTGCACCAGTTGCAGCGCGTTGTACAGCGAGGTCCAGGGCGTCAGCAGGAACAACACGCCGAACGCCAGTAACAGCAAGGCATCGATGATCAGTACAGCGCGCAGCAATGGCTTCATGGGCGATTAGTCCACGTGGTAGTTAGGCGCTTCCTTGGTGATCTGCACGTCGTGAACGTGCGACTCGCGCAATCCTGCGCCGGTGATCTGCACGAATTCCGCCTTGTCGTTCATCTCGTCGATGGTGCGGCAACCGCAATAACCCATGCTGGCGCGCACGCCGCCGATCAGCTGGAACAGAATCGCCGTGACCGAGCCTTTGTAGGCAACGCGACCTTCGATGCCTTCCGGCACCAGCTTGTCGATGTTCGCGGAGTTGTCCTGGAAGTAACGGTCTGCTGCGCCGTCCTTCATCGCGCCGACCGAGCCCATGCCACGATACGACTTGTACTGACGGCCCTGATACAGGAACACGTCGCCCGGCGCTTCCTCAGTGCCGGCGAACATGCTGCCCATCATCACGGCGCTCGCGCCGGCGGCCAGCGCCTTGCTGACGTCGCCCGAGAAACGCACGCCGCCGTCACCGACGACCGGCACGCCCGTGCCCTTGAGCGCTTCCGACACATTGGCGATCGCCGTGACCTGCGGCACCCCGACACCCGCGACGACACGCGTCGTACAGATCGAGCCCGGGCCGATACCGACCTTCACGCCATCCGCGCCGTATTCGACCAGCGCCTTGGCAGCGGCCGCCGTAGCGATGTTGCCGCCGATCACTTCCACGTGCGGGAAGTTCTTCTTGACCCACCGCACGCGCTCGAGCACGCCCTTGCTGTGGCCGTGTGCCGTATCCACGACGATCACGTCGACGCCCGCCTGCACCAGCAGTTCCACGCGCTCTTCGTTGTCCTCGCCCACGCCGACCGCCGCGCCTGCGCGCAGCTTACCGTGTTCGTCTTTACAGGCGTCCGGGTGTTCGGTCTGCTTGGTGATGTCCTTCACCGTCATCAGGCCGCGCAGTTCGAACGCGTCGTTGATGACCAGCACGCGTTCGAGACGGTGGCTGTGCATCAGCGCCTTGGCTTCCGCCAGCGGCGTGCCTTCCTTGACCGTGACGAGGCGCTCACGCGGCGTCATGATGTTGCGCACCGGTTCGTCCAGACGCTCTTCGAAGCGCAGGTCGCGGTTGGTGACGATGCCGATCAGTTGCGCACCTTCGACCACCGGGAAACCCGAAATGCCATGCTGCTGCGACAGCGCAATGACGTCGCGGACCTTCATTTGCGGCGGCACCGTGATCGGATCACGCACGACGCCCGATTCGAAACGCTTCACCTTGGCCACTTCACGGGCCTGTTCAGCCGGCGTGAGATTCTTGTGGATGATGCCGACGCCACCCATTTGCGCCATGGCAATGGCGAGGCGAGCTTCAGTAACCGTATCCATGGCGGCGGACACGAGCGGCATGTTCAGGGAAATGTTGCGGGTCAGCCGGGTCTTGAGGCTGGTGTCGCGCGGCAGAACATCGGAGAAGGCCGGGACGAGGAGCACGTCATCGAACGTGAGTGCTGTTTGGATCAGACGCATGGCAAATCCTATAGGCGCAAAAGCGAATTATACGCGATACCTTCCTCTTTTTCACTGCACGAACAGCAGGTTAGCGAATTTCCGGTGATTTTCCAGGGTCTTTTTCGCGGGGGAATTTCGCTTCGCCGTTCGGGTCAGGTTCGAACCAGTTTCGTTTCGGCAGACGAGTGCAGGATCGAACAAGACACCTCCCGGGCGGGCAGGTAAGCTGCGCACCTGTTCAGTTTTATGTCGGAGTAGTCGATGCAGCGTGGTGTAGCGTACGGCGTCATGGCCGGGGCGTTGTGGGGCATGGTGTTTCTGGTGCCGCGGATGTTGCCCGATTTTTCCCCGCTGCTTCTGAGCGCGGGCCGCTACGTGATGTACGGTCTTGTCTCACTCGTCGCCGCGCTGCCAATGGCGCGCTCGCTCGTCGCCCGGCTGACCCGCGAAGACCTGAGCGCGCTCGTCAAGCTGGCGCTGGCCGGCAACCTGCTCTACTACATTCTCCTGACCAGCGCCGTGCACCTGATCGGGATTGCGCCGTCCTCGCTGATCGTCGGCGTGCTGCCGGTCACCGTCACCCTGCTGGGGCGGCGCGATCACGGTGCCGTGCCGCTCGCCCGCCTCGCCTGGCCGCTGGCCATGGTGGTGGCGGGCATCGCCTGCATCAACGTGGATGTGTTTACGGTCGCCGACGGCGCGTCGGGCACTTCTACCGGCATCTTCGTCAAGCTCGCCGGGCTCGCGTGTGCGGTGGGGGCGCTGGCCTGCTGGACGTGGTTTGCGGTCGAAAACTCCCGCTACCTGCAGCGTCAGACCCATTTCAGCGGCAACGAATGGTCCGTGTTATGGGGGGTTGTGACCGGCGCGCTCGGCGCGGCGTTGTGGGTCCTGATCACCCTGCTGCCGTCCGGCAGCCTGCAGACGACGCTCGCCAGCGAGCGCTGGCACAGCTTCTGGCTGCTCAATCTGGGACTCGCGATCGGCGCGTCGTGGCTCGGCAACGGCCTGTGGAACGCCGCCTCGAAGCGCCTGCCTTTGACGCTTTCAGGTCAGATGATCGTGTTTGAAACGCTGTTTGCACTGCTTTATGCGTTCATTTACGACCACCGGCTGCCGCGCCCGCTCGAAATGGCGGCAATCGCGCTGCTGGTGGCCGGCGTGAGCTGGTCGGTGCGGCAACACGGGGATGACGGCGCGGACAGCGTGTCGATCGAGGAGAAGGCGCAGGCGTCGGCGCATTGACGCGCTGGCGCACCCTAGCGTGAATCCCGATTGGTCCACTTGCGCCCTTCGATCGAGCCTTCCTTGCGGGTCTTTTCGACGCGCCGCTGGCGCGCCGCCTTCGGATCGACGATCAGAGGCCGATAAATTTCCACCCGGTCATGGTCGGCGAGCACCGTATCGAGCGGTTTGAGCTTGCCGAACACCCCGACCTTCTGCTTCTCCAGGTCGATCTGCGGATAGCGCTTCAGGATGCCACTGGCGTCGAGCGCCTGCTGCACGGTCGCGCCTTCCAGCAGTTCAACAGGAATCAGCACCTGCTCATTCGGCAGCGCATAGCAGACTTCGATCGACAGCAGCGCGCTCATGCCTTACCGTAGCGCTGGTCGGCGCGCTTTACGAACGATTCGACGAAGGTGTTGGCGATATGGCTGAACACCGGGCCGATGATCTTCTCGAGGATGATGTTGGTGAATTCGTAGTGCAGCGCGAATTCGATCTTGCAGGCATCCTCACGCAGCGCCGTAAAGCGCCAGTAGCCGGTGAACTTGCGAAACGGGCCGTCCGCGAACTCCATGTCGATGCGCGTAGGTCGCTGCATGCTGTTGCGGGTGGCGAAATGCTGCTTGATGCCCTTGAAGTTGATGTCGATCTTCGCCTCCATGCCGCTTTCGTCCTGGCGACGGATCTCGACCCCGCCGCACCAGGGGAGGAAGTTGGGGTAATCGGCGACGTCGGTCACGAGGTCGAACATCTGTTCCGCCGAATGGCGTATCAACACGGTTTTCTGGACATCTGCCATAAATTGGACAGCACGTGGCAAGGGTGGACAAGCGCCGCGGGCTTTCCTTGCCCCGCTTTGCTAAAATCGTGATTTTAAACGAGTTGGGCACTTTCCATTCATGAGCATCATAGACAACAGAAAAGCCTTCTACGACTATTCGGTCGAAGAACGCTACGAAGCAGGGCTCGTGCTCGAAGGATGGGAGGTCAAGGCGTTGCGCGCCGGCCGCGGGCAGATCAAGGAAGGCTACGTCGTGATCAAGAATCACGAGCTGTTCCTGATCGGCACGCACATCAGCCCGTTGCCCGAGGCGTCGACCCATATCACGCCGGACCCCGTACGCACCCGCAAGCTGCTCCTGCATAGCGAGGAGATCAGCAAACTGATCGGCAAGGTCGAGCAACGGGGTTATACGCTCGTGCCGCTAAACTTTCATTACAAGGGCGGCCGCGTCAAATGCGAGATCGGCCTTGCGAAGGGCAAGAAGCAGCACGACAAGCGCGAGACCGAGAAGAAGCGCGACTGGGAACGTGAAAAGGCCCGGTTGATGCGCAACCCGACCTGAGGTCCACGCTTTATCGCACCTCGGTCGCGCCCTTCCCCTTGTTCACAATGGTCAGCGCCGAGGCGATCATCGCGCTCATATTCGACAGATCGCCCGGCACGATCAGCGTAGTGCCCTGCTTCGCCAGATTGGCGAACGCGTTCACATACTGCTCGGCCACCTTCAGGTTCACCGCTTCCATGCCACCGGCAGACTGGATTGCCGCCGCGATCTTCTGAATGGCCTGCGAGTTCGCTTCAGCCACCGCCAGAATCGCCGCGGCCTGGCCCTGCGCCTGATTGATCGCTGCCTGGCGCTCGCCTTCGGACTTCTGGATCGACGCCTCGCGTCCACCCGAGGCGATGTTGATCTGCTCCTGCTTGCGCCCCTCCGAAGCCGCAATCAGCGCGCGCTTTTCGCGCTCGGCGGTGATTTGCGCCTGCATGGCGTGCAGAATTTCTTTCGGCGGCGTCAGATCCTTGATCTCGTAGCGCAGCACCTTCACGCCCCAGTTCGACGCTGCTTCATCGAGCGACGACACGATACTGTGATTGATGAAGTCGCGTTCTTCAAACGTCTTGTCGAGTTCGAGCTTGCCGATCACCGAACGCAACGTGGTCTGCGACAACTGCGTAATCGCAAACACAAAGTTGCTCGAACCGTACGACGCCTTCATCGGGTCGGTGACCTGAAAGTACAGCACACCGTCCACCTGCAACTGAGTGTTGTCGCGCGTGATACAGACCTGGCTCGGCACATCCAGAGGAATTTCCTTGAGGACATGCTTGTAGGCGATGCGGTCCACGAACGGCACGACGAAGCTCAAACCCGGCGTGAGCGTGGCGTGATAACGGCCGAGCCGCTCCATCACCCACGCGTGCTGCTGCGGCACGATCTTGATGGTCTGCGCCGCGATTACGAAAACGATAATGAGTAACACTACCGCGACGATAGTCGAATCCATGGTTGCTCCATTCTTTGGTTTGAATTGTTATGTTGTGCGCGGGCGGCCACCTCGAGTAGCCGCTTCAGGCATCCGGCGCAGGCACGCGCTTCAGGCGTCTGCCGCCCGCTTGCTGGCCACGACGATAAGACGGCTGCCGTCCAACGCGCTGATCTCATAGATCTTCGCATCCTCAGGCTCGCCGGGCGCGAGTTCGATGTCCCACGCCGCCCCGCGATAGTTGGCGCGCGCCCGCCGGTCACGCCAGCCCGTCACGGCCAAGGTCTGGCCGATATCCAGATTGACGTCGGGATTATCCGCAGCCGCCTTGCGCGGCCTACGGCCGAAGCGCGAACGCCGCAGCAGGAGCACCGCGGCCAACGCCACGAGCGCCGCCAACGCGAACTGCACGTCGGCATTCGCGCCCGAGAGACGCGCCAAGGCGGCCGCCACGAAACCCAACGCGATCATCAACAGATAGAACGTACCGCTCATCAACTCCAGCACGATAAGCACGCCCGCCCCGATCCACCAGAACAGTCCACCTGGCGCCACGTCGACCTCCACAAAGCAAAACACCCCGGATCTACCGGGGTGTTTATAGCACGAAGCTAGTGCAATTTGCCGTGCAGTACGGTCCACTTTGATGAACCGCACCTTCGCCGCAGCCAGCAACGATGCGCGTTGCTTATTTTGCGTTGCTTATTTGCGTTGCTTACTTCTTCGCCGACGACTTAGCCAACGCCTGCCACGTCTCGATGATCGTGTCCGGGTTCAGCGAGATCGATGCAATGCCTTCGTCCGTCAGCCACTGCGCGAAGTCAGGATGATCCGACGGTCCCTGGCCACAGATACCGACATACTTGTTCAGCCGCAGACAGGTTTCAATTGCGCGCTTCAGCATGAACTTGACCGCCGGGTCGCGCTCGTCGAAATCTACCGCGAGCAGCTCCATACCGGAGTCGCGATCGAGACCGAGTGTCAACTGCGTCAGATCGTTCGAACCGATCGAAAAGCCGTCGAAGAACTGGAGGAATTCTTCGGCGAGAATCGCGTTGGACGGCACTTCGCACATCATGATCAGGCGCAGGCCCTTTTCGCCGCGCTTCAGACCGAACTTGCCGAGGAGGCCAACCACCTTTTCAGCCTGCTTGAGCGTACGCACGAACGGCACCATGATCTCGACGTTGTCGAGGCCCATCTCTTCGCGCACCTTCTTCAGCGCGATGCATTCCATCTGGAACGCTTCGGCGAAATCTTCTGCGATGTAACGCGAAGCGCCGCGGAAACCCAACATCGGATTTTCTTCATCCGGCTCGTAACGCGAACCGCCGATCAGCTTCTTGTACTCGTTGGACTTGAAGTCCGACAGACGCACGATGACGGGCTTCGGATAGAACGCCGCTGCGATCGTTGCGATACCTTCGGTCAGCTTGTCGACGTAGAACGCGCGCGGCGATGCGTGACCACGCGCAACGCTTTCGACTGCCTTCTTCAGATCCTGATCGACGTTCGGGTACTCGAGAATCGCCTTCGGGTGCACGCCGATATTGTTGTTGATGATGAACTCGAGACGCGCGAGACCGACGCCTGCATTCGGCAGTTGCGAGAAGTCGAACGCGAGTTGCGGATTGCCGACGTTCATCATGATCTTCACCGGAATCGCCGGCAGTTCGCCGCGCTGGACTTCGGTGATTTCGGTTTCGAGCAGGCCGTCGTAGATCTTACCCTCGTCGCCTTCCGCGCACGAAACGGTCACGAGCGCGCCTTCCTTTAGCAGGTCGGTTGCGTCGCCGCAGCCCACCACGGCCGGCACACCGAGCTCACGCGCGATGATTGCCGCGTGGCAGGTACGGCCACCGCGGTTCGTCACGATTGCCGAAGCGCGCTTCATGACCGGCTCCCAGTTCGGGTCGGTCATGTCGGCCACCAGCACGTCGCCCGGCTGCACACGGTCCATCTCCGACGGATCGTGAATCACGCGCACCGGACCCGCGCCGATCTTCTGGCCGATTGCACGCCCCGTAACGATCACCTGCGACTGGCCCTTCAGCTTGAAGCGCTGCTCGGCCTTGCCCGACGCCTGGCTCTTCACCGTTTCCGGACGCGCCTGCAAGATGAAGATCTTGCCGTCGCGGCCGTCCTTGCCCCACTCGATGTCCATCGGACGCTGGTAGTGCTTCTCGATGATCACGGCGTACTTCGCCAGTTCGATCACGTCATTGTCGGTGATCGAGAAGCGGTTGCGCTGCTCATGCGCCACGTCGACGGTCTTCACGCGGCCCGGCTCACCCGGCTTGGTGAATTCCATCTTGATCAGCTTCGAGCCGATCGAACGGCGGATGATGGGGTACTTGTCTTGCGCGAGCGTGGTCTTGAAGACGTAGAACTCGTCCGGATTCACGGCGCCCTGCACGACGGTTTCGCCGAGACCATAGCTCGAGGTGATGAACACCGCGTCCTTGAAGCCGGATTCTGTATCGAGCGTGAACATCACGCCGGCTGCGCCGACGTCCGAGCGCACCATGCGTTGCACGCCCGCCGACAGAGCGACTTCAGCGTGGGTGAAGCCCTTGTGGACACGATAGGAGATCGCGCGATCGTTGTACAGCGACGCGAACACGTGCTTCATGCGATCGAGCACGTCGTCGATGCCGACCACGTTTAGGTAGCTTTCCTGCTGACCCGCGAACGACGCATCCGGCAAATCTTCTGCCGTAGCCGACGATCGGACTGCGAACGAAAGCTCTTCTGGCGAGCTGTTCTGGAGCGTGTCGAAGCCCGCGCGGATGTCAGCCTCGAGCTTCGGCTGCAACGGTGCGTCGACGATCCATTGGCGGATTTCCTTGCCCGCTTCGGCGAGCGCCTTCACGTCGTCGACGTCGAGCGTCTCAAGACGTTTGGCGATGCGTTCGGTCAGGTTGTTGTGATGGAGGAAATCGCGGAAGGCGAGTGCCGTCGTGGCGAAGCCGGTCGGAACACGAACGCCTGCCTGAGCGAGTTGACTGATCATCTCACCCAGGGACGCGTTCTTGCCGCCCACAATCTCCACATCGGTCATCCGCAACTGCTCGAACGGAACTACATACGCCTGATCCTTTGCGACGTTAACTGCGTTAGTCATACAAGCCCCTAAGTGTGGAAGAAATACACGACTGTGCAAGTGGGCTTGGACGCGAGCGGTCATAGGAACCGCTTGGTGAATCGATAAATCTCGCGTCTTGCACAACCTGTTAGATAAGCAATCGCTTAAATTTCACTCGCAGTTCGCGGAGCCTTGCAACCCGACAACGAAGCGCGCATAAAGCACGACGAAGCCAACGGTTTGACGAAATTGTTCAAATTCGTCGCAAGTTACCGGCAAAAAGCGGGGCGTTGACCGGGCGATAAATGCGAGTTAAGCGCGGTTCGCCTGCAATTGCTTATCCAACAGGTTGCCGCTATTCTACCGTGCCGACTCTCAAAATGTGACAGTCGGACGAGAATTGCGCCTCGAACCGCGCCCCGGACCTGCCGTCGGGCTCATTGCGAGGCCCAGGCTGTCAGGAGTGCGTGAGCGGCGCCCACGGCGCGCCGCGCCGACGCCTCTGTAGTCTCCGGTTAGCCACCGTACAGTGGGCGTCGACGCGACGATGTTAGATTCGAGCGTAATTTCCCGCTCACGTTCCCTGCCCCACTGATGCCGCCCACCGTATTCATCGTCTCCGACGGTACCGGGATCACTGCCGAAACCTTCGCGCATTCGATCCTCTCCCAGTTCGACCAGAAATTTCGCCTGGTTCGGGTCCCTTTCGTCGATTCGACCGAGAAGGCCTACGCGACCCTCGAAAAGATCAACGAAGCGGTCAGGCAGGACGGCCGTCGGCCGATCGTGTTCACGACGCTCGTCGACAGTTCGTCGAACAGGATCGTCAAGGGCTCGAACGCGCTGGTGCTGGACATGTTCCAGACCTTCGTCGAACCGCTCGAACTGGAACTGGAGCTGAAGTCGAGTCACGCAATGGGCCGTGGCCACCAGAACGCGGACACCGAGGAGTACAAGAACCGCATCGAGGCGATCAACTTCTCGCTCGCCCATGACGACGGCCAATCGAACCGCAATCTGGCCGATGCCGACGTGATCCTGGTCGGCGTGTCGCGCAGCGGCAAGACGCCGACGAGCCTGTATCTGGCGATGCAGTATGGCGTGAAGGCAGCAAACTATCCGCTGATTCCGGAAGACTTCGAACGCGGCAAGCTGCCGACACCGCTACTCGAGCACCGCACGAAAATGTTCGGGCTGTCGATCGATCCGCAGCGGCTCTCGGAAATCCGCAACGAGCGGCGTCCGGGCAGCAAGTACGCGGCGCCGGAGAACTGCCGTTACGAGATCAACGAGGCGGAAGCGATGATGCGGCGCGAGGGGATCAAGTGGCTGTCGTCGACGCATAAGTCGATCGAAGAGATCGCGACGACGATCCTGCAGGAGATCAAGCTCGACCGGCAGGCATATTAAGTGAGAGAGAACGGCCGGACCGTAATGCTTCTGGCCGTTCAGCGTGGGCCGCGCAGGCTGCGAACGAGGTCCGCCGTTGCGCTCAGCAAGCGTCGGGGTGTATCAGGTGCATGCAGTGCGTGAAGCGCATTGAACGCTTTGCGTATGCGAGGTGTCCGAGCGCCCGTCAAACGCCGCGCTGCTGGCGGCATTGCTCGAACAGGCACACGGCGGCAGCCGCCGCCACATTCAGCGATTCCATCCCACCCGGTTGCGGGATCGTCACACGAAGCGTGACCGCATCGCGCCACGTCTGCGACACGCCGGCACCTTCGTTGCCCATCACCCAGGCAAGCTGCCCCGACAGATCGCAGTCGTAGATCGCCTCGGCGCCGTGCGAGTCCGTAATCACCACCGGCACGGCAAGGCGCTCGATCAGCGTCTGTGGCTCGACATCTTCGTGAATCTGCAGCAGGAAATGCGCGCCCATGCCCGAGCGCAACACCTTTGACGACCACGCGTAAGCCGTGCCCGGCGCGCAGAACACCTGCTGGATGCCGGCGGCCGCGGCGCTACGCAGGATCGAGCCGACATTGCCCGCATCCTGCACGCCATCTAGCACGACACAGGTTTGCGCAACCCGCTCGGGCAGAGACGGCGCAAGCTTGTCGACCAGCAGCAGAATACCCACGCCGTTGACCACATTCGACAACTGGCCGAACAGCGCATCCGGCAACGTGACGATCCGGTGCTCATCGATCCGGGAGACGATGGCCTGTGCCTCGTCGTGACGCAGCGCCCCCTCTGTGACGAGACAAGTTTCAGGTTGCCCGGCGACATCCAGATACGCGCTCGCAAGATGAAACCCTTCGAGCAGCGCGTGACCGCTGCGACGTTGTTGGTGCGTCGAGCCGGCCAATGCCTTGAGGCGTTTGTAGAGCGGATTGTCCCGCGAGGTGATGGCTTTCACAGGCAGCGAAGACAGTGAGAATGTGAGAAAGGCAGCGGACGAAACATCCGCGCGGGCGCGTCAGGAAAGCGTGGTGCCGTCCCACGGTTCATCCCAAGCCGCGTCCACGACTTCGGATGCGACTATCACCTCCGTGCCGGGGACGCTCACGTTCACGCCCGCAATGCGCAGATGCGCCTCGCGCACGGGTGCAAACGAGCGCCGGTGATGTTCGCACGGACCGTGCTCGCGCAACGCCGCCAGATGCTGTGGCGTGCCATAGCCAGCGTGCGCATCGAACCCATACACCGGAAAGGTCTGATGTAATTGGAGCAGCATCCTGTCGCGCGTGACCTTGGCGAGAATCGAAGCCGCGGAAATGGACTTGACCAGCGCGTCGCCGCCAATAATCGCCTCGCTGCGGATGCCCAGCACCGGACAGCGATTGCCGTCGATCTTCACCAGCGTCGGCACGACCGCGAGGCCTTCGACGGCGCGCTTCATCGCCAGCATCGTCGCGTGCAGGATATTGAGCGTGTCGATCTCTTCGACCGTCGCGGAAGCGACGCAGTACGCCAGCGCCCGCTCGACGATCTTGTCGTAGAGTTCGTCGCGCTTTTTGGCGGTGAGCGCCTTCGAATCGTCGAGGCCGCGGATCATGGGCTTCGACGGATCGAAAATGACCGCTGCGGCCACGACCGGCCCGGCCAGCGGTCCGCGCCCTGCTTCGTCGACGCCACAAACGATCTCGTCCGGAGCGTTGAAGTTAAAGCCGGGTTGCGCCACCGCGACGGACTTGCGCCGGGGCACGCGTGCATGGGTCATCGACGCCCCTTGCGCGTTTCGACCACGTTCGCCACCACTTCCGCGGCGCGCTGGGCTGTATTTTGCTTCAGCACGTGATGCATCTCCGTGAAAATTTCCGTCAGCGTGCGCCGGTTGGCCTCGTCGCGCAACTGTTTCAAGGTGGCATCGGCAAGTGCCTCGGGTGTCGCGAAGTGCTGCAGGATCTCCGGCACCACAAAGCGCCCGGCCAGAATGTTCGGAAGACCCACGTACGGCAGATAGCCCTGCCGCCGCATGATCTGACCGGTCAGCCAGGGCACCTTGTAGGAAATCACCATCGGCTTCTTCAGCAGCGCGGCTTCGAGCGTCACCGTGCCGCTCTTGACGAGGATCGCGTCGGCGGCGGTCATCGCCACCTGCGCGTTGCCTTCTGTCAGCGTCAGCGAGAGGCCCGGACTGGCATCGATCAGAGGCTGCAGCAATTCGCGCAGCGCTGGCGTCGCCACCGGCATCACGAAACGCACACCCGGCTCGCGGTGCTGCATCAACTCCATGGCGGCGAAGAACGTCGGGCCGATCAGATCGATTTCCGAGCGCCGGCTGCCAGGTAGTACCGCGATCACCGGCCCGCTTTCCGGCAGACCGAGCGTGCGGCGCGCGCCCAGGGTGTCCGGTTCGAGCGGAATCTGGTCGGCGAGCGGATGACCTACATACGACGCTGCGACGCCGGCCTTCTCCAGCAGCGCAGTTTCGAACGGAAACACGCACAGCATGTGGTCGACGGCTTTGGCGATCTTCTTGATCCGGCCCCCGCGCCAGGCCCAGATGGACGGGCAGACGAAGTGGATAGTTGGAATGCCGGCCTCGCGCAGCCTGTGCTCAAGGCCGAAATTGAAGTCGGGCGCGTCGACGCCGACAAACGCGGCAGGCGGCTCGGCCAGCAACTGGCGTTTCAGCTCGTTGCGGATGCCGAGAATCCCGGGAATGTGCCGGAGTGCTTCGACATAGCCGCGCACGGACAGCTTTTCCATCGGCCAGTGGGCGTCGAAACCCGTGGCGATCATGCGCGGGCCACCGATGCCGTAATACTGGGTGCCGGCCGGCAACCTACTGCTGAGGCCATCGAGCAGGGACGCGGCGAGCAGGTCGCCGGACGGCTCGCCGGCCACCATCGCGAGCCGTAGCGGACTGGGTTGCAAGGCCATCGACTAGCGGATGATGCCGCGTTGCGACGCGACCACGAAGTCGACCAGCGCCTTCACCGGCGCATCGCCCTCGCCACCTGCGGAGGCAAGCTCAGTCAGTTGCACCTTGGCTTCCTCCAGCGACAAACCGTTCTTGTACAGCAGACGGTAGGCGGCACGCAGCGCCGAAATCGCATCCGGCGAAAAGCCGCGCCGGCGCAGACCCTCGACATTGATGCCATGTGGCTCCGCCTTGTTGCCGGCGGCGATCACGAACGGCGGGATGTCCTGCACGAGTGCCGACGCGCCGCCCAGCATCGAATGCGCACCGATGCGCACGAACTGGTGCACGCCCGACATGCCGCCGACGATCGCGTAATCGCCGATCGTCACGTGGCCGGCCATCTGCGCATTGCTCGCGAGAATGACGTTACTGCCCACGTGGCAGTCGTGCCCGAGGTGCACATACGCCATGATCCAGTTGTCGTCGCCAACCGTGGTGACGCCCGCGTCCTGTACCGTGCCGGTATGGATCGTGGTGAACTCACGAATCGTGTTGCGGTTGCCGATGACAAGCCGGGTCGGCTCGTCTTTGTACTTCATGTCCTGCGGCCGGCCACCGACCGAGGCATAGTGACCGATGCGATTGTCTTCGCCAATCGTCGTGTGACCTTCGATCACGCTGTGCGAGCCGACCGTCGTGCCCGCGCCAATCGTGACATGCGGGCCAACAATGGCATACGGCCCGATTTCAACCGTTTCGTGGAGCTGTGCGCCCGGCTCGACGATTGCAGTGGGATGAATCCTGCTCATGCGCCCTCGCTTCTGATTCCGTTGCGTTATCTGGATGCCGCGCCGGCGTGCGTCGCCTGACCGGCATTCCATTGCTGGCCGCCCCCCAGACGGATATCCATGACACGGACATCCGCCAGCGGCCCAGCGTCACCGGCCGAGATTACTGGCCGTCCGTATCCGTGTGGCGGACTGCGCACATCAGGTCGGCTTCCGCCGCAACCGCACCATCTACCTCAGCGCGCGCCTTGAACTTCCAGATGCCGCGCATATGCCGTTCGAACGTTGCGTTCAGAATGAGCTGATCGCCCGGTTCGACCACGCGCTTGAAGCGCGCATTGTCGATACCGACGAACAGGTACAGCGTATTGGCCGGATCATGCGGCTCTTCCGAGAACGTCAAAAGCGCCGCCGTCTGCGCGAGCGCTTCGAGGATCAGCACGCCCGGCATCACCGGACGGCTCGGGAAGTGGCCCATGAAGTACGGCTCGTTGATCGACACGTTCTTCAGCGCTTTGATGCTCTTGTGCGGCTCGAGTTCGAGCACCCGATCCACCAGCAGAATCGGATAGCGATGCGGCAGCAGCGTGAGAATCTTATGAATGTCGAGATTGATTTTTTCGGTGCTCATGGTGTTTCTGCTCACGCATTGACTGCGCGATGATGACTGCGGATACGGGTTCGGTGGATTGGTAACGCGTGCTGCCGTCGCTTTCCGTGACCCGGCAGCCCATGCTGCCCGGTCACTGCAACCGACGCTTCCTGCTTGATCTGTGTAACCCGCTGCTTGATACCTGGCGGTTGCCTAACCAACGCTCACGCCTTGTTGCCCGGCGCGCTGTCTGCCGCGGCCGCCTCCAGCGCCTTGATGCGGTCGCGCAGCTTGTCGATGTTGCGCAGCAATGCAGCGCTCTTGTTCCAGTCAGCGTGATTCACGGCCGGGAACGCGCTCGTGTACATGCCAGGCTTCAACAGCGACTTCGAGACACCCGACTTCGCCGTGACGATCACATAATCGGCCAGTGTAACGTGTCCGGCAATGCCAACGGCGCCGCCAATCATGCAATGCCGGCCAATATTCGTACTGCCGGCGATGCCTGCGCAACCGGCGATCACCGTGTAGGCGCCGATCCGGCAGTTATGACCGATCTGCACCAGATTGTCGATCTTCACGCATTCTTCGATCACGGTATCGGCCATCGCGCCACGGTCGATCGTCGTATTGGCGCCGATTTCGACATCCGGGCCAATCGACACGCCGCCGACCTGGGGAATCTTCACCCAGCTACCGGTGCGGGCCTCGCCAGCACCGACGAAATCCGGCGCGAATCCGAAACCGTCGGAACCGATCACCGCGCCGGCATGAATGATCACCCGTTCGCCGATCTTGCAGCCGTAGTAGACGCTGACGTTCGGATAGAGGTGCGAGCCCGCGCCAATCCGCGTGCCGCGGCCAATCACGACGTTAGCGTCCAGCCGCACATGCTCGCCGATCACCGCGCCGGCCTCGACCGTGACATGCGGCCCGATCACCGCGCTCGGCGCAATCTGCGCCGACGGATCGATCGTCGCGCTGGCGTGCACGCCCGGCATGGCCTTCGGCGAGGCCAGATCGATGAACGCCTGCGCGACACGCGCGAAGTAAGCGTAGGGATTGGGCGTGACGATGAAATTACGAGCGTCCTGCCCGGTCACCTTCGCGAGATCGTCGGCGCTGATCAATACGGCGCCTGCACGCGTGGTCTCGACCTGCGACAGATACTTCGGGTTGGCGAGGAACGCCAGCTGGTTTGGGCCAGCCTGGTCGAGCGGTGCCAGACTGCCCACGCGCTGCGACCGGTCTCCGATTACTTTGCCGCCGAACTGCTGGACGATGTCCTCGAGCGTAAAAGCCATGCGTGTACTGCTCCTGCTGTTCAGTTGCCGTTGTTCGTGGACGACGTGCCCGAGGTGCCCGTGCTGCCTGAGCTGCCATTGCTCGGCGCCGCCGCAAGCGCCTTCAGCACCTGGTCGGTAATGTCGATACGCGGGCTGACATACACCGCTTCCTGAACGATCAGGTCGTAGTGCTGCTGCTCGGCGATCTGCTTGATCACCTTGTTGGCGCGGTCGAGGACGGCGGCCAGTTCCTCGTTGCGGCGCTGGTTCAGGTCTTCACGGAACTCGCGCTGCTTGCGCTGAAAATCGGTGTCCAGCTGTGACAGGTCGCGCTGCTTCTCGGCGCGGTCGGCCGGTGCCATCGACGCGCCGTTCTTGTCCAGCGCGTCGGACATCGACTTCAGCTTCTGCGCCATATCCTGCAGATCCTTGTCGCGCTTTGCGAACTCGGCCTCCAGCTTGGTCTGTGCAGCCTTCGCAGCAGCCGACTCGCGCAGGATACGATCCGAGTTGACGGCCGCAATCCTGGCTTCCTGCGCGTGCGCTACTCCAACGCCCAAAGTCATTGCCAGCGCAAGCGCGCACGTCGCACGTTTCGAAAACATACCGGTTCGCAAAGTCATCCTCTCGATACTGTAAAGAGGTCCGGGGGTTAGCCCGGACCATCCAATCAGAATGCCGTCCCAATCTGGAACTGGAATTTCTGGTACTGGTCGCCGTCATGCTTCGTCAGCGGGAAACCCAGGCTCAGCTTGAGCGGGCCGATCGGCGAGATCCATGCGAGGCCCACGCCGTAACCGTACCGCAAGCCGTTCGCGCCGATGCTGTTGCCCACATCGCCCCAGACATTACCCGCGTCAAGGAACGAAAAGACTCGCAGCGTGCGATCGTAACCCGTGCCCGGCAACGGGAATGTCAACTCGACATTGCCAACCAGCAGCTTCGAGCCGCCGATCGGGTCGCCCGTCGAGGCGTCGCGCGGCCCCAGCGAACTTGGCTCATAGCCACGCACCGACCCGATCCCGCCCGCATAGTAATTCTTGAAGATCGGGTAAGGCTTACCGCCCAAGCCGTTGCCATAGCCGCCCTGGAAGTTGAAACCCAGCACGAAACCACGCGCAAACGAATAATAATACTGCGCGTTGATATCGGCCTTGTAATACTGCGTGCCGCCAGCCGGCGTGCCATATTCGGCGTTCGCCTGGGTGAAATAGCCGCGGCTCGGTACCAGCGCGCTGTCGCGCGCGTCCCGTGACCAGCCCACCGTGATCGGCACATTGTTCGACACCCGGCCGAATTCGTTGACGTAATCGATATAGCTTTGCGGCGTAGCCGAGTCCACATCGAGCTGATTCTGCTCGAGGCCCGCGCCGAAATATACCGTATCGACTTCCGAGAAGGGAATGCCGAACTTGAGGTCGCCGCCTACGGTGACGATCTTGAAGCTCGAATCCGTGGAGTAGTACAGCGGCTGCTGCGTGCGATAGTAGACGTCCGTAATGCGCTTGATGCCGTCCACCGTGAAATACGGGTCGATCTGGGTGACGGTCAACGTGCGGTACGTCTTCGCGGTGTTGATATTGACACCGAGGCTCGTGCCCGAGCCGAACACGTTGTCTTGCGACACCCCCGCCGACAGGATCGGACCTTCGCCGGAGCCGTAACCCAGGCCCAGCGTGATCGAGCCGGTCGGCTTTTCCGTGACCTTGACGTTCACATCCACCTGGTCAGGTGTGCCATCCACGGGCACCGTCGTCACGTTGACATCAGAAAAGTAGCCGAGGCGATTGACGCGGTCTTTCGACAGCGCGAGGCGGTTCGAATCGAACCACGAGCTTTCGAGCTGCCGCATTTCGCGGCGCACCACTTCGTCGCGCGTGCGCGTGTTGCCCACGACGTTGACGCGGCGTACATACACACGGCGGCTCGGGTCGACCTGCAGCGTGAGGTCGACCTTATGGTGCTGCTGGTCAATCAGCGGCTGCGCATTCACCGTGGCGAATGCATAACCGTACTCGCCAAGCTTGTCGACGAGTACCTTGGTGGCGGCCTGCAGTTTTTCGGCCGAGAAACGGTCACCGGCCTTGATCTTGACGAGCTGGTCCAGTTCGGCTTCGCGGTCCAGCAAATTGCCGGCCAGATGGATGCCGGAAATCGTGTACGGCTCGCCCTCATGCACCGCGATCGTCAGGTACATGTCTCGCTTGTCCGGCGTGATCGACACCTGGGTCGAATCAATCGAGAACTCGAGATAACCGCGGTTCAGATAATACGAGCGAACGTTCTCGAGATCGCCAGTCAGCTTGTCTTTTGCGTACAGGTCGTTCTTGGTGTACCACGAGAACCAGTTCGGGGTAGACAGTTGCATCTCGTCGAGCAACGTGCTGCTGCTGAATGCCTTGTTGCCGATGAAGTTGATCTGGCGGATCTTCGCGCTCGGACCTTCTTCCACCGAAAACAGCAGCGCTACGCGATCACGGTCGATCGGCGTAATGGTGGCCTTGACCTCGGCCGCGTAGTAGCCGCGCGTCAAGTACTGACGCTTGAGTTCCTGTTCGGCCTTGTCGGCCAGCGCCTTGTCGTAATAGCGCCCTTGCGACAGCCCTACCGAGCGCAGCGCCTTGGTCAGATTGTCCTTGTCGAATTCGTGCAGACCGGCGAAATCGATCGAGCCAATGGCCGGACGCTCCACCACCTGCACGATCACGATATCGCCTTCGACAACGACCTTCACGTCATTGAAGAAGCCAGTAGCGTATAACGCGCGAATCGCTTCGGAGGCCTTGTCGTCGGAGAAAACATCGCCTTCCCGGATGGGCAGGTACGCGAACACGGTGCTCGGTTCGACGCGTTGCAACCCCTCGATGCGGATATCACGCACCACGAAAGGCGAGGTTGCGTGGGCCACCAGTCCATGCGCAGCTAATGCAGCGGCTGCTACCGTCTTAGGAACAAAGCGATGAGGTTTCAACAACGTACTTCCCCAATGTATAGCTAAATCAGGCCAGACGGCCGCCTTTCGTGAGCGCCGCCAAACACTTTAAAAATGGATCAGACGAGCCAGATCGTTGAAAAGCGCGATCGCCGACAACGCGACGATACAGGCCAGCCCGGCTCTCTGGAGAACGAGCTGCCAGCGGTCGGAGACCGCTTTGCCGGTTGCAGCTTCAACCAAATAATATAACAGATGCCCCCCGTCCAATACCGGAATTGGGAGTAGGTTAAGTACGCCCAGACTGATACTGACAAGGGCCAGGAATGACAGGAATGCTGACGGACCGAGCCTTGCACTCTTGCCGGCGTAGTCGGCTATCGTCACCGGGCCTGACAGGTTTTTCAGCGATGCCTCACCGGTAATCATCCGGCCAAACATGCGCACCGAGTACGCCGCGAGATCCCACGTGCGGTGCGCGCCCAGTTGCAGGCTCTCGATCGGGCCATAGCGAACCTGGATGGACGGCACCTGGGTCGCCAGTTCCGCACCGATCCGGCCAATCTGCTGACCGGTCGTATCGTCGCGCTGCGCGAGCGGAACGACATGAATGTCCTCGGTCTTGCCGCCCTGCTGCGCATCGCCGCCGCGCTCGACCTGCAAGGTGATGGCCTTGCCCGCGTGCGTCTTGACATAGGCGATGAAGGCCGTGGCGTTGTCGGTCGGCTTACCGTCGATCGACACGAGACGGTCGCCCGCTGCGAGGCCCGCGTGTTGCGCGGCGCTGCCCGCCTGGACACCCGCAACGATCAGCTTGCCGCCACCCGGCTCGAAGCCGAGATGCGACATGAAATCGTCGTCGACGTCCTTCTCCGACACGTCGCGCAAATCCAATGGGAAGTCGAACGTCCCATGGCTATCCTTTGCGCTCAGAATGACGCGGCGATGATCGAACGCGGCGCCCAGCAGCTTCCAGCGCAGATCGGACCATGAACGAACCGGCTCGGTAGAACCGGCATCCGCATTGCGCACGGCGACCACCGTCTCGCCGCCGTCGAACCCGGCGAGCGCGGCAGCCGTATTCGGCGCCGGCGCAGCGACGATCGCGGCCGGCTCGCTCACACCGGTAGCAAACACGGCGGCGAACAACACGATGGCAAGGATGAAATTGGCGATTGGGCCGGCCGCGACAATCGCGAAGCGCTTGGCGACATGTTGGCGATTGAAGGCGTGCGGCAGCGCTTCGGGGGGAATCGGCGCGCCTGCTTCACGCTCGTCCAGCATCTTCACGTAGCCACCCAGCGGCAACGCGGCAATCGTCCATTCAGTACCCGTCTTCGGACTCACCCACTGAACCAGCGGCTTGCCGAAACCGATCGAAAAGCGCAGCACTTTCACACCACACATGCGGGCGACGCTGTAGTGGCCGTACTCGTGAACCACCACCAGCACGCCGATCGCAACCGCGAAGGCGAGCACTTCGATCAGCAGGTTCATATTCGCCTCACTGTACGGCACGTTCCGCGCGAACGGCGTCGTGCGGCAGACGCTGGATAAAGTCTGTAGCCGCGCGGCGCGCGGCCGCGTCGGCTTCGATTACGTCTTCGAGTGCCTGTGCGCTGCGGTTCGGCAGCGCATTCAGCACCGCGTCGACCACCTGGGCAATTGCCATGAAGCCGATCTTGCGCGAGAGAAACGCGTCGACGGCCACCTCGTTGGCGGCGTTCAACGCCGCACTTGCGATACCGCCTTCAGCGAGCGCTTTCATGGCCAGCGCGAGACACGGGAAACGCGCGTAATCGGGCTTTTCGAACGACAGCGACGCGACCTGCACGAGATCGAGCTGAGCCACACCGGAATCGACCCGTTCCGGGAAAGCGAGGGCGTGAGCGATCGGCGTGCGCATGTCGGGGTTGCCGAGCTGCGCGAGCACCGAGCCGTCGGCGTACGAGACCATCGAATGGATCACGCTCTGCGGGTGAATCAGCACCTCAATGCGCTCACCCGGCAGCGCGAACAGCCAGTGCGCCTCGATGACTTCGAGGCCCTTGTTCATCATCGTCGCCGAGTCGACCGAAATCTTGCGGCCCATCACCCAGTTCGGATGCTTGCAGGCTTCGTCAGGCGTTACGTTGACGAGACTCGCCGGCTCGCGCGTGCGGAACGGGCCGCCCGAGGCAGTCAGGATGATCTTCGATACACCGCCATGCAGCGCCGCTTCGCGCGGCAGGCACTGGAAAATTGCATTGTGTTCGCTGTCGACCGGCAGCAGCACGGCCCCGTGATCACGCACCGCGTCCATGAAGATCGCACCGGACATCACCAGCGCTTCCTTGTTGGCTAGCAGGATGCGCTTGCCGGCGCGGGCTGCGGCGAGACTGGGGGCAAGACCCGCGGCGCCGACAATGGCCGCCACGACGGTGTCGCAGCCGTCACTCTTCGACACGTCGACGAGCGCCTGCGGACCGTAGCTCACTTCGGTCTTGCAGCCGGCCTCGTGCAGCTTCGCGGCGACTTGCGCCGCGGTTGCGGCGTCGCCGACCACGGCCACCTCGGGATTGAAGCGCAGGCATTGTTCGACGAGCTTGTCGCCGTTACGATGCGCAGTCAGCGCATAGACCGAAAAGCGCTCGGGATGACGCGCGACGACGTCGAGCGTGCTGTCTCCAATCGAGCCCGTGGAACCGAGCAGTGTCAGACGTTTTTGCATATCTCTTTCTCTAGCCGAGCAACAGCATTGCGAGCGGCAGCACCGGCAATAATGCATCGATGCGGTCAAGGACGCCACCGTGCCCCGGTAGCAGGCCGCTTGAATCTTTTACGCCGGCCTGACGTTTCAACATCGATTCGAACAGATCGCCGACGACGCTAAAAACCACCAGAACCGTCAGGACAACGAGCGTGCGGACAGCGCCGAGGCGCTCCAGCAACGCGGAATACAGGGTCGGTTCGAACGCATGCAGCACTATAGCCGCTGAAGCGACGATCACGACAGCCAGCCAGCCGCCGACCGCGCCTTCCCAGGTCTTACCCGGGCTGATTGCCGGCGCGAGCTTGTGCCGCCCGAACGCCTTTCCGGCAAAGTATGCGCCGATATCGGCCAGCCAGACCACTAGCAACAGGGACAGAACAAACGGCACGCCCTTCACGCGTGCCGCGACGAGTGCATGCCAGCAGGCGACAAACACGACAATGCCCGCCAGAAACAGGAACAGGCGCCAGGCACCGTGCGCGAGCGTTGGCCTGCGGAACAGCACGTACGGTCCCGCCAGCACCCAGAAGACTGCGGCGGCCTGGAACAGGGAGCGCGGCGGATCCACTTCCGTGCCGAGCTTCGTGCTCGCCACCAACGCCACCGCCGCGACCAGCGCGTAGACGACCGGGCCGACGCCTCCCACTTTCAGCAGGCGCGCCCATTCCCACGCGGCAAAGACCAGCACGAACGCGATCAACGCGCCGAACGCGCCCACCGGCGCGAACAGCGTAACCGGCAAAAACACGGCCAGCAGGACGATCGCCGTGATAACACGGGTTTTTAGCATGGAAGCGAATCGACGTTTTGCGATTGCGGCTCGAGCTGAGCACTAGTGCGGCCGAAGCGGCGTTCGCGCTCCGAGTACGAATCGATCGCGTGGCGCAGCGCCTCGGCGTCGAAATCCGGCCAGAAAGTGTCAGTGAAGTAGAACTCGGTGTACGCGAGCTGCCACAGCAGGAAATTGCTGATGCGCTGCTCGCCGCCGGTGCGGATGAAGAGGTCGGGCTCCGGCGCGTACGCCATGGCCAGGTGTTCGGCGAACGATTCCTCGTTGACCTCGACAGCCTCGCCCGCCAGCGCCGATTGCTCGGCCAGCTTGCGGGTGGCCTGCATGATGTCCCAGCGGCCGCCGTAGTTGGCGGCGATGGTCAGGGTAAGACGGGTATTGCGGGCGGTTTTGGTCTCGGCGCGGCGGATCAGATCCTGAATGCGCTTGTCGAACATTGACAGATCGCCGACCACGCGCAGGCGAATACCATTGGCGTGCAGCTTGCCGATCTCGCGCTCCAGCGCGGTCACGAACAGGCGCATCAGGAACGAGACTTCGTCGTTCGGACGGCGCCAGTTCTCGGAGCTGAAGGCGAACAACGTCAGATATTCGACACCGGAACGCGCGCACGCCTCGACGGCGGCACGCACCGCGTCGACGCCGCGCGAATGGCCTGCCACGCGCGGCAGGCGGCGCTGCGTTGCCCAACGGCCGTTGCCGTCCATGATGATCGCGATATGTCGCGGCACCGCCGCGACATCAGGGACGCGAACGGTTGAGCTGGTATAGGTCATGGCCGTTGGGACAGTGACTGCAAAAAAAGAAGTAAAGACCTGAAGATGCTGGAGCCTAACGGCCTCAGACCGTCATGATCTCGGCTTCTTTGGTCGTCACGAGCTTGTCGATTTCCGACACGAACTTGTCCGTCAGCTTCTGGACGTCGTCGCCGGCACGACGCTCGTCGTCTTCGGAGATTTCCTTGTCTTTCACGAGCTTCTTGAGTTGCTCGTTAGCGTCACGGCGCAGGTTGCGCACCGCGATCTTGGCCGTTTCCGCTTCGCTGCGCGCGACCTTGGTCAGCTCGCGGCGGCGCTCTTCGGTCAGCGCGGGCATCGGCACGCGGATCACGTCGCCTTGCGTGGCCGGGTTCAGGCCCAGATCGGATTCGCGGATCGCCTTTTCGACGACCTGCACCATCTTCTTTTCCCACGGCTGCACGCCGATCGTACGGGCGTCGATCAGCGTCAGGTTCGCGACCTGCGAGATCGGCACCGGCGAGCCGTAATAATCGACCTGGATGTGATCGAGCAGGCCCGTGTGCGCACGGCCCGTGCGGATCTTCGACAGATCGTTCTTGAATGCGTCGATCGAGCGCTGCATCTTCTGCTCGACGCCCTTCCTGATATCAGCCACAGACATTTTTAAACCTCCGAACCTTCAGAACGGTGCGAGCCGGCCAGCGCGCGTACAGCGGCGGCCCGGGCCCGCGTTAAAGCCCACGTTATGTGAACGAGAGTTTACACGTGGACGAGAGTACCCTCGTCCTCGCCTTGCACAATGCGCTTTAGCGCACCCGGCTTGACAATCGAAAACACGCGGATCGGCAGTTTCTGGTCGCGGCACAGCGCAAAAGCCGTGGCGTCCATCACCTGCAGATTGCGGCCGATCGCCTCGTCGAAGCTGATCGTCGTGTAGCGCGTTGCCGTCGGGTCTTTCTTGGGGTCGGCCGAGTAGACGCCGTCCACCTTGGTAGCCTTCAGCACGACTTCCGCGCCGACTTCGGAGCCGCGCAGCGCGGCAGCGGTGTCCGTCGTGAAGAACGGGTTGCCGGTGCCGGCCGCGAAAATCACGACCTTGCCTTCTTCAAGCTGGCGGATCGCCCGGGGGCGGATGTACGGCTCAACGACCTGATCCATGCGCAGCGCCGATTGCACGCGCGCCTCGATACCGGCGTGGCGCATCGCGTCCTGCAGCGCCAGCGCGTTCATCATGGTTGCGAGCATCCCCATGTAGTCGGCTGTCGCACGGTCCATACCCGCTGCCCCGCCCGCCACGCCACGGAAAATATTGCCGCCACCGATCACGACAGCCAGTTGCGTACCGAGTCGCACAACCTCGGCCACGTCCGCCACCATTCGTTCGATCGTTGCGCGATTAATGCCGAAGGCATCATCGCCCATCAGAGCTTCGCCGGAAAGTTTGAGCAGGACGCGTTTATAGGCAGTGGGCATAGGGGTATCCAGATCGCGCAGAACAGGGCAACAACAAGGAACTAACTGTAGGGGTGAAATACTGATTCGGGCAAGCGTCGCCAAATTGACGAACCCCAGGGTTCGCCAGAGGCGGCTGCGCGGCGAGGGTCAACCCGCAGGCAGCCTTGCGGCGCCGCCGACCGCGGCAGGGTCTTGCCCCGCCGCGGGTCCAACGATATTGCGGTGAAGCCTAGGTGATGCTTATTGTTGCTTTGCAGCAGCAACTTGCGCGGCCACTTCGGCTGCGAAGTCGTCCTGCTTCTTCTCGATGCCTTCGCCGACCACGAACAGCGCGAACTTCTGCACGCTCGAACCTGCAGCCTTCAGCATCTGCTCGATTGTCTGCTTGTCGTTCTTAACGAACGTCTGGTTCAGCAGCGAGACTTCCTTCAGGTACTTCTGCACGCTGCCTTCAACCATCTTGGCGACGATTTCAGCCGGCTTACCCGATTCAGCGGCCTTCTGTTCCGCAATGCTGCGTTCCTTGGCGATCAAGTCAGCCGGCACGTCGTCCGACGACAGCGAAACCGGCTTCATGGCCGCGATGTGCATTGCGACGTCCTTGCCGACCTGCTCATCCGCGCCCGTGTACTCGACCAGCACGCCGATGCGCGTGCCGTGCAGGTACGCAGCCAGCTTGTTGGCGGTCTCGAAACGCACGAAACGGCGGATCGACAGGTTTTCGCCGATCTTGCCGACCAGCGCGAGGCGCACTGCGTCGACCGTCGAGCCTTCCAGCGGCAGAGCTGCCAGCGCAGCGACGTCAGCCGGGTTTTGCTGGGCGACCAGTTCAGCGATCTGCTTGGAGAAAGCCAGGAAGTCGTCGTTCTTCGAAACGAAGTCGGTTTCGCAGTTCAGTTCGACGATCGCGCCGACGTTGCCGCCGATGAACGAGGAGATCACGCCTTCTGCCGTCACGCGCGAAGCGGCCTTGCTGGCCTTGTTGCCGAGCTTCACGCGCAGCAGTTCTTCAGCACGCTCCATGTCGCCTTCGGCTTCCGTCAGCGCCTTCTTGCATTCCATCATCGGCGCATCGGTCTTCGCGCGCAGTTCTGCAACCATGCTTGCGGTAATTGCCGCCATCATTCGCTCCTTGAGTCTGTCTTTCACACGCCGCCCGCACTTCGATGCCGGCGGCAAGAATTCGTTTCCGCATAGCGCGTATTTTTCTCGCGCTATAGCCAGGTGTCATGACTTAAAAAAAGGGGGCCTGTAGAAAGCCCCCTTTTTTGCCGGACACAGGGCAGCCTTACGCTTCCGAGTTGACCTCGACGAACTCGTCGCCGTCACCACCACGTGCAGCCTGCACCACTTCGTTGACCGCGTTTGCACGGCCTTCGAGGATCGCGTCAGCCACGCCAGCCGTGTACAGAGCGACGGCCTTGCTGGCGTCGTCGTTACCCGGGATCACGTAGTCGATGCCTTCCGGCGAGTGGTTCGTGTCGACCACAGCGATAACCGGCACGCCGAGCTTGTTAGCTTCGGTCACAGCAATCTTGTGGTAGCCGACGTCAACCACGAAAATTGCGTCCGGAATGCCGCCCATGTCCTTTACGCCGCCAATCGACTTTTGCAGCTTGGCGATTTCACGTTCGAACAGGAGCGCTTCCTTCTTGCTCATGCGTTCCGTTTCACCGGCTTCCAGCGCTGCTTCCATGTCCTTCAGGCGCTTGATCGAAACCTTCAGCGTCTTGAAGTTGGTCAGCATGCCGCCGAGCCAGCGCGCGTTGACGAACGGCATGCCAGCGCGTTGTGCCTCTTCGGCGATCGTGTCGCGCGATTGACGCTTCGTGCCAACGAACAGGATCGTGCCGCGGTTAGCTGCCAGTTGACGCACATACTTCAGTGCGTCGTTGTACATCGGCAGCGTCTTTTCGAGGTTGATGATGTGAATCTTGTTGCGATGACCGAAAATGAAGGGGGCCATCTTCGGGTTCCAGAAGCGCGTTTGGTGACCGAAGTGGACACCTGCTTCCAGCATTTGACGCATGGTAACTGCCATGTAAATCTCCGCTAGGGTTGGGTCTTAAGCCGGCTGCCGTATCAGCCGCGCCGTCTTCGCCATCTGCGAGGACCTGACGCGGCGGACACCCTGGGTGCTGCCGGCTTGCGAGTCTGCTGCCTTGGGTTTTGCGCTGCGCCCCGCCACTGAAGGAGCGCGCGGCATCAGCACAACCTGAAAACGCCTAGTAGCGCAGGCAACTATCGCTACGAGCCAGTCTTTTCCACAAATAAAATAATGTGGAACGACTTAGCCAAAGATTATAGCACGCGACAATCGGCAGACTCAACCTGCCCGGTAGCCCCAATCCGCCGGTCGGGTTGCACCTGCCGGAGCGGGGACAACCGCCCTGGCCGATCGGCCAGCCTCCCTCGCAAAACTCTGCGAACGCCGGAATATGGTGCGATAATCTATAAATAATCGCATTTCAGGCCCGACTCATGGCTATTACGCTCAAAAACGACCACGATATCGCGCAGATGCGCGTCGCCTGCCGCCTTGCAAGCGAAGTGCTCGACTACATCACACCGTTCGTCACCGCCGGCGTTACAACCGGCGAGCTTGACCGTCTGTGTCACGAGTACATGCTGAAGGAACAGGGCACGGTCCCGGCGCCGCTGAATTATCAGCCGCCCGGCTACCCGCCGTACCCAAAGGCCACCTGCATTTCGGTCAATGACGTGATCTGTCACGGCATTCCAGGCGACAAAACCCTCAAGAACGGCGATGCGCTGAACATTGATATCACCGTGATCAAGGAAGGCTATTTCGGCGATACGAGCCGCATGTTCATCGTCGGCGAAGGCTCGATTCTCGCGAAACGCCTCGTGCAGACAACCTTTGAGTGCATGTGGCTTGGCATCGACCAGGTCCGGCCCGGCGCGCACCTCGGCGACATCGGCTACGCGATCCAGCGCCACGCCGAAGGGCAAGGCTATAGCGTGGTGCGCGAATATTGCGGCCACGGCATCAGCACGGTGTTTCACGAAGATCCGCAAGTCCTGCACTACGGCCGTCCGGGCACGGGCATCGAACTGCAGCAAGGCATGATTTTTACGATCGAGCCCATGATCAACGCCGGCCGGCGCGATATTCGCACCATGCCGGATCAATGGACCGTGAAGACCAAGGACCGCAGCCTGTCCGCGCAGTGGGAGCACACGGTGCTCGTCACCGAGAGCGGCCATGAGGTGCTGACGGTCTCGGCCGGCACGCCGGCACGGCCGCCGGTCGTCGCTTCGGCCACCACGGCCTGACGGTCCTGAGTTCTCATTCGCGCGCGCCCATGAGCAGTGTTCCAGCCGTTCCTCTTTCCGATGCCACGTCGCTCAAGGCGGACTACAAGGTGGCCAAAGCCAAGTTGCTGGAACGCTTCAAGCTGGCCACCAACGTCGAGTCGTTGATGGGCGCGCTCGCACGCACCACTGACGAGTCGCTGCGTGCCGCGTGGAAAACCTGCGACATGCCTCCTTCCCTCGCGCTGCTGGCCGTGGGCGGGTATGGGCGCGGCGAACTCGCGCCGCACTCGGACATTGACATCCTCGTGCTGCTGCCCGACCAGCCCGTGGCGCATCTGGAGGCGCGCATCGAGCGCTTTATCAGCCTCGCGTGGGATCTAGGGCTGGAACTCGGCAGCAGCGTGCGCTCCGTCTCGCAGTGCCTCGAAGAGGCGACCAACGACGTCACCGTGCGCACCTCGTTGCTCGAAGCGCGCCGCATCACCGGCAGTACGACGCTGTTCGAAGACTTCGCGCAACGTTATCGCGCAGCGCTCGATCCGCGGGCCTTCTTCCAGGCAAAAGTACTGGAAATGCGCCAACGGCATGCCAAGTTTCAGGACACGCCGTATGCGCTCGAGCCGAACATCAAGGAAAGCCCCGGCGGCCTGCGCGACCTGCAACTGATCCTGTGGGTCACCCAGGCGGCGGGCTTTGGCAGCAGTTGGCAGGAGCTTGAAGCGCGCGGCCTGATTACCGAGCGCGAAGCGCGCGAGTTGGAGCGCAACGAAGGCTTCCTGAAAGCGCTGCGCGCCCGGCTGCACGTGATTGCAGGGCGCCGCCAGGACATCCTCGTGTTCGACTTGCAGACGGCGGTGGCCGAGAGCTTCGGCTACAAGCCGACCGCCACCAAGCGCGCCAGCGAACAGTTGATGCGTCGTTACTACTGGGCGGCGAAAGCGGTCACCCAGTTGGCGACGATCCTGATCCAGAACATCGAGGCGCAACTATTCCCGAACACGAGCGGCATCACGCGCGTGCTATCGGATCGCTTCGTCGAGAAACAGGGCATGCTGGAAATCGCCCGCGACGACGTGTTCGAGCGCGAGCCGAACGCCATCCTCGAAGCATTCCTGCTGTACGAGCAGACGCCCGGCGTGAAGGGCCTGTCGGCGCGCACACTGCGGGCGATCTACAACGCCCGCGACCTGATGGATCAGCACTGGCGCCGCGACCCGGAAAACCGGCGCCTGTTCATGGACATCCTCAAGGAGCCGGCCGGGATCACCCACGCGCTGCGGCTGATGAACCAGACCAGCGTGCTGGGACGCTACCTGCTGAACTTCCGCCGCATCGTCGGGCAGATGCAACACGACCTGTATCACGTCTACACGGTCGACCAGCATATCCTGATGGTGCTGCGCAACCTGCGCCGTTTTGCGGTGGCCGAGCACGCGCACGAATACCCGTTCTGCAGCCAGTTGATTGCCAACTTCGAACGCCCGTGGGTGCTGTACGTGGCGGCGCTGTTCCATGACATCGCCAAAGGCCGGGGCGGCGATCATTCGACGCTCGGCATGGCGGACACGCGCCGTTTCTGCCGCGAACACGGCATGGACAACGGCGACGGTGAACTCGCGGTGTGGCTGGTCCAGCATCATCTGACGATGAGCCAGGTCGCGCAGAAGCAGGACACGAGCGATCCCGAGGTCATCAAGCGGTTTGCGGAACTGGTTGGCAACGAGCGGCACCTGACCGCGCTCTACCTGCTGACCGTCGCGGACATTCGCGGCACCAGTCCGAAGGTCTGGAACGCGTGGAAAGGCAAGCTCCTCGAGGACCTGTATAAAACTACGCTTGCCGTGCTCGGCGGCGCGCGTCCTGACGCCCATTCCGAACTGAAGTCGCGCCAGGAAGAGGCGCTCGCGTTGCTGCGGCTCGAAACGGTCCCGGAGAACGCCCACCAGGCGCTATGGGACAAGCTCGACGTCGGTTACTTCCTGCGTCACGACGCGGCAGACATCGCGTGGCAAACGCGCGTGCTGTATCGCCATGTGGAGACGCCTACACCGATCGTCCGTGCACGCCCGTCGCCGGTCGGTGACGCCTTGCAGGTGCTGGTCTACGTCAAGGACCGCCCTGACCTCTTTGCCGGCATTTGCGCGTATTTCGACAAGAACGCGCTGTCGGTTCTCGATGCCCGCGTTAGCACGACTCGCCACGGTTACGCGCTGGACAACTTTATCGTCCAGCACACCGAAGAAGACGTGCATTATCGCGACATTGCCAATCTGGTGGAACAGGAACTGACCGCGCGCCTCACGGCGGACGGCACCCTGCTGCCGGATCCGTCGAAGGGGCGCTTGTCGCGCCTGTCGCGGACCTTCCCTGTTACGCCGCGCGTCGACCTTCGAGCCGACGATCGTGGCCAGTACTACATCCTGTCCGTGTCGGCGAACGACCGGCCAGGCCTTCTTTATTCGGTCGCGCGCGTGCTGGCCGAGCACCAGGTCGGCGTCCAATCGGCGCGGATCAATACGCTCGGCGAACGCGTAGAGGACGTGTTCCTGCTGGACGGACGCGGCCTCTCGGACAACCGCCTGCAAATTCAGGTCGAAACCGAACTGCTGCGCGCGATCGCAGTGTGAGATTCCATGCGAGTCAAATTGACAGCCAAGCATCCGCGGTCGGCTTCGTCCGAACGCGCCCCTGTTCGCTCGGGCAGTACGACCGCTCGTAAGCCAACGCGCCCTGCCGGGCCACGGCCCGCCACACCGGCCGGCGCACGCGAAGGGGCGCCAGCCGGCGCCGGTAAACGACCGGCGGGCAAGCCTGCGAGCGCTACGGGCGGTGCTAGCCGCGCGCAAAGCGGTGCACGGCCGGCCCGCGCTGAGGGCTCGTTTTCGCGGGAACGCGATGCGGGCAGCGGTGGGGCCGCACGGCGCGCGCCGTCGGATCGGCCGCCGCGCCGTGAGGGCGATGCAGGTGGGCCGCGACGGTTCGAAGGTGAACGCACTGAGCGAGCGCCCCGTCGCGAAGGTTTTAGCGGTGCGCCCCGCCGGACCGAAGGCGGACGTGCTGAGCGTGCGCCACGGCAGTTTGAGGGCGAACGTACTGAACGCCCGCCGCGCCGCGAAGGCTTTGCTGGCGCGCCCCGCCGGACGGAGGGCGAACGTACTGAACGCCCGCCGCGCCGCGCTGAAGGCGAGCGCGGAGAACGCGACCGTGGTGAGCGGCCAGCGCGCTTTGCGCGCGATGAAAACCCGCGCCGCCCGGCCACTGGCGCTCCTCGTGGCCCGCGCGGAGCCGACGACACGCGCCGTCCCGGCCCTCCACGCACCGGTGGTAGCTTCAATACCGGCCCGCGTGGCGAACGCCCTGGGCGCAACGACCGCGACGAGTCGCGTGGGCCCGGCACATCCGAGCGCCCCCGCTTTGGCGCCGACCGCGCAGGCTCCGAGCCGCGCCGCACGTTCGACCGCCCACCGCGTGACGAAAGCGCGCGCCGGGGTCCGGCGGGCGGGCGCGACAGCCGGCGCGACGAACGTCCGGCTTCAAACGAACGCGGCGAGCGCTCGTTCGCCACACCCGTCAAGCGTGCCTACGGCGATCGTCCGGAGCGCGCTCCGCGCGATGACCGCGGCGCGCGAGCACCCGTCGCACGCGGGCTCGGCGATCGGCCGGCCCGCACAGAGCGCCCGGAGCGAACCGATCGCGGCGTTCGGAGCGATCGTCCCGCTGGCGCACGCACGCCGCGCAGCAACGACAACGCCGCTTCCGGCGGCCGTTTCGGCGAGCACGACCGCGAGCGTCCGGCACGCGCCGACAAGGCACCGCGCAGCGTGGCGCCGGGAGCGAGGCCCGCGCGCCCGGAAGAATCCGCGCCGCGCCCCGCCGCACATCGTCGCGACCACAACGACGCCCCCGGCACCTTGCGCCTTTCCAAGCTGATGTCGGAACTTGGCCTGTGCTCGCGCCGCGAGGCCGACGAATGGATCGAAAACGGCTGGGTGAAGGTCGACGGCGTCACGATCGACACGCTCGGCTCCAAGGTCCGCCCCGATCAGCGCATCGAGATCGACCCGGCAGCCCAGGCGATCCAGGCACGCCTCGTCACGATCCTCGTGCACAAACCGGTGGGCTACGTCTCGGGTCAAGCCGAAGACGGTTATCAGCCCGCCGTCACGCTCGTCACGCCGGATAACCGTTGGGAAGGCGACCACTCGGATATCCGCTTCTCGGTGTCGCATCTGCGTCAGCTTGCTCCCGCGGGCCGGCTCGACATCGACTCCACCGGGCTGCTGGTGCTAACCCAGGACGGCCGGATTGCAAAACGGTTGATCGGCGGTCATTCGGAAGTCGAAAAGGAGTATCTGGTCCGCGTGACCTACGGTGAGATGACGGCCGAGATCGATCAGCACTTCCCGCTCGAAAGTCTGGAGCTGCTGCGTCACGGCCTGGAACTCGACGACGTGCCGCTCAAGCCCGCCAAGGTCAGCTGGCAGAACGGCGAGCAGCTGCGCTTCGTGTTGCGCGAGGGCAAGAAGCGGCAGATTCGCCGCATGTGTGAACTGGTCGGCCTGGAAGTGGTAGGCCTGAAGCGCGTACGGATGGGCAGCGTGCCGCTCGGTGCGTTGCCGCCCGGTCAATGGCGTTATCTGTCGGCTGATGAGTCGTTTTGATCGTACGCCGCCGCTACCACACGCGTTGAGCGCCGCGGCGTAGCATTCGGCCAGTATGAAAAAGCCCACGTAAATGCGTGGGCTTTCTTTTGTGCAGGGCGCAGAGGCCGCCAGTATCCCAGAGCGCGGTGTGCGCTCTACGCGGGACGGTTTAGCTATCGGCCACCGCATAACGGCTGCTCATTGACCGCCTTCCGCTGATTGCCGCGTCCGTTGAACACGCGGTAGCCGCCTGGCCATTGCCCAGCACGCTTACCCGCTCAGTCGTCGCTATTCGGATCCATGTCCGGAAACAGCACTTCGGTGAAGCCGAACTTCGCGAAGTCGTTGATCCGCATCGGATACAGCTTGCCGATCAGGTGATCGCACTCGTGCTGCACGACGCGTGCGTGGAAGCCCTCGGCGACGCGGTCAATCGGTTTGCCGTACTGATCGAACCCGTGATAGCGGATCATCGAGAAACGGCTGACGGCGCCGCGCAGCCCCGGCACCGACAGGCAACCTTCCCAGCCCTCTTCCATGTCCTGCGATACCGGCGTGATGGTCGGGTTGATCAGGACCGTCTCCGGCACCGGCGGCGCATCCGGATAGCGTTCGTTATGGCCGAAGCCGAAAATCACGACCTGCAGGTCGACACCGATCTGCGGCGCGGCGAGCCCTGCGCCGTTGGCATCGTGCATGGTCTCGAACATATCCTGCACGAGAGCATGCAACTCGGGGGTGTCGAAATGGTCGACCGGGGCGGCGATGCGCAAAAGGCGCGGATCACCCATCTTGAGAATTTCGCGGATCATGTTATCTGCCTCTCCAGGAGCTTACGCATACCATCTTCGTCGAGCACAGCGACGCCAAGTTCCTCAGCTTTGGCCAGTTTGCTGCCTGCGTCTGCGCCCGCCACCACGTAATCGGTTTTCTTCGACACCGAACCGGCCACCTTTGCGCCTGCCGCCTCAAGCATTTCCTTCGCCTCTTCTCGCGCCAGAGTCGGCAAAGTACCGGTCAGCACGACTGTCTTGCCGGCCAGCACGCCTTGCGGGGCTTTTGGCGCCGGCGGCCCCTCCGGCCACGTGACCTTGCCCGGCGCGCGCAACTGCTCGATCACCGTGCGGTTGTGCTCTTCGGCAAAGAACTGATGAATCGACTCGGCCACGACCGGTCCCACATCATTCACTTCCAACAGCTCTTCGACAGTAGCGTCCATGATCGGATCGAGCGAACCGAAGTGCTTGGCAAGGTCCTTCGCCGTCGACTCGCCGACCTGGCGAATCCCGAGCGCATAAAGGAAACGGGCGAGTGTGGTGTGCTTGGCCTTTTCCAGCGAGTCCAGCAGGTTTTGCGCGGACTTTTCGGCGAAACGGTCCAGCTCAGCCAGCGTCGCGAAGCCGAGGTTGAACAGGTCGGCCGGCGTGCGCACGAGGTTCAGTTCGACCAGTTGATCAATGATCTTTTCACCGAGTCCGTCGATATCCAGCGCACGGCGCTGCGCGAAGTGCCACAGCGCCTGCTTGCGCTGCGCCGGACAGAACAACCCACCGGTGCAACGGGCGATCGCCTCGTCAGGCAGGCGTTCGATGGCCGAGCCGCATACCGGGCATTGCGTGGGCATCACGAACTCGGCGGCATCCACCGGCCGGCGATCCATGAGCGCGCCCGCCACCTCCGGAATCACATCGCCGGCACGCCGCACGATCACAGTGTCGCCGATGCGGATGTCCTTACGCCGCACCTCGTCCTCATTGTGCAGCGTTGCATTCGTCACGGTCGCGCCGCCGACGAATACCGGCTCGAGACGCGCGACAGGCGTGATCGCCCCCGTGCGGCCGACCTGCACATCAATTGCCAGCAGCTTCGTCAACGCTTCCTGCGCGGGAAATTTATGCGCCAGCGCGAAACGCGGCGCGCGCGACACGAAGCCGAGCGCGTCCTGCTCTTCCCGGGCGTTGACCTTGTACACCACGCCGTCGATGTCGTACGGCAGCGCGTCGCGCTTCTCCCCGACCGCGCGGAAGAACCCGAGCAGCCCTTCAGCGCCCTGCACGACCGCCCGTTCGCTGTTGACCGGCAAGCCCAATTCGGCATACCAGTCGAGCATCGCGCTGTGGGTAGCGGGCATCGGCTCGCCATCCAGCACGCCAATGCCGTACGCGAAGAACGACAAAGGACGTTGTGCCGTGATCTTCGGATCGAGCTGGCGCAAACTGCCGGCCGCCGCGTTGCGCGGATTGGCAAATTCCTTGAGCCCTGCCGTGCGTTGCCGCTCGTTCATACGTTCGAAGTCACGCTTGAACATCAGGACTTCGCCCCGCACGTCGAGCAGTTTCGGCACACGCTTGCCTTTAAGCGTGAGCGGAATGGAGCGGATCGTGCGGACGTTCTCCGTGACGTCTTCGCCCGTGGCGCCATCGCCGCGTGTAGAGGCCTGCACGAAGCGGCCATCGACATAGCGCAGCGAAATGGCCAGTCCATCGAACTTGAGTTCGCACGCGTAGCTGACGGGCGTTTTGCCGAGCGCGTCCGCAACGCGTTTATCGAATGCGGCGATATCTTCGTCGGCGAATCCGTTGTTCAGCGACAGCATGGGCTGGTCGTGCACCACCGGCCTGAAGCCGCTCGCGGCCTCGCCGCCGACACGCTGGGTAGGCGAATCCGGCGTGATCAGATCCGGGTGCTCGGTCTCGATCTGTTCCAGCTCCTTGAAGAGCTTGTCGTACTCCGCATCCGGCAGGTCCGGCTGGTCGAGTACGTAGTACGCGTGGTTCGCGCGTTCGAGTTCCGCGCGCAACCATACGGCACGTTCCGCCGGAGCGCTGGTTGCAGAGTTTGGGACGCTAGTTCGGGCCATGCTATCGGAAGATTCGCTGGTGAAATAAGACTTCAGATTATCGCAGGAACCGTCTGCCGTGGACATTGGCCGGACAGCCAGTTTCGTGTGCCTTCTCACCCACTCCAGGCAGCGACGCTGCCCGGCGACGCAGGTGTGATCCGTGAGGCATAAGCAACAGCATCGTCAGGCAATCGCCACGTTGCACACCGGCCAGGCATCAGTCAGCATCGACTACCCGCCAGCCGCCATTGCCCCCGGCTAGCCCTGGCCGATCGGCTAACGTGCGCGGCGCCGCATTGACGTGCCTGCGGCGCGATGCGATCGTGAACGGGTGAGCCACGCGCCGGATCGGCACCTCAACCACAGGAACCAGCATGCCCGACCTGACAGCAATCAAGCACAACCTCAAGCGGCTGGCTTCGCTCGCCGTAACGTTCTGTGCCCTGCTGTGCGTCCTCCACGCAGCGCCTGCCTGCGCGCTGGAACAGGTGGTCAGCGTGCCCGTGGCCGATAACGCGTCGATCTCTTACCTGCTGACGCAGAAGGATGGCAGCCACCCCGGCTGGATCCTCGTCATGTTCGCGGGTGGCGACGGGGCCTTGCAACTGGCGCAGGCGAGCGACGGCACCATCAGCCTGCGTCTGAAGAACAATTTTCTCGTTCGTGCGCGCACCCTGCTCGTTGACGACCGTTTTGCCACCGCGCTGGTCGATGCGCCGTCGGACCAGCCCGGCGGTTACTCGGACACGTTTCGAGCGTCGCCACGTCACGCGCAGGATGTGGCCCGCGTCGCAGCCGACTTGCGTACCCGCTTCCCAATAGCCAGGCTGGTGCTCGTCGGCACGAGCCGCGGGACGATTTCCTCGGCGTTCCTGGGGCGTGCTCTGCCCGATGCCTGGGACGCTGTGATCCACACCTCGACGCTAAGCAGTCCGGCACGTGGCCAGGCGCTGCCGCTAGCCGGCTTCAACTACGGCGAGATCCATGCACGGCAGCTCTTCGTTCATCACGTCGACGATGGCTGCTATCTATGTTCGTTCAGCGCTGCGAAGCGTATTGCGGATGGCGGTCACGATCTGATCGCGGTAAGTGGCGGAAGCGCGCGCGGCAACCCATGCGAGGCGATGGGGCATCACGGTTTTTATGGTCAGGATGAAGCGGTGGTGGCCGCGCTCAAGGCGTGGATCAGCGGCGCGGACTGGCCGAAGGAGGTGGATTGAGGCGGGGCACGAAAAGGCGGCGAAGCAGCGCCAGCACCCAACCACGATGTCGCCAGCGCGCAGCGAAGACGCGAAGACGATTCATATCGTGGCTTTGCAACGCGCCCCGCACCGCTACTGCATCAAGCGGCCAGGCGCGCGTCGCATCACGACAGCTTACTGGCTGAACAAGCGGCGGGTAGCCGGCGAGCCCGCGGGAATGCCCGCCTGCTCGAGTTTGGCGTACAAGGTCATCAGTTGCTTTTCGATCGCGAGCAGCGCGGTCTCCGGCAGCGGACGGCGTCCATCGTCCACGACACGGCCACCAATCCGCTCAGACAACGACTTCGCGTAATCGCACATCAGACGGAACGGCAGGATATCCTCGTCGGCCACCGGCACGTCGAGCACCAGCGTGATCATCTGGCCGCCCTTGTACGTGAGGTCGTCGCGCAGGAAGTTGGTATCGCCGAACTGCAGCATGAACACCGGGCTTTGCCTCGCGTCGAGCTTGACGAAACGGGTACCGTCGCGCGAGAGCAGCAGGCCGTCCTGCGAGGCCACCGCCTGCACATAATTTGCCGACCACGGCGCGCCGTCGGACAGCACGTTGATCGACAGTTGCGCGTCGCACTGGGCGGCGAAACCGTCCAGTTCGCGCGCCATCGCCACCGTCTCCATCATGTCGGGGAATTCGGGCGCTGCGTCGATCGCATCGGCGAACTGCTGCACGCCGGTCACGAACTCGGAAAACTCCAGTTCGTTGAGCGGTCCGCTGCGGTTGGCCAGTTGCGCCGCTGCGCGCAATTCCTCGTAGCGCACGCCGTTCTGCAGCAACTCCCAGGCGCCGCCGCCTTCCGGCTTGCCTTCGATGTGAACCGGCTTGCTGCCCGCACGGCGCAGTCGCTGCGCAAGCGGGATCACCTTGTCGCCCGCCAGCGGGCCAGCGAGGCGAATCGGCACGATGCAATCAATCCGGCGATCCACAATTGCTGGCGGCGCGGAAGAAATCGTCGTCGCGGCGGGCAGGATCGGCTCGACCGGTTCATCGACGCCGCCTGCTGCGGCCTCGCCTTGCGGCTCGGGATAGCCGTTCGGCGTGGTCGTCTCCGCCTGGATATCGGCGGGCGTGTCGGCCGGCGCGGCCGTTCCGAAGGTAGGTTCAACACGCGATCCTGCATCGTCCGCGTCATCCGACGACGCGGGTTCGCGCCGCTGAGTAGGCCTCGCCGGTTCGATGAACGGACTTTGTTCTTCCTGATCGTCTCGCGCGAAAGCTTCAGCGGTGTCGGCCGGCATCGGCCGCGGCATCCGGCGGCGCACCTTCGCGCCTTGCCATGCGTTGTACACCACCACACCCCCGACCACCACGGCACCCGCGCCGATCAAACCGAGTGTCAACTCGTCCATGCATGCTCCATCAGCAATTCTTCTGTTTGCGCGACGCCTAAAACCTGCGCCGCGCGGCAACGAAGCCGCAGCGGGGGCGCAGGCTGGCGCCGTCCGAACTCAAACGATATTCTGGGCGAAACCCGCGGCGGTTTCCATGTCGACCGCGACGATCCGCGAAACGCCCTGCTCCTGCATCGTCACGCCGATCAGTTGCTGGGCCATTTCCATCGCGATCTTGTTGTGCGAAATGAACAGGAACTGGGTCTTGTCCGACATCGCACGCACGAGATTGGCAAAGCGCTCCGTGTTGGCGTCGTCGAGCGGCGCGTCCACTTCGTCGAGCAGACAGAACGGCGCAGGATTGAGCTGGAACATCGCGAACACCAGCGCGGTCGCGGTCAGCGCTTTCTCGCCGCCCGACAGCAGGTGAATCGTCGAGTTCTTCTTGCCCGGCGGTTGCGCCATGACCTGCACGCCGGCGTCGAGAATTTCGTCGCCGGTCATGATCAGCTTCGCCTGACCACCGCCAAAGAGACGCGGGAACAGTTCGCCGAAATGCTGGTTCACCTGATCGAAGGTCCCCTGCAGCAGCGTGCGGGTTTCCTGATCGATCTTATGGATCGCGTCTTCGAGCGTTTCGATCGCGCTGTTCAGATCCGCCGACTGCGCATCGAGGAAACTCTTGCGCTCGGTGGCGGCCTTCAGTTCGTCGAGCGCGGCCATGTTGACTGGCCCCAGCGCGGCGATGGCGTTGTTCAACCGCGTGACTTCGCCTTGCAGGTAAGACGGCTTCATGTCCGGCGTCAGCTTGGCCTGCAATTCGGCCTCGTCGACACCCGCTGCCGCGAGTTGCTCGATGAACTGCTCACCGTTCAGGCGCGCAGCCTGCTCCTTCAACTGCAGTTCAGTGATGCGGTCGCGCAGCGGCTGAAGCGCACGCTCAGCAGTGAGACGCGTCTCGTCGGCGGCACGCAGCTTGGCCGTCAGGTCATCCAGTTCGAGACGGGCGGCGTGCAGCGCCTCTTCCTTGACCGCGCGAATCTCCAGCGCGCCCTGCAGGCCCGTATGCGCGGTCTGCTCGTTGATCGTTTCAAGCTCGGCGCGAGCGTCTTCCAGCGAGGCCGCCACGCGCTCGCTCTGCTCGTGCGCGACCTGGATGCTGCGCTTCAACTCGTCGATGCGGTTTGCCATGTTGCGCGCGGCAAAGCGTGCATCGGTGGCGGCCCGGTCGAGATCGCGCGACTGCGCACGCGCGGCGGTCAGTTCTTCGTCGAGGGCTTCGAAGGCCAACTGGTTGTCTTCGAAACGCGCCTGCAATTCGGCCAGCTCCGCGTCGTGACGTTCGAAGTTCGCCTCCGACTCGCCGCGCAACGCACGCTGCTCGTCGATCTGGCCGGTAATCTCCTCGAGTTCTTCGCGGATCTGCGTGCTGCGCTGCATGTAGCGCTCGTGCGCCTGGGTGAGCTTGAGCACATCCATCTGCAACGCGTGCACGCGCTGGGTCGCGCGCTCGGCCTGCTGGCGCACGTCCGTCAACGTCTGCGAGGCCTGCGTATGGGCGGCCTCGGCGCGAATCGCCGCCGACTTGGCTTCATCCGCGAGCAGTGCCTGGGCGCGCACCTGGCGCGTCAGGTTCTCGATTTCCTGCTGACGGGCCAGCATGCCGGCCTGCTCCGAATCGGCGGCGTACAACTGCACGCCGACGCGCGTCACCACATGGCCCGCCTTGACGACAAACGAACCGCCTTCGGGCAGTTGCGAGCGCATCGCCAGCGCCTGGGCCAGATCGTCGGCGACAAAGGCCAAGCCAAGCCAGTCGTTCAACACCGCACGCAGACCGGCGTCGTCGATGCGCACCAGTGACAGCAGCGGGCGCAGCGTGGACCCATTCACCACCGGGGCGGCGGCCAGCGGCGGCGCGTAGAACGCGAGCTTGGCAGGCGGCGCATCGGTTGCGAACGCCTTGACCCAGTCGAGATTCGACACTTCCAGCGCCGCGAGCCGCTCACGCAGCACGGCTTCGAGCGCGGTTTCCCAACCGGCTTCGACGTGCAGCTTCTTCCACAGACGCGGCAGGCTATTCAGCTCGTGTTTCTCCAGCCAGGGCTGGATCTTGCCTTCGGTCTGGACGTTTTCCTGCAATTGCTTGAGGGCGGCGAGGCGCGCGTCAAGCTGATGAATCTGCGCAGTTTCGGCCTGTACGCGTTCCTGCGCGCTGCGCCGTTCGCCATCAAGGCGCGGCAGCGTTTCCTGAGCGTCGGCAAGCCGCGCCTGCGCGTCATGCAGAATCTCTTCGTGCTCGGCCAACTGCATGCGCAGCTCTTCGAGCTGGGCTTCATCGGGCGCGTCAAGACCGCCCGCTTCCGACTTCAGGCGCTCATGACGCTGCTGCAACTGCTGCAGTTGCTGGTCAGCGTTGCGCTGATGGGCGGCTTCGAGCTTGAGCGCCTGCTCGGTCTGCGCAATGCCGCCGCGCTCTTCGTTCAGTTGCGTCTGCGCGTCGCGCCAGCGCGCTTCGAGCGCCGGCATGGCGCCGTGCTTCGCGGCGGCTTCGTCTTCGGCGAGGGCCGCCTTTTCTTCGGCCACCGCCAGTTGTTCTTCAGCGTCCTCGAGATCGCCCTGAGCCTTCTGGGCCTGCGACAGCCATTGCTCGCGCTGCGCGGTGAGCGCAGCGATCTGGGCCTGCACGCGGTTCCGCGACTCGACGATGAACTTGATCTCGGCTTCGAGGCGGCTGACTTCGGCATTCGCTTCATAGAGCGCGCCTTGCGCGCCCTGCATCGCGTCGCTTGCCGAGTAGTGCGCCACCCGTAGCGTTTCCAGTTGCGCTTCGACTTCGCGCAGCTTGGCGGTGTGGGCTTCGAGGTCGATCTGCGCCTGTTCGATGGCGCGTTTCTGGCGCTCCTGCTCGCCGCCGGCTTCGTTCTTGCGCAGCAGCCACAAGAGGCGCTGCTTCGTTTCGCCTTCGGCCTGCAGTTCCTTGAACTTCGTCGCAACAACGGCCTGGCCTTCGAGCTTTTCCAGGTTCGTTGTGAGTTCGCGGACGATGTCTTCGACTCGTGTCAGATTCTCACGCGTGTCGTGCAGGCGGCTCTCGGTCTCGCGGCGGCGTTCCTTGTACTTCGACACCCCGGCGGCTTCTTCGAGGAACACGCGCAGCTCTTCCGGCTTCGCCTCGATCAGGCGCGCAATCATGCCCTGCCCGATGATGGCGTACGCACGCGGCCCGAGGCCGGTGCCGAGGAAGATGTCCTGGATGTCGCGGCGGCGCGCCGGCAGATTGTTGATGTAGTAGCTCGAGGTACCGTCGCGCGTCAGCACGCGCTTGACGGCGATTTCGGCATACTGCCCCCACTGCCCGGCGGCGCGGCCGTCGGCGTTGTCGAACACGAGTTCGACGCTGGCGCGGCTACCCGGCTTGCGCGCGGTGGAGCCATTGAAGATCACGTCCTGCATCGATTCGCCGCGCAGTTCGGAGGCGCGCGATTCACCGAGCACCCAGCGCACGGCATCGATGATGTTGGACTTGCCGCAACCATTGGGACCGACCACGCCGACAAGCTGGCCCGGAACCTGGAAATGCGTGGGATCGACGAATGATTTGAAGCCAGCGAGTTTGATCGAGGTCAGACGCACGGCGATATCGCTGATTGAAAAGGGAAAATGAAGGTGACCCGCAAGGGCCGCGCGAGCCGTTCGCAGCTACTGCGAAACGACCCATGCGAGCCCCGCGATACGGGCGCCGCACACGCCCGGCAAGGCGCGCATCGGTAAGCAGGGGCAATCATACCATCGCCTGTGAGCCATTCCGGCGCTCAGGCGCCTGATTGATGCGTCGACCCGCTTGCGAGCCGGTTTCGGGCCCGGCCATCGGGTTGAGAAACGGCTTGAGCGGCTGCGCCAGAAGCGGCTTGGGAGGCGGAATCCGAAGTGCCATGAGCAACGGGAGCGTAAGCGGCCTCGCCACTCACCGACGGCTGGCTCCGCGTCCGATGCACCCAACTCGACAGCGCGGACGCCAGCACGATGCACGCGCCGCCCGCCCATTCGCGCGGGCCGGGCACTTCGCCCGCGAAGAGCCACGCGGAGAGCGCCGTCACCACGATCTCGAACAGCATGATGATCGACGCCCGGTTGGCCGGGATCCGCGCCACGCCGTATTGCACCAGCATGTTGTTCGACGCCAGCAGGAAACCAAGGCCCAGCACCAGCAGCGCCGCCGTGCCCAGATGCGCGCCGGTCGGCGGCGCGGGCATCGCTTCGAACAACGACGCACAGGCACCGAAAATAGCCGCGCCGCCGAAAATCGTCGCGGTGCGCATTTCCGCCTTCATCTCGGGCAGGTCCCGGCTCGTCTTCAGGATCAGCACGTTGCTCATGGCAAAGCCCATGCCGCCCGCGAGGCCGCCCCACTCGGCCAGATTGGCGGGCACGGGCAAGCCGATCTGCGGCGACCAGAGCATCGCCATCGCGCCCGCCAGCGACAAGGCCGCGAGCGCTGCGCCGGTCCACGTCAGGCGTTCATGCAGGATGAAGTGGGCGAATAGCGCGGTCCACGCCGGGGTGAGATAGAAGAGCAGCAGGACACGCATGACCTGGCCGTGAATCGAGCCCCACACGAAGCCGAGATTCGTGACGCCTGCGGCCAGTGCCAAGGCGGGCAACAGCCAGTGCCAGCGCACCGTCCGGATGGCGCGGTGGCGCACCAGCAGCACGAACAGGCAACCGGCGCCGCTCGTCGCCGCGCTCGCGGCCGTGCCGGTCACGCCGAGCGCGGCCAGCATGCGCAGTGGGTACCAGATCATGCCCCACACCGACGCGCCCAGCATGATGGCGAGCGTCGGCCAGCTGGTGCGGATCCAGTTATTCATTGAGTTGTTCATTGCCCGGCGCCTCTGTAGTGAGGCACGCCTCTGCCACGAAGGACCGCGGCCCGCCGTCCTTCGATACCTGTCCTGACTTCGACTACCACCCGCATTGTCTCTCCGAGTTCTCTTTGCGCGAGCCGTCTGACCTGGGCCGCTTCGCCTGTCACATCGCATGGGCACGCGTCCAACGCGCTCATTGCCTGCCACCGGGTTGCGGCCCAACGGCCGTCGCCCTGCCGCCGCGGCCGTCCGCGCCTGCGCCGCCCTGCGCGAGCCCAGACCGCGAGGCCTTGCGCCACGCTATAATCATCGGCCCGCCGCTGGTGCCGCTCAATCACCGTAGCACACAGTGATTGTCGCCACCGCGCGTGTCCGTCACCTGTCTCCGCCCGTCTTCGATCAGGCCCGATCCGCCAAGTGAACCCGCTACTCGACTCCCTCCAGACCTATCCCTTCGAAAAGCTACGCGTGCTTTTCAAGGATGTCACGCCGCCCGCCGCCCTGCCACACATCAGCTTCGGCATTGGCGAGCCGAAACATCCGACCCCGGCGCTGATCCGCGACGCGGTGATCGCCTCGCTCGGCGGCCTGGCGTCGTATCCGGCTACGCTGGGCTCGCCGGCGTTGCGCGAGTCGATTGCAAACTGGGTCACGAAGCGCTACCAGCTGCCGCCGGTCGATCCGGCCACGGAGGTGCTGCCGGTTGCCGGATCGCGCGAGGCGCTGTTTGCGCTCGCGCAGACCGTGATCGACCCGAAGCGAAACGCGTCAGGCGAGCCCGCGATCGTACTCTGCCCGAACCCGTTCTACCAGATCTACGAAGGCGCGGCGCTGCTGGCAGACGCCCAGCCGTATTTCGCCAATAGCGATCCGGCCCGGAATTTCGCCTGCGATTATTCCTCGATTTCTGAAGAGATCTGGGCGCGCACGCAACTGCTCTACGTCTGCTCGCCAGGCAATCCGACCGGTGCCGTGCTGACGCTCGAGGACTGGCGCGAACTGTTCGCGCTGTCCGATCGTTATGGCTTCGTGATCGCCTCCGACGAGTGCTACTCGGAAATCTATTTCGACGAAGCCAAGCCGCCGCTCGGCGCATTGGAAGCCGCGCACAAGCTCGGCCGCAACTTCGAGCGGCTCGTCATACTCTCGAGCCTGTCGAAACGCTCGAACGTGCCGGGCATGCGCTCGGGCTTCGTGGCGGGCGACGCGGCGATCCTCAAGCAATTCCTGCTATACCGGACATACCACGGCGCCGCCTTGTCGACGGTGTATCAAGCTGCGAGCATCGCGGCCTGGAACGACGAGACGCATGTGCGCGAGAACCGCGCGAAGTACGTGCAGAAGTTTGCCACCGTCACGCCGATGCTGGCCGAGGTGCTCGACGTGCGTCTGCCCGATGCCGCCTTCTACCTGTGGGCCGACGTGTCGCGCACTGGCCTGTCGGATACCGAGTTCGCCCAGCGCCTCTACGCCGACTATAATGTGACGGTTCTGCCGGGCTCGTATCTCGCGCGTACTGCGCACGACACGAACCCCGGCCGCAATTTCGTGCGCCTCGCGCTCGTCGCCGATGTCGACGAATGCACTGAGGGCGCCCAGCGGATCGTCGACTTTTGCCGGGCGCTCTAGCGCTGAGCGCGTCCCGCGCGCCGCCCCGCTTCTTCAGGTTTCAACCCCATCTCACCCTTTCTCTACTCACGAATATGTCGCAACAACTTCAGCAGATCATCGATAACGCCTGGGAAAACCGCGCAGAGCTGTCGCCGAAGGCCGCCCCCGCCGAAGTGCGTGAGGCTGTCGCGCACGCCATCGAACAGCTCGACAAGGGTGCATTGCGCGTCGCCGAAAAGAAGGACGGCGACTGGGTCGTCAATCAATGGCTGAAGAAGGCCGTGCTGCTGTCGTTCCGTCTGGAAGACAACGCGCCGATGCCCGCCGGTGGTTACTCGCAGTTCTACGACAAGGTGCCGTCGAAGTTCGCCAACTACACCGCTGAAGACTTCGCCGCAGGTGGCTTCCGTGTGGTGCCGCCCGCCATTGCGCGCCGCGGTTCGTTCATCGCAAAGAACGTCGTGCTGATGCCGTCGTACACCAACATCGGCGCGTACGTCGACGAAGGCACGATGGTCGACACGTGGGCCACTGTCGGCTCGTGCGCACAGATCGGCAAGAACGTGCACCTGTCGGGTGGCGTGGGCATCGGCGGCGTGCTGGAGCCGCTGCAGGCCAACCCGGTCATCATCGAAGACAACTGCTTTATCGGCGCGCGTTCGGAAGTCGTGGAAGGCGTGATCGTCGAAGAGAACTCGGTGATCTCGATGGGCGTGTACCTCGGCCAGAGCACCAAGATTTACGACCGCGAGACCGGCGAAGTCACGTATGGCCGCATCCCGGCGGGCTCGGTGGTGGTGGCGGGCAACCTGCCCTCCAAGGATGGCTCGCATAGCCTGTATTGCGCTGTGATCGTCAAGAAGGTTGACGCGAAAACGCGCGCCAAGGTCGGTCTCAACGAGCTGCTGCGAGGCGACTGATGGCACGCGCCAACAAGACCGTCGTCTACGGAATCCCGAACTGCGACACCGTGAAGAAGGCCCGTGTGTGGCTGGAAGAACACGGCGTCGAGTTCGAGTTTCACGACTTCAAGAAGGCCGGCGTCACGGAGCCGCTCGTGCAGGACTGGCTGAAGGACGTCAAGCTCGACGAGTTGCTGAACCGCCGCGGCACGACCTGGCGCGCCCTGTCGGACGACATGAAGGCCGCCGCAGACACGGAGTCGGGTGCGATCGCGTTGATGATCCACAAGCCTTCAGTGATCAAGCGGCCCGTGGTGGTGGTCAACGGGCGGGTCAAGACGCTCGGTTTTTCTGCTGAAGACTACGAAACGCTGTTCGCCTGAGCGTTGATCCGGCGCCCGTTGCTCGCTTCGCTGAGCCTGCGCCAGAATCTGACGGTCAATGAACGTGTTGGACGCGACGCCTGTGCCGGGTTCGTAACAATGACCTCGAACTCAGGCTCGCGTGCATAAGAAGCTGTTGCCGGCTGCGGTGATTCACCTGCAGCCGGCATTTTTTCATTTCAAAGTGGCTTGTACTGAATCCATGTCCGGCACCCTTGCCCTTACCGAACAACTGATCGCGCGCGCTTCCGTCACGCCTGACGACCAGCATTGCCAGCGCATCCTGATCGAGCGCCTTACCGCGCTCGGCTTCGAATGCGAGACCATCGAATCGCACGGCGTGACTAACCTGTGGGCCGTCAAACGCGGCGTCGACGGCGCGCGCGGCAAGCTGCTCGTGTTCGCCGGCCACACCGACGTGGTGCCGACCGGCCCGCTCGAGCAATGGAGTTCGCCGCCGTTCGAGCCGACCCATCGCGACGGCATGCTGTACGGGCGTGGCGCGGCCGACATGAAGACGTCGATTGCCGGTTTTGTGGTGGCGAGCGAAGAGTTCGTGGCGGCGCATCCGGCCCATCGCGGCTCGATCGCCTTCCTGATCACGAGCGACGAAGAAGGCCCCGCCACCGACGGCACCGTGAAGGTCGTCGAAGCGCTGAAGGCGCGCGGCGAGCGGCTCGACTACTGCATCGTCGGCGAGCCGACTTCGAGCGTGCAGTTCGGCGATATGGTGAAGAACGGCCGGCGCGGCTCGATGTCCGGCAAGCTCACCGTCAAGGGCGTGCAAGGCCATATCGCCTATCCGCATCTGGCGAAAAATCCGGTGCACCTGCTGGCACCCGCGTTGGCGGAGCTGGTGGCCGAACGCTGGGACGACGGCAACGAGTACTTCCCGCCCACCACCTGGCAAGTGTCGAACATCCACAGCGGCACCGGCGCCAGCAATGTGATTCCGGGGCATGCCGATGTGATGTTCAACTTCCGCTTTTCGACGGCGAGCACCGTTGAAGGCCTGCAAAGCCGCGTGCATGCGATTCTCGACAAGCACGACCTCGAATACGATCTGCAGTGGTCGGTGAGCGGCCTGCCGTTCCTCACGCCGCGCGGCGACCTGTCGAACGCGCTCGCCCAGGCGATCAAGGACGAAACCGGCGTGACGACCGAACTGTCGACCACCGGCGGCACGTCCGACGGCCGCTTCATTGCGCGCATCTGCGAACAGGTGGTCGAATTCGGCCCGCTGAACGCCACCATCCACAAGATCGACGAGCATATCGACGTCACCCATATCGAGCCGCTCAAGAACGTGTACCGACGCGTGCTCGAACAACTGGTCGCTTAACCCAAGGCTACCAAGCCCGCCAAGGACACCCCCGCGATGACGCTCCCGTTTTCCACCGTCCGCGACCTGCTGCGTTTCGCAGTGACGCGTTTTAACCAGGCCGAGCTGTCGTTCGGCCATGTCTCGGCCAACGCTTACGACGAGGCCGCCTATCTGGTGCTGCATACGCTGCATCTGCCGCTGGACCTGCTCGAGCCGTTTCTCGACGCGAAGCTGACTGCGGCGGAAATCGACGCGGTGCTGAGCGTGATCGAGCGCCGTGCCACCGAACGCGTGCCGGCAGCCTACATCACGCAGGAAGCGTGGATGCACGGCTTCCGCTTCCACGTCGACGAACGCGTGATCGTGCCGCGCTCGTTCATTGGCGAGTTGCTGCAGGACGGCCTGCAGCCGTACGTCGAAGATCCGGAACAGGTCGGCGCGGTGCTCGAACTGTGCACCGGTTCCGGGTGTCTCGCGGTCCTCGCCGCGCATGCGTTCCCGAATGCGGATATCGATGCGGTCGACCTGTCCCAGCCGGCGCTCGAAGTCGCGACGCGTAATGTCGACGAGTACAACCTCGACGAACGCATTGCGCTGTTCGAGGGCGACCTGTTCGCGCCGCTGCCCGAGCGCCGCTATGACGTGATCATCACCAACCCGCCGTACGTCAATGCGGATTCGATGGCGGCGCTGCCGGCCGAGTACCGGCATGAACCGGAGATGGCGCTGGCGGGTGGCGCAGACGGCATGGATATCGTGCGCCGGATCATCTCACAGGCGCGCAACTGGCTGACCGACGACGGGGTGCTGGTGGTCGAGATCGGCAACGAGCGCGCTAACGTTGAAGCGGCGTTCGGCGGCCTCGACCTCGTGTGGCTGTCGACCAGCGCCGGCGACGACAACGTGTTTCTGATCCAGGCGGCCGATCTGCCGAGCTGATCCGCCAGGCTGAAGCACCTGACGCGCCGCCGGCTGCTGGCGCGCGTCCTCCCCCGTTGCGTCCGCAACGAAAAGCAAAGAATCTGCCGAACCCGACCGCAACGCGAACGGGTTCGGTAAGATGAGCGCGATTGACTTCCTTGCCGCCGCACCAGACGGCGGGGAAGCGCATCAAAAAATCCTTCGCGCGCCTATGCAATTCGATTTCCTTCATATCGCCCCGCTCGTCGCCCTCGCCCATATACTCGGCGTGATCGCGGCGTGCCATGCCATTCTGAACACGCGCACCTCCCAGGGCGCGGTCGCGTGGGCGGTATCGCTGGTGGCCATGCCCTATCTGACGGTGGTGCCGTATCTGTTCCTCGGCCGCAGCAAGTTCCAGGGTTACGCTGACGCGCGCCGTATCGAGAACGAATCGCTGCGCACGCAAGCACACCCCCGGGCATGGGACGAGCATGCTTCCTCAGCCGGCCACCCGACCGAAGAACTCGGACACCAGCTCGTGCGCTCCCTGACGCATCTGGGCGGCATGCCCTTCCTGCCGGGCAATTCGGTGCGCACGCTGGTGAACGGCGAAGCCACTTTCGCCGCGATCCTCGATGCGATCGACCAGGCACGCAGTTACATCATCGTGCAGTTCTTTATCGTGCGCGACGACGCGCTCGGCGAGATGCTCAAAGACGCGTTGCTCGCTAAAGCCGCGCAAGGCGTGCGCATCTATTTCCTGTACGACAGCATCGGCAGCTTCGATCTGCCGCATCGTTACGTGAACACATTGCGGGCAGCCGGCGTGGAGGTGCATCCGTTCGCCACCCATCGCCGCTTCGTCAACCGCTTCCAGCTTAACTTCCGCAATCACCGCAAGATCGTCTCGGTGGACGGCGAGCGGGCGTTCGTCGGCGGCCATAACGTCGGCGTGGAGTATCTCGGCGCCAAACCGCCACTCTCACCGTGGCGCGACACGCATATCGAGGTGCGCGGGCCGGTGGTCGCCAGCATCCAGTTCGTGTTTACCGAGGACTGGTACTGGGCCACCCAGACCTTGCCGCCGTTCGATATGCCAGAGTACGTGCCCAACGGCGAGGGCATGCATTGCATCGTCATGCCGACCGGTCCGGCCGACAAGCAGGAGACCTGTTCGCTGTTCTTCGTCGAAGCAATCAATGCGGCGCGCGAACGCATCTGGATCACCACGCCGTATCTCGTACCCGACGAAGCGGTATTTTCAGCGCTGCGTCTGGCTGTGCTGCGCGGCGTGGACGTGCGCATCCTGATTCCGAGCCGGCGCGACCATTACGTGGTGTTCGAAGCGTCGAAGCTGTACGCCTACGATTCAGTGCGCGCGGGCATCAGGATCTTCCGCTATCGGCCCGGCTTCCTGCATCAGAAGGTCGTGCTGATCGACAACGTGGCCGCGGCCGTGGGTAGCGCGAATCTCGACAACCGTTCGTTCCGCCTGAACTTCGAGATCATGGTGCTGACCGTGGACCGCGGCTTTGCCGCCGAAGTCGAAGCGATGTTGCTGCGCGACTTCGCCGAGGCGTACGAGATCGATCGCAGCGAGTATCGCCAGGCACCGGCACTCCGGCGCGTGGCCATGCACGTGGCCAGACTGTTTTCGCCGATTCTTTAGGCCAGAACCCCTCCCAGGACGATTACAGCAGCTTCTCGATGTCGCCGGTAATCGCATCGGGCTTCGTCACCGGCGCATAGCGTTTGACGACCGTGCCGTCGCGCCCCACCAGAAACTTGGTGAAATTCCACTTGATGCCTTCCAGCCCGAGCAGCCCCGGCGCTTCGCCGGTCAGATAACGGTACAAGGGGTGTGCATTCGCGCCGTTCACGTCGATCTTCTCGAACATCGGAAAGCTCACACCGTAGTTCTTCTCGCAAAAGCTGCCGATCTGCGTCGCGTCGCCGGGTTCCTGCTTGCCGAACTGGTTGCACGGAAAGCCGAGCACCACGAAGTCACGCCCCGCATAGGTTTCATACAGCTTCTGCAGGCCGGCGTATTGCGGGGTGAAGCCGCATTCGCTCGCCGTGTTGACGACTAGCAGCACCTTGCCGCGATACTGTTCCAGACTGACTTCCTCGCCGCCCAGCGTGCGCGCCGAGAACGAATAGATCGATGTCATATGTCCTCTCCATGTCGACCGGAGTTAGCGCTTTAGCGCTTACTCCGGTCCCATGCAATATGGTTGCGAAAGGCGTCAGTCTATGCGAAAAGCTCCGCTGACACAGTCGGTCAAATGACCGATCCGCCGTCCGGCGCATGCTGCCGGCGCGTGGGCCACGGGACAGCCGGTCGCCGGAATGCCGGCCACCGGAATGCCGGCCGGTCTAAAATAGCGTTTTTTCCAGCCCGGCCTCTTTGTGATCCGCTTTAACCAGTTCAGTCTCGCGCGCGGCACCAAGCCGCTCTTCGATCAAACCACCTTCACCCTGAACCCCGGCGAGAAAGCCGGCCTGGTCGGAGCGAATGGCGCGGGCAAGTCGACCCTGTTTGCCGTGCTGCTCGGCGAACTGCACGCGGACGCCGGCGATTTCGCGATGCCGCCGTCCTGGCAGATCGCCCACGTGGCGCAGGAAACCCCTGCCGTCGACAAGACGGCGCTCGCCTATACGCTCGACGGCGACGCCGCGTTGCGCGCCATCGAAGCGGCCATTGCGGCGGCCTCGGCCGCGCATGACGGCGCTGCCGAAGGCGAAGCCCACGCCGCCTTTGCCGACGCGGACGGCTACACCGCCCCGGCACGCGCCGAAGCGCTGTTGCTGGGTCTTGGCTTCACACTCGAGCAAACGCGCCTGCCGGTCGCGAGCTTCTCCGGCGGCTGGCGCATGCGCCTGAATCTCGCCCAGGCGCTGATGTGCCGCTCCGACCTGCTGCTGCTCGACGAGCCGACCAACCACCTGGACCTCGACGCCATCGTCTGGCTCGAAGACTGGCTGCACCGCTATCCGGGCACGCTGATCGTGATCTCGCACGACCGCGAATTTCTCGATTCGGTCTGCAACGTCACGCTACATCTGGAGCATCAGCAGATCAAGCGTTATGGCGGCAACTATTCGCAGTTCGAAATCCTGCGCGCGCAGCAGATCGCCCTGCAGCAGAGCGCCTATGAAAAGCAGCAGCGCACGGTCGAACATCTGCAAAGCTATATCAACCGTTTCAAGGCGCAGGCCACCAAGGCACGCCAGGCGCAAAGCCGCGTGAAGGCGCTCGAAAAGATGGAGCTGATCGCGCCCGCGCATGCGTCGTCGCCCTTCACCTTCGAGTTCCGCACACCCGATTCCGCGCCCAATCCGATGATGGTGATGGAAGGCGTGCGCTGCGGCTATCGCAATGAAAACGGCGAGATCCCGATCGTCGAGCACGTCACCCTGTCGATCCAGAACGGCCAGCGCATCGGCTTGCTCGGTGCGAACGGCCAGGGCAAATCGACGCTCATCAAGACGCTTGCCGGCACGCTCGAGGCGCTCGGCGGCGACGTCCGCGAAGGCAAAGGGCTACGCATCGGCTATTTCGCGCAGCATCAGCTCGAGACGCTACGCCCGCAAGACTCGGCGCTGCAGCATCTGGCGCGGCTCGCGCCGGACACGCGCGAGCAGGAACTGCGCGACTTCCTCGGCGGCTTCAACTTCTCCGGGGAGATGGCGACGGCCGCGATTGCACCGTTCTCGGGCGGCGAAAAAGCGCGTCTCGCGCTCGCGCTGGTGATCTGGCAGAAGCCGAACCTGCTGCTGCTTGACGAACCGACCAACCACCTGGATCTGGAAACCCGTCACGCGTTGACGATGGCGCTCGCCCAGTTCGAAGGCACGCTGATTCTTGTCTCGCACGACCGCCATCTGTTGCGCGCCACCACTGATCAATTCATGCTGGTGGCCAAACACCGGTTACAGCCGTTCGACGGCGACCTCGACGACTACCGCGACTGGCTGCTGCAGCACGCCGCCGAACAGCGTGCCGCGTTGAAGGCGGGTAACACTGGCAATGCGGCGAATGGCGGTAATAATGGCAGCGCCGACGACAGCGCCGCGAGCCGCAAGGAGCAGCGCCGTCAGGACGCAGAAACGCGCCAGAAGCTCTCGCACCTGAAGAAACCGCTGCAAAGCCGCATCAACAAGATCGAGAAGGAAATGGACGCGCTGAACGCGGAGAAAGCGACGCTGGATGCATTCGTCGCCGATCCGGCCAGTTACGATCCGGAACAGAAGACCCGCCTCACGGAGGCGATTCGCCGTCAGGCAGATGTGAATGCGCGCCTCGAAGCGCTCGAAGCCGAATGGCTCGATACGCACGAGGAGCTCGAACAAATCGGTTAGAGGTTCTGAGTAAGGACGGCCCGGCGTTTTCTACAACGAGAGAGAGGTTGGCTTTGACGTCTCCCGCTGCATTGCAAGGCCTGCGCGTACTCGATCTGACGCGCCTGTTGCCCGGCCCCGTCGCGGCCCTGCGCCTCGCGGAAATGGGCGCGGACGTGCTGAAGATCGAAGCGCCCGGTGCCGGCGACCCCACCCGCACGATGCTGCAGGCGTCGAGCGATCGCGTCGCAGGCCGCCCCGGCGCCTTCTATCGGATGGTCAACCGCGGCAAGCGCGAGACGCGGCTCGATCTCAAGTCCGAAGCCGGGCGCACTGTACTGCGCGCGTTAGCGCGGGAAGCGGACGTGCTCATCGAAAGCTTCCGGCCAGGTGTGATGGAGCGGCTCGGTATCGGCTACCCAACCTTGAGCGCGCTCAATCCGAAACTCGTCTACTGCGCAATCAGCGGCTACGGTTCGACGGGCCCCTTCTCCGGACACGCCGGACACGACCTCAACTACATCGCCTACGCGGGCGTGCTCGAACAACTGGCGAGCCGCGACGGCGCACCGATCCTGCCGAACTTCCAGATTGCCGACCTGCTGGGCGGCGCCTCGAGCGCAGTCGAGCAGATTCTCGCCGCGCTGTGGTGCGTGGCGCGCGGCGGCAACGGCCGCTTCGTCGACGTTTCGATGACGCACACCACCCACGCGAACAACTTCCTCGCCCAGGTCTCGCTCGCCAACGACGGCGCCGCTCCACCAGCCGGCGGCGGCCTGCTGAACGGCGGCGTGGCCTGCTACAACCTGTACCGGACGCAGGATGGGCGCTGGCTCGCAGTTGCGGCACTCGAACTCAAGTTCTGGGAAACGCTGTGCCACGCGCTCGACTGCCCGGAGTGGGCGTTCCGGCACTGGAGCGTCGGGCAAGCAATCGGCGGCCCGGATGCGCTCGCGCTGATAAAGGACGTCGCCGACCTGATCGCGAGCCGGCCTCTGGAAGATTGGGTGCGGTTGCTGGAACCGCTCGATTGTTGCGTATCGCCGGTGCTGACAGCCGCGGAAGCGGCCCAGCACCCACTCTTCAACCCAGACGCGGGTCTGAGCGTGGGCGAAGAACCGGACGAGGCGGACGTGCTGCCGGAGTAACCAACCCCCTAGCGCCGTGGCAAAGTCTGCCGCGGCGCACGTTCGTCGTCGTACAGCATGTATTTGCGCCCTTCGACATGCCGGTCGATGGTGGCACGCACTTCATCCGGCGTGACATTTTCCGCGACGACGCGGCGCGAGATCTGGCCGGTGGTATCGATCCATTCGACGATCCGGCACGCTCCGCCCCAGGGCTGGCGGATGGGCGCAGAGACGCGGGCGCCGCGCACCTGCAGCGCACGCTCGGTCATGGTTTCATGAGACTGTTTCAAGGCGCGATCCTTTTCCGCTTGAGAGGGATGGCAGACCCGCCCAGCTTAGGGAATACGCGTGTTGCGTTGGTTACAGGCTCGACCGGGTTATTTACGGCGCATTACGCAGCAATGACTGCTTAAAAGTGCCGCAAACGGTGCCTACTCTAGGGTCCTGATGCGGTCGATGGCCTGTTCGAGCCGGTCGACGGCAATAACCTGTAAGCCGTCGATAGGTTGTTTGGGCGCGTTCGCCTTAGGAATCAGCGCGATCGAGAAACCCAGCTTGGCGGCTTCCTTGAGCCGGTCCTGGCCGCGCGGCGACGGCCGGATTTCACCGGCCAGCCCCACTTCGCCAAATACGATCAGGCCCTTCGGCAGCGCCTTGTTGCGCATCGACGAATGGATCGCGAGCAGCACCGCGAGGTCCGCGGCAGGCTCAGTGATCTTGACCCCGCCCACCGCATTCAGAAACACGTCCTGATCGAAACAGGCAATGCCGGCGTGCCGGTGCAGCACGGCGAGCAGCATCGCCAGCCGGTTCTGTTCCAGCCCCACCGCGAGACGGCGGGGATTGGGCACATTGGCGGCGTCCACCAGCGCCTGCACTTCGACGAGCAACGGCCGCGAGCCTTCCTGGGTCACCAGCACACACGAGCCCGGCACGACCTGCTCATGCTGCGACAGGAACAGCGCCGACGGGTTAGCCACGCCGCGCAGACCGCGCTCGGTCATCGCAAACACGCCCAGTTCGTTGACCGCGCCGAAACGGTTCTTGAACGCCCGCACCAGACGGAACGACGAGTGCGTGTCGCCCTCGAAGTACAGCACGGTATCGACGATGTGTTCGAGCACCCGCGGGCCGGCCAGATTGCCTTCCTTGGTCACGTGGCCGACCATGATGATGGCCGTGCCTGACTGCTTGGCAATGCGCGTCAGTTGTGCCGCGCACTCGCGCACCTGGGCGACCGAGCCCGGCGCCGAAGTCAGCGCCTCGGAATAGACCGTCTGGATCGAATCGATCACGGCGACGTCGGGCCGTTCGCTCTCGATCGTCGCCTGGATTTTTTCCAGCTGGATTTCGGCGAGCAGCCTCAACTCACTCGCCTTGGAACCTGGGTCGAGCAGCGACAGCCGTTGCGCCCGCAACGCAATCTGCGCAGCCGACTCTTCACCGCTGATATACAGCGCGCGCCGGTCGTGAGCGATTTCCGCGAGCGACTGCAGCAACAGCGTCGATTTGCCGATGCCCGGATCGCCGCCGATCAGCACCACGCCGCCTGGCACCAGGCCGCCGCCCAATACGCGGTCGAATTCGCTGACCCCGGTGGAAAACCGCGGCACGTCCGACGCTTCGATATCCGCGAGGCGCTGCACCGGAGCGCTCTTCGCCAGCGACTGAAAGCGGTGCGCGGACGGCGATTCGGCCACCGTCTCCACCAGAGTATTCCATGCCTGACATGCCGGGCACTGCCCCTGCCACTTGGGCGCCTGCCCGCCACATTCGGTGCAGGTGTACATCGTCTTCTGTTTAGCCACGCGCCCTTGCCTGTTATATATGTGGTGTGATGTCTGGTTTGCTGTCTGATTGTGCCGAAGTTGGAAACCCGGCCGCAGCACTTGCGAAACGCCTATTCCGCGCTTGCTCCCCGCTTATTCCGCCCGCACCGGCACGCGCGGCGCCACGGCGCACATCAGCTCGTAGCCGATCGTGCCGCACGCCTGCGCGACGTCGTCGATCGGCAGCGTGTTGCCCCACAATTCGACGCGCGAGCCGACATTGGCCGTCGGACACGGCGTCAGATCGACGGTCAGCATGTCCATCGACACCCGGCCGACAACCCGTGTGCGCACGCCATCGACGATCACCGGCGTGCCTTCCGGCGCGACGCGCGGATAGCCGTCCGCATAACCGCACGCCACTACGCCGATCCGCATCGGCCCACGCGCCTTGAAGATCGAGCCGTAGCCCACGGTTTGCCCCTCGGCGACGTTCTGCACCGCGATCAATTCCGAAGCGAGCGTCATGGCCGGCTGCAGGCCTGTGCCCTCGATGGCCCGAGTGACGCCCGATGGCGACGCGCCGTACAGGATGATGCCCGGGCGCACCCAGTCGAAATGCGACGACGGGTGCCACAGCGTGGCCGCCGAATTGGCGAGGCTGCGCGCCCCCGCGATGCCCTGCGCGCCGCGCTCGAACGCTTCCATCTGGTACTCGACGCCGCGTTCGCCATCGGCGTCCGCGAAATGCGTCATCAGCGTGATCTGGCCGACGCCCTGGCAGGCGCGCGCCCGCTCCCACGCCGCCCGGAAGCGTTCCGGCGTGTAGCCGAGGCGGTTCATGCCGGTATTCATTTTCAACTGAATATTGACGGGCTTCGACAGGCGCGCCATTTCCAGCATGCGCAACTGCTCGTCCGAATGCAGCGCCGTGCTCAGGCTGTAGCGGTCGATCACGTCGATATCCGTGGGACGGAAAAAGCCTTCCAGCAACAAAATTGGCCCGGCCCAGCCCAATTCACGCAACTTCACCGCTTCTTCGAGGTCGAGCAATCCAAAGCCGTCGGTTGCGCGCAGACCTGGAAAAGCTCTTGCGAGGCCATGCCCGTAGGCGTTGGCCTTGACGACAGCCCAGATTTTCGATTTTGGGGCGTAACGGCGGACGACGGCGAGGTTATTGGCGAGTGCAGCGGTGTGAATCGTGGCTGAGAGGGGGCGCGGCATGGGAAATTTTCGTAAAGACGCTTGCGAATCAGGAGCTTACAGTGCGTTTTCAGTGCTCAGGAGCCCGCTGGGCGGTGCGATCAAGGATTCTGCTAGTCCGAATCCAGCTATTTTCGTGATATAAAGCCGTGCGCACAACCCATTTCGAACGGAATAAGCCCGGACGCCTTGCACACGGCCGGGGCGGACGGACCGCAGCGAGGACAGCATCGCATCAGATGAAAAAAGGTTTTTACACCATCATGGCCGCGCAGTTTTTTTCGTCGCTGGCCGACAATGCGCTTCTGATTGCTGCTATTGCACTGCTGAAAGACCTCCACGCCCCGAACTGGATGACGCCGCTGCTCAAGTTGTTCTTTGTGCTGTCGTACGTCGTTCTCGCTGCCTTCGTCGGCGCCTTCGCCGACTCTCGTCCGAAGGGACGCGTGATGTTCGTCACCAATACCATCAAGGTGGTCGGCTGCTTCACGATGCTGGTCGGCGCCCATCCGCTGATTGCGTATGGCATTGTCGGATTCGGCGCTGCGGCGTATTCGCCCGCCAAGTACGGCATTCTCACCGAACTGCTGCCGCCTGACCGGCTCGTCGCCGCGAACGGCTGGATCGAAGGCACCACGGTCGGCTCGATCATTCTCGGCACGGTATTGGGCGGCGCGCTGATCAGCCCGCATATCGCTTCGCACATCCTCAAGCACCATATTCCCACCGTCAACACGCCGGCCGAAGCGGCGATGCTTGTGATCATGGCGATCTACGTGATTGCCGCGCTATTCAATCTGCGCATTCCCGACACCGGCGCACGCTATCCGAAGCAGGAACGCGGCCCGATCAAGCTCGTCACCGATTTCGCCGACTGCTTCCTGATTCTCTGGCACGACAAGCTCGGCCAGATCTCGCTCGCCGTCACGACCCTCTTCTGGGGCGCGGGCGCGACCTTGCAATTCATCGTGCTGAAGTGGGCGGAAGTGTCGCTCGGCATGTCGCTCTCCGAAGGCGCGATCCTGCAGGCGGTTGTCGCGGTCGGCGTGGCGGCGGGCGCGATCATCGCCGCCTCGCGCGTGCCGCTCAAGAAGTCGCTCTCGGTGCTGCCGGTCGGCATCATGATGGGAATCGCGGTGATGCTGATGGCGTTCTATACGCGCAGCCTGTTCCCCGCCCATTGGGGTGTTTACTTCGGCCATATGCATGTGCCGGGCTATCTGATCTTCGCGTACCTGTTCCTGATGATCGTCGGCGGTCTGTCCGGATTTTTTGTCGTACCGATGAATGCGCTGCTGCAGCATCGCGGCCACGTGCTGCTGTCGGCCGGCCACTCGATCGCCGTGCAGAACTTCAACGAGAACCTCTCGGTGCTCGTGATGCTGTGTCTGTACGCGGTGCTGGTGTGGCTCGACGTGCCGGTATCGGCCGTCATCGTGCTGTTCGGCACCTTCGTTTGCGTGATGATGTGGTTCGTGATGCGGCGCCATCAGGCAAACCAGCGCGCGTTCGATTCAGTCGCCCTCATCGGCGAAGTGAAACACTGACGCGCGCCTTTGACACGTTAATCTGACGCATCACCCTGATGCGCCGGATTGCGGGATGCGCGCCGCGCCCGCGCTTCTTTCTTTCCAGCCCCCCATGACTCAACCGATTCCCAACGTCCTGACGATCGCCGGTTCCGACTCCGGCGGCGGCGCCGGCATTCAGGCCGACCTCAAGGCCTTTTCGGCTCTCGGCGCGTATGGCGCGAGTGTCATCACGGCGCTGACTGCGCAGAACACGCGCGGCGTCACGGCGATCCATACGCCCGATCCGGCGTTTATCACGGCGCAACTCGATGCGGTGTTCGACGATATCCGCATTGACGCGGTGAAGATCGGCATGCTGGCGAACGCGCATGTTGCGCGGGCCGTCGCCGACGCGCTGCGGCGCTATCGGCCGAAGCACGTCGTGCTCGATACCGTGATGATCTCCAAGAGCAATCACGCGCTGCTCGCGCCCGACGCGGTGGCGGTGGTGCGCGACGAGTTACTGCCGCTCGCCGACCTGCTGACGCCGAATCTGCCGGAAGCGGCTGCGTTGCTGGGAGTTTCAGCCGCCACCGACGAAGCGGGCATGATCGAGCAAGGTGAAGCGCTGCGCTCGCTCGGTGCACGCGCCGTGCTGATGAAAGGCGGCCATCTCACGGCCGCCGACAGCCCGGACTGGCTGGTGCAGGACAGCGGCACGCTGCGCCTGTACGCAGCACGCGTGCCGGTGAAGAATACGCATGGCACGGGCTGCACGCTGTCGTCGGCGATTGCGGCGCTGCTTCCGCAGCGCGCGGACCTCGCAAGTGCAGTCACCGATGCAAAGATTTACCTGACCGGGGCGCTGCAGGCGAGCGATCAACTCGACGTCGGCAAGGGCGTCGGGCCGGTGCATCATTTTTATCGGTGGTGGTGAAGCGGGATTTGTGTCCGGGGTTGTGTCGCTATGGCCGGCGCCGGTCAACGACGCGCGGCTGCCAGCCCGGGCGCATGACGCTTACTGCCGCGCATACGCCTGCGCTTTCTCCGGCCAGGTATCCGGCACGATAAAGCCGCGCGAGCGCTCGACCCACCGCCCCGCGTCGTCGGTATAGAAAGCCGCTACCATCGTCGGACCGTTTTGATGCGCGATCCGCTCGCTCAAGGCGCTGGCTTCGACGAACGCAACACCCGCCGCTTCTGCCGCCCCCGGTTCATGCCTGCGCGGCGCCAGCCACTCGAGTCGCGGCAAGACCCGCCACGCCTGCGCGTGCCCAGCCGCAAAAGCCGGCCACTCCGAGCGTGTGGCCCACCAGCCGCGCGCATGCGCTGGATCGATTTCGACGGGGTCGCTCGTCGTCTCACCGTGCGGGTAGAACAGCCAGCCCTTGATGAACATCTGCGGCTCCCACGGTCCGACGTGTCCCAGCGTGGCGAACTCCTCGCGCGCGCTGAGCGGCAACTGATGATCGAGCACGTGAGTCAGCTTCAGATCGAAGCGGTCCTGCAGATTGGGACCGACGTAATCGGCCAGTTGCGCCCGCCCATCCCCGGCGTGCAGATAGCACTTGACGGCCAGCTCCCAGTGCAGCCGCCGCCCCGCCTGCGTCTGGACCAGAAAATCGCACTCGCCCAAGGTCAGGCCGGCGCGCCGCAGCGGCACGTTCGCCGCGATGAGGCGCGCAGCCGGCCCGTGTTGCAGAAACCACGCGAGCAGGCATTCCGCGTAGCGGCCAAGACGTGTGACCCGCGCCGCCTCGAGATCACTTTGCAACTCTCCGGGATCGGTGTCCAACGCGAGCAGCCACTCGAGCGTAGCGGCTAGCTCGTCGGCCGTTTCGAACGCGCTCGCCAGCATCCCGACCGGTGGTTGCGCACGCAACAAATCCGCGCTGAACAGCAGCCACGCCAGATCGCGCACTGCAGGTTCGCGCAACGCATCCCACTGTGCCGCGGGCACAGCGGCCGGGAGCGCTGCCGGCCGGATCGCGTCCATTAGCTGGCCGCCGCTCCGGCTCCGCCCGCCTTCAACCATGTGTCGCGGGCGAGGCACAGATCGGTCCACGCCTTGGCCTTGTCGGGCAAGCTGCGCAGCAGATACGCCGGGTGATAGGTGACGATGACCGGCACGCCTTCATACTCGTGGACGCGGCCACGCAGCGACGAAATGCTCGCGTCGGTCTTCAGCAGACTCTGGGCGGCGAAACGGCCCAGCGCGATGATCAGCTTCGGCTTGACGAGCGCGACCTGGCGCTGCAAATACGGCTCGCAGCGCGCGACCTCGTCCGGCTCGGGATTGCGATTACCGGGCGGGCGGCACTTGATCACGTTGGCGATGTAGACATTGGTATCCCGCGCGAGTGTCAGCGAATGCAGCATGTTGTCGAGCAGCTTGCCAGCCTGACCGACAAACGGTTCGCCCTGGCGGTCCTCGTTTTCGCCGGGGGCTTCGCCGATCAGCATCCAGTCGGCGTTGCGGTCGCCAACGCCGAACACCGTGTTGGTGCGCTTCTCGCACAGCCGACAGCGCTCGCAGGCGGCCACGCGCTCGGCGAGTGCATCCCAGTCGAGGGTCTGCGGCGACGGCTCGGCACGCTCGGCGGGAACCGTGCGCGCTTCCGCCGGTGGCTGGGAAGGCAGGTCGTCGAACCAGGCGAAATCGTCTTCCGGTGGGGTCGCGGCGGAGGGTTCGGCGGGCGCGGGGCGTGAAGGTTGCGTGGAGCGTGCGGCGGACGCGGGTGACGCAGCCGTCACGCGTGGGCCTTCCTCGAACGCGTCTTCGCGCCGCCCAGCCGCGGAGCCGGTCTGAGCCGCGCTGCGAGGCGCACCCTGAGCCGACCCATACGGAGATTCCTGCGCCGGGCCCTGCACCGGCGCCGCAACCTCGGCACGCAGCGCCGCACCATCAGTGACAGCCTCGACCGCCGCGGCCGCTTGCGCGACCTGGCCGGCACCCGCCTGCCCCATCCCTCGCCTCACCCACATCGGCGCGAGACCGAGTTCTTCCAATGCAGATTCATGCAGCGCCATCTGCGCCCTCCCTGGCAAACGAAAAACGCATCACGATGGCGTCCTCCCGGCTGCGATGACGCGCCGGATAGTAGTTCTTGCGACGGCCAATCGAAGCAAAACCGAAGCGTTCATAAAGCCGGATGGCCCGGTGGTTCGACGGCCGCACTTCGAGCAGCAGCCCGTCGAGTTTCTCGTTACGCGTAATGCGCACCGCTTCGCGCAGCAGCGACAGGCCAGCGCCCACGCCCTGCGCGGCGGGCGCCACGCACAAATTCAGCAGATGCATCTCGTCGACCACCGGCATCAGCACGCAGTAGCCGATCAAGGTCCCAGTGACGTGGCGCAGGCAGATGCCAAAATAGCCGTTGCGCAGCGAGTCTTCGAAATTGCCGCGGCTCCACGGAAACTCATAGGCCGCTTTTTCGATGATGGCGACCTCGTCGAGGTCCCCTTCGGTCATTGGCGACATGTAGCGGTCCGCCAGCAACACTCCGCTCATCGTCCGCCCTCGCCTTGAGGTCCAGTGTGGACCGCCGATACAGGGGCCGCGCTCGCTGTCCCAGCAGCCCTGGCGGCCTTTTCAGCCTTATCAGCCATGCGTTCCGCCGTGGTCTGGGCCACCTTGTCGCGCACGTATTCGGGCGCGGCGTGCTCGGCCGGCACGGTGCGGCCGGCGCGCCACGCACGCAGCGCCGCAAAGGCGAGCGGCAACGCATGAGGCAGCGCTTCGCCGTCGATGGCCTGCGCCACCGCACAGGCGGCGAGGCGCGCGCCGAACGCGGCGGCGGCATTGCCGGCCAGCGTAAACGGCACCTCGGGCAAGTTCAACCGGTCCGGCGCATCGAGCGAGGCCGACTGGATCGTACGCCATTCGCCTTCGGCTTCATCCCACGCAAAATCGGCCCAATAGACTTCGTCCATGCGGGCGTCGAGCGCTGCCACGACGCGCCTGACTGACGGATCGCGCAAGCGCGCGCTCTCGGCGCAGGCGAGCAAGGTGCCAATCGGCACAACGGGGCAGTTCAGGCCGAAGGCGAGCCCCTGCGCCACACCCGTTGCCGTCCGCAAACCAGTGAATGAGCCCGGCCCCGCGCCGAACGCAATCGCGTCGCAGTCGGCCAGCGCGAGGCCGGCTTCGTCGAACAGTTCGCGGATCGCGGGCAACAGGCGCGTACTGGACACGGCGCCAGTCGCTTCGTGGCGCACCCAGACGCGTGGTTCTTCAGAGGCGAGAGCGCCCGCAGCGGCGGACGTAGCGGACGCAGTGGACAGGAGCGCGACCGAGCAGAATTCGGTCGACGTATCGAGGGCAAGCAGCACAGTTCGGGTCATGGCCGCTATTGTAATGCGGCGCCCCCCTTTGCCGGACACGCGCCACGCTCCCGACATGCGCCGAGCCCCTCAAGGCACGACCCGCCGCCCCTGCTCCCCGCGCCGTTTGGAAGAATCGTTCGAGCCTGGTTCGACCCGCCAAAGGATCGCGCTTGATATGATCGACGGCCTACCCTGAACTCGCCACGGAGAAAACATGAGCGACGTCGACGCGCAATTCGCAAAAGCCCACGAAGAGGTGCAACAACTGCCGGAACGCCCGGGCAATCTGACGCTGCTGCGCCTGTATGCGCTCTACAAGCAGTCCACCAAGGGGGACGTCCATGGCGACAAGCCGGGGTTCACTGACATCGTCGGCAAGTACAAATACGACGCCTGGGCGGCGCTGAAAGGCACCTCGCAGGATGCCGCCAAGCAGCAATACGTCGAACTGGTCGAATCGCTAAAAAGCGGCGCCTCAGCTTAAGACTGGCGCACAAACTAGCTGACAACGACACTTCCCTTCACGGAAATGTCTTAAATGTGGCGCGGTGCAGCAAAACCCTATACAATGCTGCCTGCGCTTCACTGCTTTGCCCGGCTTTCTTCTAGCGGCCGTTGCGGCGCAGCGCCTCGTAGCGTTTTGCTCCAATCCAGTTTAGAACCTGTCCCCTCCTGCCTAGCCCCCTACGGGCGATCATGTACCAGGCTGGCGGCACGCCGTGTTGGCATGTCGCAACCGATACAGCTTCTAACAAAAAGCTCGCCTTGATTGCCGCGAGCTGCCCCCGTTTTTCGATTTGCTCGCTGCTTCTTTGCTCGCTGAATCCGACGACTTGGGTATGCCGATTGGCGCCGACGTATTTATTCCGTGCATTACCCAGGATCGTTTCAAGGATTCTCATGACTTCGAGCAATACCCCCAGCAGCCCGTTGAACGCCATCGCCGACCAAGCCCTCGGTCTCGCAAGCAGTGACGCAGCACCCGCACAAGCCGCAGCCGTTGCTGCAGCGCCGGAAGCCGTCGCCGCTGTGGCCGCCGCACCGGCCGGTCCGTCGTTCGCGTCGCTCGGTCTGTCCCCGGATGTCGTGTCCGCGCTGACCGCCGCTGGCTACCAAACCCCGACCCCGGTTCAGCAACGCGCGATCCCCGCTGGCATCGCCGGCCGCGATCTGATGGTTTCGAGCCCGACCGGTTCGGGCAAGACCGCCGCGTTCATGCTGCCCGCCATCGAGCGTTTCTCGCAGCTGCAAAAAGCCCAAGCCAGCCAGCCGCGTGAGCCGCGTCCGGCTGACGGCGCCCGCACGCGCCGCCCGCAACCGGTTGCCCGTCCGACCATGCTGGTTCTGACGCCGACCCGCGAACTCGCGATGCAGGTCACCACCGCCGCTGCCACGTACGGCAAGCACCTGAAGCGCCTGCGCACCGTCAGCATTCTCGGTGGCGTCGCTTACGGTCAACAGCTGATGCTGCTGGCGAAGAACCCGGAAATCCTGGTTGCTACGCCGGGCCGTCTGATCGACCATCTGGAACGCGGCCGTATCGACCTGTCGCAACTGCAGATCCTCGTGCTCGATGAAGCTGACCGCATGCTGGACATGGGCTTCATCGAAGATATCGAGACGATCGTCGCCGCTACGCCGGCCACGCGTCAAACCATGCTGTTCTCGGCCACGCTCGACGGCAAGATCACCTCGCTGACGGGCCGCCTGCTGAAGGATCCGGAACGTATCGAGATCGTCCAGCGCATGGAGCAGCGCACCAACATCGCGCAAACCGTCCACTATGTTGACGACCGCGATCACAAGGACCGTCTGCTCGACCATCTGCTGCGCGACTCCGGCCTCGACCAGGCTATCGTCTTCACGGCAACCAAGATGGACGCGGATCAACTGGCTGGCCGTCTTGCTGACGCCGGTTTCGAGTCGGCCGCCCTGCACGGCGACCTGCCGCAAGGCGCACGTAACCGCACGATCCGCGCACTGCGCGAGCGCCGTGTGCGCGTGCTGGTGGCAACGGACGTCGCCGCTCGCGGTATCGACATCCCGGGCATCACGCACGTGTTCAATTACGACCTGCCGAAGTTCGCTGAAGACTACGTGCACCGTATCGGCCGTACCGGCCGTGCTGGCCGCTCGGGCATCGCAGTGAGCCTCGTGCATCATGCCGAGCAAGGCGCGTTGAAGCGCATCGAGCGTTTCGTGCGCACCCCGCTGGCGGTCAATGTTGTCGAAGGCTTCGAGCCGCGCAAGTCGGCTCCGTCGGGCAATGGCCGTCCTGGCTTTGGCGGCCGCGGCCGTCCGGGCGGTGGCAATGGCGGTGGCCGTCGCTTTGGTAGCGGCAGCGGTGCTGGCAAGCCGGCCGGTAACGGCGGCGGTGCTCGCACTGGCAACGGTGGCGGCAATGGCGGCGGCTGGGCCGGCAAGTCGGCTGGCGGCGGTTCGCGCGAAGGCTACGGCGGCTCGCGTGACGGTGGCTACGGCGCACGCCGCAGCGACGGTCCGCGTACGGCGCGTCGCGGCAGCTAAGCAGACAAGGTCTGGGCAGCGCAACGCCCTGCGTCGCAGTCATCAAGACTCTGTGCAGGACGTGTTGCCAGGCTAGCTAAAACGACCACAGGCGGCCTCGGCCACCCAAACGTCAGAAGAAACCGGTGCTCATGCACCGGTTTTTTTTTGCCCGTACTTTGGTCGCACACGAAATTTCACGATGTGGAAAATTTTTTTGCCTCGTAAAAAATCGTGCTGCGTGGCACAACGGGAGCTATTGCAGCAGGGGAAATAGCGTTTCTTAATGCGGAACAGCGCCAACAAACCATTGATTTAAAACAATTAAAAATCCATAACAAGGCGCGACATGCGTCTATTGCGCGCACCCCGATTTGCCTAGACTCTTATACAAGACTTCACGAAACGAAACGCCTTCCCGGCGCCCGCTTCGCTGAAGACAGAGCCCACTGATCCACTATCCAGGCAATCCAAGGAGCACACCATGACGTCGCGCCAAGAACAAGCACAGCAACTCCAGCAACAATGGGAAACCGATCCGCGCTGGAAAGGCATCAAACGCAGCTACAGCGCCGATGACGTGGTGCGTCTGCGCGGTTCGTTGCCGGTTGAGCACACGCTCGCCAAGCGCGGCGCGGAGAAGCTGTGGGAAAGCGTCAACAACGAGCCGTTCGTGAACTCGCTTGGCGCGCTGACCGGCAACCAGGCCATGCAGCAGGTCAAGGCCGGCCTGAAGGCAATCTATCTGTCGGGCTGGCAGGTGGCGGGCGACGCCAACGTGGCGGGCGAAATGTACCCGGACCAGTCGCTGTACCCGGCCAATTCGGTGCCGCTGGTCGTGAAGCGCATCAACAATACGCTGACGCGTGCCGACCAGATCCAGTGGTCGGAAGGCAAGAATCCGGGCGACGAAGGCTACATCGACTACTTCGCACCGATCGTGGCTGATGCCGAAGCCGGTTTCGGCGGCGTGCTGAACGCATTCGAGCTGATGAAGGCGATGATCGAATCCGGCGCCGCGGGCGTGCACTTCGAAGACCAGCTCGCTTCCGTGAAGAAGTGCGGCCACATGGGCGGCAAGGTGCTCGTGCCGACCCGCGAAAACATCGCCAAGCTGACCGCTGCGCGTCTGGCGGCTGACGTCTCCGGTACGCCGACCGTCCTGCTTGCGCGCACCGACGCGGAAGCAGCCGACCTCGTCACCTCGGACATCGACGACAACGACAAGCCGTTCCTGACCGGCGAGCGCACCGTGGAAGGTTTCTACCGCACGAAGCCGGGTATCGAGCAGGCCATCTCGCGCGGCCTCGCCTACGCGCCGTACGCCGACATGATCTGGTGCGAAACCGGCAAGCCGGACCTCGAGTTCGCCAAGCGATTCGCCGAGGCGATCCATAAGGAATTCCCGGGCAAGCTGCTGGCGTACAACTGCTCGCCGTCGTTCAACTGGAAGAAGAACCTTGACGACGCGACGATCGCCAAGTTCCAGAAGGAACTCGGAGCGATGGGCTACAAGTTCCAGTTCATCACACTCGCCGGCTTCCATGCGCTGAACTACTCGATGTTCAACCTCGCGCACGGCTATGCCCGCACGCAGATGAGCGCCTTCGTCGAAATGCAGCAGGCTGAATTCGCGGCCGCCGAAAAGGGCTTCACCGCCGTGAAGCATCAGCGCGAAGTGGGCACCGGCTACTTCGATGCCGTGACGCAAACGGTCGAACGCGAAGCGTCGACGACCGCGCTGCATGGCTCGACGGAAGACGAGCAGTTCTTCGACAAGAAGGTGGCCTAAATAACGCTGAAGCGACGTTGACGGGACTTTGAAAAATCTCGCAGCAGCCTGAAAGCGCGCAAGCGGATCGCCAGAAAGACGGACGGGAAGCGGCCCCGCCAGAGGGCCGCGATCAGGGGGAGACAGTCTGCTGAAAAGGGCCGGCAAGCCGGACTCACAAGGTCCCAGGACAGGCCCGCGCAGACTGGAAATCTGAGAGAAAAGCAGGCGGCAAAGGGCAACCTGCCGCCGCTACGCAGGAGGCGCGCCGGCTTTACCGCCGGCGCGTTTTATTGTCCTTTAGCGATACACGATCACCGGAATCTTCGTATGCGTCAGCACCCGCTGCGTCTCGCTGCCGATCAGCAGGCTGCCGAGTCCGCGGCGTCCATGCGAGGCCATGAAGATCACATCGCAAGCGCCCTTCTCGGCCGTCTCGATGATGCCGAGATACGGCGAAGGGTGCACGCTGGTGCGGCTCGTGACGATCACGCCGACATGGCGCCCGGCCCGCTCGACCTCCTGCAGATGCACGCGCGCCTCGCGCTCGCTGCGCTCCAGAAAGTCGCCAGGCGGTTCGATCACCACTTCGGAGAACGGCGAATAGGGATATTGCGGCAAGCAGGCATAAGCCGTGACGCGCGCGCCGACGGCTTGGGCGAGATCGATTGCGCCCTCAATCGCTTTTCGGGACAAATCTGAACCATCGGTCGGAACCAGGATGTGCTTGAACATGGTGTCTCCGTCGTCGGCTGCGGCTGGACCCGGACAAGGCGAGCGGCGCGCTACCACGGCAAGCGCCAGGCGGATCCTCCCAATCGATTGTAGTGCGCCTGAATGGACGCAACGCTCGCGTGCGGGTCTGTCCGCATATCGGAAACCCGCGCGGCGTGGCGCTCCGGCCTCACCCCCAATAACCGGGATGACCGTAGGTATGTTTGAGAAAGTCCAGAAAGAGCCGCACGCGCAGCGGCAAATGACGGCGCTGCGGAAATACGGCGTGAATACCGATGGGCGGCGCGGCGAACTCGTCGAGCACGCTCACGAGCCGGCCAGCGGCGATATCCGTGCCGACTTCCCACCAGGAACGCCACGCGAGCCCGTAGCCGTCGAGACACCATTCATGCAGCACCGCGCCGTCCGAGCATTCCATCGTGCCGGAGACCCTGATCGACACCACCTTGTCGCCCTGCTGGAACATCCAGCCGCGCTGCTGGTTGGCGCTCGCGCCGAGCGCCAGACAATTGTGATGCGCCAGATCCGCGAGGGTTTGCGGCGCGCCGCGGCGCGTCAGATAGGCGGGCGAGGCCACGCACACGCGGCGGTTTTCGCCCAGACGCAGCGACACCAGCGACGAATCCGGCAGTTCCCCCAGTCGTACCGCGCAGTCGAAACCTTCGTTGACCAGGTCCACCAGCCGGTCGGACAGATCGAGCGTGATCGAGACGTCGGGATGGGCGACGGTGAAGGCCGGCACCAGCGGCGCGACGTGCCGCCGGCCGAAGCCGGCCGGCGCCGACAGACGCAGGTGGCCGCTCGCCTTCACGCCGCCGGCCGAAACGCTTGCCTCGGCGTTCTGCATGTCGTGGATGACGCGCTGACAGTCCTCGAGGAACGCCGAACCTTCGAAGGTCAGGGTGAGCTTGCGGGTGGTGCGCACCAGCAGCTTGACGCCGAGCCGCTCCTCGAGCGCGTCGATGCGGCGGCCAATGATGGCGGGCGCCACGCCCTCAGCCTGCGCGGCTGCCGACAGGCTGCCCTTGGCCGCGACGGTGACGAAGGTTTCGATCTGCTTGAAACGGTCCATGGGGGAGTCGGAGCGCTGAATGCAAAAACAGCCATGCGCAAAAGCGCGCGCACCAAAGTGGCAATGCGCGTCAGATTAGGTGGATGAAAGTAAAAGATCAAGTGATGTTTAGCCTATTTTTTAGCGTATAGCATCACTAATACAATTTGTCTGACCTCGAATTGGAGCGCACGGCAATGTCGGCCACAACGACACTCTCCCCAAAAGCAGTGATTTTCGACGTCTACGGCACGCTGTTCGACGTGCATTCGGTCGTCGCTGCGGCGGAGCAGATGTTTCCGGGCCACGGCGACGCGCTTTCGCAGTTGTGGCGGCACAAGCAGATCGAATACACGCAGTTGCGCACGCTGGCTGATCCGGCCGGCGCACGCTATCAGCCCTTCTGGAACATCACGCTCGACGCGCTGCGCTTCGCCGCCCACAAGCTCGGCCTCACGCTCAATCGCGCCGCGGAAAAGCGTCTGATGGATGAATACGCGTGCCTGTCGGCCTTCCCGGATGCGGTACCCGCGTTGCGCCGCTTGCATGAGCAGCGCGCTCAGCATGCCGAAGCGGCAAAAGCGGCCGAGGCCGCTGAAGGTAGTCAAAGCGCCCCATGCGCCCAAACCGCCCCGCCCGGCCTCGCCATTCTGTCCAACGGCAATCCGCAGATGCTCGACATCGCCGTGAAGAGCGCCGGCATGACCGGCCTGTTCGACCACGTGCTCTCGGCCGACACGGTGCGCGCCTACAAACCGGCGCCCGCCGCCTACGCACTCGGCACAGGGGCGTTCGGCGCGCAGCCGCGCGAAATCGTCTTCGTGTCGTCGAACGGCTGGGATGCGGCCGGCGCGAACTGGTTCGGTTACACGACTTTCTGGCTCAACCGGCAAGGCGCCCCCGCTGAAGAGCTGGGCGTCACGCCACATGGCACGGGCGGGGGCATGAACGACCTGCTCGTTTTTCTGCAAACCCTCGCAGTGTCCGGGAGAAGCACGAGCCGCACGCGCCACAGCCCTGGCGCATGACGGCAAGAGCCCACCTCATGGACACATGCAACGCAGCCCGAAAGCCCAGCGCAATTCAACCGTATTTCAACCGCACTTGAACATTTGCATCTTTGCAATCTGACCGACCAAGGAGAAAACATGGCGAACCCGCTTTCATCGTCGCAGTTGCCGCAGGGCATGGAAATCACGGCTGATATCAAGCCGGGCTACGAAACCATCCTGACCCGTGAGGCGCTCGAACTCGTCGCCGCATTGCATCGCACGTTCGAGCCGCGCCGCCAGGCGCTGCTGAAAGCGCGCGTCGAACGCACGAAGCGTCTCGACGCCGGTGAGCGGCCCGACTTCCTCGTCGAGACGAAGAGCATCCGCGAAGGCGACTGGAAAATCGCGCCGCTGCCGCAAGACCTGCAATGCCGCCGCGTGGAAATCACCGGACCGGTCGAGCGCAAGATGATCATCAACGCGCTGAACTCCGGCGCGGATTCGTACATGACGGACTTCGAGGATTCGAACGCGCCGAGCTGGGACAACCAGATCACCGGCCACATCAATCTGAAGGATGCCGTGCGCCGCACCATCTCGCTCGAACAGAACGGCAAGTCGTACCAGCTGAACGACAAGGTCGCCACATTGATCGTGCGTCCGCGCGGCTGGCATCTCGACGAGAAGCATGTGAAGGTGGACGGCCAGCGCGTGTCCGGCGGCATTTTCGATTTCGCGCTGTTCCTGTTCCACAACTCGAAGGAACTGGTCGCACGTGGCTCGGGCCCCTACTTCTATCTACCGAAGATGGAGAGCCATCTGGAAGCGCGTCTGTGGAACGACCTCTTCGTCGCCGCGCAGGAAGCGGTTGGCGTGCCGCGCGGCACGATCCGCGCCACGGTGCTGATCGAAACGATCCTCGCTGCGTTCGAAATGGACGAGATCCTGTACGAGCTGCGCGAACATAGCTCGGGCCTGAACGCGGGCCGTTGGGACTACATCTTCTCGGCGATCAAGAAGTTCAAGACGGACAAGGACTTCTGCCTCGCCGACCGCTCGCAGATCACCATGACCGCGCCCTTCATGCGGGCCTATGCGCTGCTGTTGCTGAAGACCTGCCATCGACGCAACGCACCGGCGATCGGCGGCATGAGCGCGCTGATTCCGATCAAGAACGACCCGGCCGCCAATGACAAGGCAATGGGCGGCGTGCGTTCGGACAAGGCGCGCGATGCGGGCGATGGCTACGACGGCGGCTGGGTCGCGCATCCGGGCCTCGTGCCCATCGCAATGGAAGAGTTCGTCAAGGTGCTGGGCGACCGGCCGAACCAGATCGGTAAGCAACGCGCCGATGTCGAAGTGAGCGCCAAGGATCTGAGGGATTTCCGCCCCGAAACGCCGATCACCGAAGCAGGTCTGCGCAACAACATCAACGTTGGGATTCACTACCTCGGTTCGTGGCTGGCGGGCAATGGCTGCGTGCCGATCCACAATCTGATGGAAGACGCGGCGACCGCAGAAATCTCGCGCTCGCAGGTCTGGCAATGGATCCGCTCGCCGAAGGGCGCGCTCGACGACGGCCGCAAGGTCACCGCGGAACTGGTGCGCGAACTGTCGAAGCAGGAACTCGCCAAGGTGAAGCAGGCGGTCGGCGGCGATACCCAGCCGTATGATCGCGCGGCCGAGATCTTCGAAGAGATGTCCACTTCGGAGCAGTTCACGGACTTCCTGACGCTGCCGTTGTATGAGGAAATCTGAGGCACGGCGCTAGCCGGGCTTCGGGGGCGCGAGGGGGCAAGACGTATCCCTCGTGCCACGATGTAGCCGCGCTGCTTGTTGATGAAGCGGCGCGGGTCGCAAGGCTGACCGACCGCACGGCCCAGCAGGCTCAGGCTTGCCGGGCCGTTTTTTTGGGGGCGGTCACCTGCAGCATTGAGAAGCTTCGGAACGCTGCAATTTGAAACGGCACGCCTAGCGCGAGCGGCGATGGGCAACCCAATCGCCCGAGCGGATCTCGGGCAAGCCCTTCACCGCGCTTTTCGTCACCGGATAGAGGAGGCATGCCATGGCAGCGCCGTCAACTTCAACCATCACCTCACGGGCCACGAACAACCCCTCGACGCCAGGATAGACCTCCTCGATTTCATCGAGCACGGCGACCAGATCCGGGTCGATTTCATAAACATCGCCACGAACCGGAGACCCCGCCTCGTCGAGCACAAGGCCCGGATAGGCGCCAAAATCGAACAGACGCCCGCGCACGGTGGCCGTCCCGATCAGTGTCGGCTCTGCAATGTCGTGGCGCGCGGCGGCTTCGCTGATGTCGTTGATCTCGCCGGCCCGCAGGGTGCCGTACACGAAAACCTTCTGCATCGTCCTGGGTCCTCTCTATCTCATGGGTGTGGCTTTAACGACCACGGTGGGTTTCAGTCGAGCGGAGCGCCTGGCGATACTCATGGGTCGCTCCCCCGGACGATTCTGGTCGGACGCATTATGCCCCTCGCGATCTCCGCATGCGATTTGCAAAAATACCGGCTGCGGGCCACCGGTGGCGGGGGAACCCAGCGCGACGCCCTACAATGGGAACCACCTCACCGTTCAAGGTTCCGTCAGGTGTCTATCTCATGAACCGGTCCGCCGCCGCTGCCCCGTCAACAGAGGTGGAGTTCGGCGACATTCCGCCGGCGTTCGCCCCCAACCGTACGCATCCGATCCGCGTGCGCTCGCGGCCCATGCCGGCCGGCGTGCGTATCGCCCGTCACACGCACGCGTGGGCGCAGGTAGCGTATGCATCGCGTGGGGTGCTGCGCGTCGGCACGCTCGGCACGACGTGGATGGTGCCGCCGTCGCGGGCGATCTTTGTGCCGCCGCATATCACGCACGAAGTGATCATCGTCGAGGATGCGTTTCTGCGCACGCTGTATATCGACGAAAACGCCGTGCCGCCCGGGCTCGATGCGCCCCGCGTCGTCGAGGTGTCGAACCTGCTGCGCGAGGTGATTGCCGCACTCGATATGCCCGGCCTCTCCGCCACCCGTGAACAGGTGCTCGGCGCGCTCGCGCTCGACGAGCTGACCCGCTCGGAGCCGCTGCCGTTGTCCGTGCCGATGCCCAACGAAAAGCGCCTGCGTGCGCTGTGCGAAGCGGTGATCGCGGACCCCGCCAATTCCGATTCTCTCGAACAGTGGGCTGCGAGTGTCGGCGCAAGTACCCGCACGATTGCACGCCTCTTTCGTCAGGAGCTCGGCGTCAGCTTTTCGCAATGGCGTCAGCAGGCCCTGCTCGCCCGCGCGATTCCTCTGCTGAGCCAGGGGCGGCCGCTCGCGCATGTGGCGCAGGAGTTGGGCTATCAGAGCCAGAGCGCTTTTTCGGCGATGTTCCGGCGGGCGTTCGGCAAGAGTCCGCGTGCGTTTATCGAGCGCGGCTCCGAGCGTTATCAGGGTGAGGGGGAAGCGGACACAGGCGGCCCAGCCGTCTAAACCCGCCGCGCCAGATGCCGGATCGCGCCGAGTTGCGCGAGGCGCGGCCCGGCGAGCTTGTAGCCCATGCGCAGATACAGCCGCGCCGCGGGATTGTCGACGAACACCCGCAGTTGCAATTCACGCAGGCCCCGCTCGCGCGCCCATTGATGCGACATGTCGAGCAGATAGGTGCCGGCGCCGCGCCGCCGATACCCGTCGGCAATCTGTACGTCGCGAATGTGCAGCGAATCGCCCTCTTCTGTGAGACGCAGCACGCCGACCGGCTTGCCATCGATTTCGAGGATGTAGTTTTCCGACTCGCTCCAGCTGCCGAGAAACAGATCGCTGCGCCAGACGAGATGATGCCGATGATAGTAACCCCCCATGTTGTTGCGGGTCAGCGCTTCGGCAAAAGCGAAGTCGTCCATGCTGGCTTTGCGCAACTGGAACGGTGATGGAACATCGGTAGGGACGAACATGACACGGCGGGAAGATGGTGATCCGCTCAACGTTAAAACAGGCCGCGCGTGCTGGCAATGGCTGTTTTTCCCGAGATGGGTGCGGATCGAGGTAATCGCGCAAAAAACCCTGGGCAGACCGCGAATATAGAGGGCACGGTGGCAACCTGCCTGCCCCGGCCACGGTACAGGTTGCCACCGAAGATAACGTTCTCCTTACAATCAGCCTTTCGGCTTCGATCGACAGTCGAGGTTTCTGTTGCACTGCAAACACGCGCGCCGCATCTCTCCGCCGCGCAAGCAGACTATCGACCCCTCAACGCCGGTTAGACCCCGACACCACATCGATCCACACCGCCAGCACCAGGATGCTGCCTTTGACGATCATCTGCCAATACGCGTCCACGTCGAGCATCGACATGCCGTTGTCCAGACTCGCCATCACCAGTGCGCCGATCAGGGCGCCATACACCGTCCCCGAACCGCCGCGCATCGACGTGCCGCCGATAAAGCACGCCGCGATCGCATCGAGTTCGCCCATCGATCCGGCCGAGGGCGAGCCCGCTGCCAGCCGCGCCGTATTGACGATGCCGCCGAACGCGCACATCAGGCCCATCAGCGCGAAAATCGCCAGCTTCACGCGGTTCGTATTGACGCCCGACAGGCGCGTCGCCTCGAGGTTTGAGCCGACCGCATAAATGCGCCGTCCGAACACGGTCTGCGTCGCAATCCACGTGAAGATACCGAGCAGTGCGAGCAGCAACAGCACCGGCACTGGAATGCCGCCGTAACGATCGAGCGTCGCCACGAAGCCGAACAGGATCACGCCCGCGCCGACGATCTTCGCCACGTCCTGCCAGACCGGCACCACCGCCAATTGATAGCGTTGCCGGTTGCGCCGCTGTCGCACGGTGAGCAGCGCCAGCAGCGCGAACAGCACCACGGCGAGCGAATTGCCAGCGAACTGCGGCAAATAGCCCTGCCCCACAAACACGAAACCATCGGACACCGGCGCGATGGTCGAACCGCCCGTCACACCGAGCAGAATGCCGCGATAGGCCAGCATGCCGCCGAGCCCGACGATAAACGACGGCACGCGCCGATACGTCGACCACCAGCCGTTGAAGAGGCCTATCAGCACGCCGAGCACCATCACCACCGGCACGGTGATGCCAATCGGCCAATGACGGTTCACGTCGAGAATTGCCGCCACGCCGCCGAGCAGTCCAAGCAGCGACCCCACCGAAAGATCGATCTCGCCCGCGATGATGACGAACACCATCCCGCACGCGAGCATGCCGGTGATCGACATCTGCCGCAGCAGGTTCGACAGATTGCGCGGCGTGATGAACGCGCCGCTGGTGAGAAACGAGAAGAAGATCCAGATGACCGCGACCGCAATCAGCAGCGCGAGAATCTTGTAGCGCGCGAACAGTTGCTGCAGGCGCTGCGCGCCGCCGAACGAGCCGCGCGGCGCGGCATCTTTGGCGCTTTGGGAAGTGACGTCGGGAGTCATGCTGCACTCGCTCCAGTTAGGTTCGTTGATCGTTGCGCGGGTCGAATCGCGGCCGTCAGGATGTCTTCCTGCGTGAGACCGTCGTTGATGAAGTCGCCGCGCAATTCGCCTTCGCCGATCACCAGCACGCGATCGCTGATGCCGAGCACTTCGGGCAATTCGGACGACACCATCACGATCGACATGCCGCGCTGCGCCAGTTGAACGATCAGTTTGTAGATTTCGTATTTGGCGCCGACATCGACGCCGCGCGTGGGCTCGTCGAGGATCAGCACCTTCGGGTCGGTCAACAGCATGCGGGTCAGCACCGCTTTCTGCTGATTGCCGCCGGAAAGACTCGCAATCGACAGCATCGGATGCGCGGCGCGCACGGAGAGCCGCTTCATCTCGGTGTGAATGGTGTCGAGTTCGGCGGCGGAATCGATGCGCGCGCCTTTGGCAAAACGTTGCAACACCGACAGCGTGATGTTATGACCGACACTCAGATGCGGCACGATACCGTGGCGCTTGCGGTCCTCCGGCACCATGCCAATGCCGGCACGAATCGCATCGGCCGGCGCGCGGATTTTCAGCGGCTTACCCTCGAGCCACACTGTCGCCTCGCTTACGCCAGGATAGGCGCCGAAAATCGCCTGCATCAACTCCGTACGCCCTGCTCCCACCAGTCCCGCCACGCCGAGTATCTCGCCGCGTCTTAAGGTGAACGACACATCGTCGACACGCTTGCGGCGCGGATTGGTGACGTCGAAACAGGTCACGTGACGCGCTTCGAAGATCACGTCGCCGAGGGGTCGTGGTTCACGCGGAAACAGATTGGTGATTTCGCGGCCCACCATCATCGCGATAATGCGGTCGGTGGTCAACGCACGCATCGGTTCAGTCGCGACATGCCGGCCATCGCGAATCACGGTGATCGTGTCGCAGACGGCTTCGACTTCATCGAGCTTGTGCGAGATATACACGCAAGCCACGCCACGCCGCTTCAGATCGCGCACAATGTCCAGCAGAATCTGCGTCTCCGAACTGGTGAGCGACGACGACGGCTCATCGAGGATCAGCAGCTTTGCGCGCTTGTTCAGCGCCTTGGCGATCTCGATCAGCTGTTGATGGCCGCCGCCGTAGTTCATCACCGGCTGCGCGACATTGATGCCTTCGATACGCAGCTCGCGCAGCAGTTCGTCGGCGCGCTGGAACATCGCGGCGTAGTTCATGCGGCCGCCCGGCAGCGTGATTTCGTTGCCGAGAAAGATGTTCTCGGCCACCGAAAGCTCCGGCACGAGCATCAATTCCTGATGGATGATGACAATCCCGGCGCGCTCGGTGTCGCGCACGCTCGCCGCCTTCAGGGGCTCGCCTTCCCAGAGGATTTCGCCGTCCCACGTGCCGTATGGATAGACACCGGACAGCACTTTCATCAGCGTGGATTTGCCCGCGCCATTCTCGCCGCACAAGCCGACACACTCGCCAGGCGACACCGAGAGGTCGATGCCGTCGAGTGCCTTCACGCCGGAAAACGCTTTGACGATGTGATGCATCACCAGTAAAGGTTGCGTCATTCGCTTTTGCCTCGCTGCATAGCGCGCGACGACGCAGTTGCGTTCAACACGCAACGGGCGCCATCGCGCGTCGGTCCCGCTTATTGGCTCGCGAGTTGTGCCTGGGTGTAGAAACCGTCCTTTATGACGATATCCACGTTGCTCTTGGTCAGCAGCGTCGGCTGCAGCAGGACGGTGTCGACCTTCTTCTTGCCGTTGTCGTACTGCGCGTTATAGTCGGGCTTGTCACCCTTTGCGAGTTGCACGGCAAGGTTCGCGGCCTGGCTCGCGATCAGCTTGAGCGGCTTGTAGACGGTCATCGTCTGCGTGCCGTCAATCAGACGCCTGACAGCCGCAAGGTCTGCATCCTGACCCGACACCGGCACCTTGCCGGCCATATGCTGCGCCGCGAGCGCCTGAATCGCGCCGCCCGCCGTGCCGTCGTTCGACGCCACGACTGCATCGATCTTGTTGTTGTTCGCGGTCAACGCATCTTCCATGATGCGCAAGGCCGTGGAAGCGCTCCACTCCGGCACCCACTGCGTGCCCACCACCTTGATGTCACCGCGGTCGATCGCGGGCTTGAGCACCTTCAACTGGCCCTCGCGCAGCATCTTCGCGTTGTTGTCGGTCGGTGCGCCGCCGAGCAGGAAGTAGTTGCCCTTCGGTTGTGCGTTGTAGACGCCTTGCGCCTGCAATTCGCCGACCTTTTCGTTATCGAACGAGATGTACGCGTCGACATCGGCATCGAGAATCAGGCGGTCATACGACACGACCTTGATGCCCGCTTTGTGCGCTTCGGCCACGACATTGCCCAGCGTTTTCGAATTGAACGGCACGATGACGATCACATCGACGCCGCGCGAAATCAGGTTTTCGATCTGCGAGATCTGGCGCTCTTCGCTGGCATCCGCCGATTGTACGGACACCTTCGCGCCGAGCTTTTCCGCTGCGGCCACAAAATAGTCGCGATCGCGCGACCAGCGCTCGACGCGCAGATCGTCGATACAGAAGCCGATTTCTGGATGATCCTTGCTCGCGTGCGCAAGCGGCGCGGCGAGCGACAGGCTGGCGAGCACCGCTCCACATACGAGCGAACTCAGAACGGAACGACGCGTTGCGAATTTCATGTCTCACTCCTCTTCTGTTATAGCCGGCAATACCGGATTAGCAGCCTGCGCGGCGAACCGCGCGGCCGATACATGACAACGATGGACTACCCCTGTTGCGGCGCAGCCAGGGCGGCCGCGCAATGCTATTTTTATGCACTCCTATGCAGTCGACTCACCGCGGCGCAGCGTTCACCGCGTACTTTCCGAGGCGTTTGTGAGGCGCGCTACGTCCTACTGTTGACGCTAGGCGTCCAAGGCAAACACCGGTCCAAGCGCGCGATACAGCGCGTGAAAGGTCGGGCGTCGTTCATTGCTGTACCACGCGTGACGCACCATATCGGGCTCACGCACAGCAAGAATTTCCGGCGTCGGACAGATGGCGTCGAGCGGCGCATCCGGTTCCAGGGCAAGATGAGCGAGACGGGCCGCACCCAACGCCGGTCCGACTTCACCTCCGGCGCGCAAAGTGAGCGGACGGCCTGCGATATCCGCGAGCATCTGTGTCCAATATGCACTGCGCGAGCCGCCACCGATTACGGAAATTTCATCGGGCACGAGGCCTGCCGCGTGCAACGCGTCCATGCCGTCGAGCAGGCAGAAGCCCACGCCTTCGAGCGTGGCGTTCGCCATGTCAGCGCGGTTCGTTTGCGGCGTCAGGCCGTAAAACACGCCCTTCGCATTGACGTTGTTGTGCGGTGTGCGCTCGCCCGACAGATACGGCAAGAACCACGGCCGCCGATCGCGCGCTTCGGCTTGCGCATCGGCAAGCAGCGCGGCGACGTCCGCATAGCCCGTCAGTTGTGCCGTGAAATCGAGGCAGCCCGCCGCGTTGAGCATCACCGACATCAGATGCCATGTCTCCGGCAAGGCATGGCAGAAGCTGTGCACCGCCGAAGCGGGGTTCGCGAGGAAGCCGTCCGAGACGGCGAAGTACACGCCGGAGGTGCCAAGCGACAGCATCGCCTGCTTCGGCTTGACAATGCCCACGCCAACGGCGCCCGCCGCGTTGTCACCCCCACCTGCGACTACCGGAATCTCGCGCAGGCCCCACTCGCGTGCAAGCTCGGGTTTAAGCGCGCCCGTCACGCGATTGCCTTCGAACACCGCCGGCATCTGCTCGCGTGACAGACCGCAGGCCGCCAGCAACGTCGCGCTGTAGTCGCGCTGCGCCACATCGAGCCAGAGCGTGCCGGCAGCATCCGAGGGATCGGTGGCGAATCCACCCGTCAGCAGATAGCGCAGATAGTCTTTCGGCAACAGCACGTGAGCGATGCGCGCAAAGATCTCCGGCTCATGCTTGCGCACCCACAGCAGTTTGGGCGCCGTAAAGCCCGGCATGGCCATGTTGCCCGCAATCTCACGGAGTTGCGGCACGGAAGCTTCCAGTTCGCGGCATTCGGTATCCGAGCGCCCGTCGTTCCAGAGAATCGCCGAACGCAAGACCTCGCCTTGCGCGTCGAGCAGTGTCGCACCGTGCATCTGGCCCGTCAGGCCAAGCGCTTCGATCTGTGTTGCGCGAATGCCTGCCGCGCGCGCTTCGCCCAGCAGATCGGCAAGCGCTGCCTTCGTTGCATGCCACCAGTCGTGTGGCGCCTGCTCGGACCAGCGCGGTTGCGGCCGGCTGACCGAGAGCGCATGCGTCGCGGTGCAGCGCACGCGCCCATCCCGGTCGAGCAACACGGCCTTGACGCCCGACGTGCCGAGGTCGATACCGATGAACATGTCTCCATCCTCGTTTTGCGCAAGTGTGCGCTTCGCCAGCCCATGTGCAATTGCGAAACTGGCGAGTCATCCTAATGTTTTTCCACACCTGGCCGACGCGCATTGGCGCCGGCCAGGTATGCGGGTGAGTGAAGCTCAGCGTAGACCGTAGATTGCCTGATTCACCACGCTTTCCAGCCGTTCCTGCTGGCCGCTGGCGTGCTGCGGATTCAGGCCGCGGTCGAGCGCGTCGCTAGCGAGCGTCGACAGCGAATAGCCACCGGAAAGGATCTTGCGGCCGAATTCCGTCTCCCAGCCGGCGTAACGCTGGCGCTTGAACTGTTCGAGGCGGTCATTTTCGACCAGCACCGCAGCGCGCTCCACAGCCAGCGCCAGGTTATCGATCGCACCAATGTGGCCGTAGAACAGGTCCTCCGCATCGACGCTCTGACGGCGCACCTTCGAGTCGAAGTTCATGCCGCCCGTCGTAAAGCCGCCATGCTTGAGGATTTCATAGAAGGCGAGCGTCAGTTCCTCGACGCTGTTCGGAAACTGGTCGGTATCCCAGCCGTTTTGCGGATCGCCGCGATTCGCGTCGACGCTGCCGAAGATGCCGAGCGCAAACGCCGTGGCGATCTCGTGATGGAACGAGTGCCCCGCCAGCGTCGCGTGATTGGCTTCGATGTTGACGCGAATGTCGTTTTGCAAGCCGTATTGCGTGAGAAAACCGTGCACGGCAGAGACGTCGTAATCGTACTGGTGTTTGGTCGGCTCCTGCGGCTTCGGCTCGATCAGGAGCGTGCCCTTGAAACCGATCTTGTGCGCGTGCTCGACCACCATGCTGAGAAAGCGCGCAAACTGTTCGCGTTCGCGCACGAGGTCGGTATTGAGCAGCGTGTCGTAGCCTTCGCGGCCGCCCCACAGCACATAGTTCTCGCCGCCGAGGCGCTGCGTCGCATCGAGCGCATGGCGCACCTGGGTGGCGGCAAAGGCGAACACTTCGGGGTTCGGGCTGGTCGCCGCACCGCCCGCATATCGCGGATGTGAGAACAGGTTGGCCGTGCCCCACAACAGCTTGACACCCGTGTCCTGCTGCTTGCGTGCAAGATAATCGCTGATGCGGGCGAAATTCTCGCTGTATGACTTCAGGCTGTCGCCTTCAGGTGCGACATCGGTATCGTGGAACGTATAGTAAGGTGTGCCTAACTTCGAGAAGAACTCGAACGCGGCGTCGGCTTTCTGGTGCGCCCGTTCCATGGCATCACCCGGTTGCTGCCACGGGCGATGAAAGGTCCCCTGGCCGAAGATATCGACGCCCGGCCAGACGAAGGTATGCCAGTAGCACACGGCAAGGCGCAGATGCTCTTCAAGCGTCTTGCCGAGCACGCGCTTGGTGCGGTCGTAGTGGTGAAAGGCCAGCGGATTATCCGATTGCGGACCTTCATAGCCAATCTTGGGGATGTGTTCGAAGTAGGACATCAGCGTCTCCTGTCGACCGGAGTTAGTGCTTCAGCACTTACTCCGGTCCCATTAAAAGGTGTTACGTTATTGTGCAGTGCAACCCGCGCAGCGTCGTGCAGCATGCCCGTGCCGGGTTCGACAAGGTGACGCCATGCTGCCAGCCTGCGCCCTGTGCCCGCAATTGCGAAATTGCGCAGCCCACCTAATGTTTCTCACCGCTTGCGCCGTTCTTGCGAGCACGCATTGCAATCCCAGCCTAAAATAACCAGACACTTAAAAACCGGTGCGACGCTGCACCCTATTGGAGACAATGGCCCGCCGGCTCGCAAGGCCCCGTGCCATCCACCGTGATGACCCGACCCCAGACGCCGCAGACGCCGCATCGGATCGCGCTGCTGTTCAACGCGAACAAGGTGTATGACCGCGAGATCATCACCGGCATCGGTAATTACCTGCTCTCGACCCGCGTCGCGTGGGATCTGTTTCTCGAAGAGGATTTCCGCTGCCGGCTGACGGGCATTGAACGCTTCGACGGCGACGGCATCATCGCGGACTTCGACGACCCCGCGGTAAGCGAAGCGTTGCGCGGTTGCCGGCTGCCGGTGGTGGCGATCGGCTCGTCGTACGAGGACGAGACGCACTACCCGCCCGATTTGCCGTACATCGCAACAGATAACGCCAAGCTCGTTTCGCTCGCCTATACCCATCTGATCGGCGCGGGTTTGCCCCATTTCGCGCTGTACAGCCTGCCGCAGGCGCCGGAGAACCGCTGGGCCCAGCAGCGCGAGCTAGCCTTCGCCGGCCTGCGTGCCGCCGAAGGCCGTAGCGCCGAGGAAATCGACACTGAGATCTATCGCGGCCTCTCGACCAGCGCACCCGCATGGAATCAGGCCACCGAACAGCTCACCGGCTGGCTCGAAAAGCTGCCCAAACCCGTCGGCATCATTGCGGTCACCGACGCCCGCGCGCGACACCTGCTGCAAGCCTGCCTGATCGCCGGTATTGCGGTGCCCGAGCAGGTCTCGATCATCGGCATCGACAACGATCCGTTGACGCGCACCCTCACCCGCATTCCGATCTCGTCGGTGATTCAGGGTACCGAGGAAATGGGCCGTACCGCCGCACACTTGCTGCATCAGATGTTGCACGGCGCACGCTTTCCGGGCCGGCGCATCCGTGTGCCGCCGGTCGGCATCAACGTGCTCGAATCGACCCGCCACCAGCCGCTCGCGAGCCCCTATGTGATGCGCGCGCGGCACTTTATCCGCCAGTACGCCTGCCAGGGCATCCGCACCGAACAGGTGGCCGATTACGTCGGCGTGTCGCGCTCTTCGCTGGAAGAATATTTTCGGCGCGAGTTGCAATGTACAGTGCATCAGGAGATCCTGCGTCACAAGCTCGATGCTGCAAAGGCGCTGCTCGCGAAACGCGATGCATCGAGCGCGGAAGTTGCGATCCGTTGCGGCTTCACCTCCTTGCAGTACATGTATGCGGTGTTTCGCCGTGAACTCGGCTGCACGCCGCGCGAATATCAGGAACGCACGAAGTCCACGGCCGCGCCCGGCTAGGCGCGCCAGGCACGGCTAAATCTGGCGCAGCCTCTCTGCGCTTTGGGAATCCTTTACTCTCCTGCCGATATGATCAGTCACGCGCAATTTTCCTCCGAGCCCTGGGGCGCTGTGCCCGGCGGCGACCCGGTCCAGCTTTTTACGTTGCGCAACGCGCATGGCATGAAGGTCAGCATCAGCGACCTGGGCGCCACGCTGGTTTCATGGCACGCGCCCGATCGCGCAGGCAGGCTTGGCGATATCCTGCTGGGCCACGACACGCCGGCCGAATATCTCGCCTCAACCACTTACATGGGCGGCCTGATCGGCCGCTGGGCCAACCGCATTGCCGGCGCGCGCTTCACGCTCGACGGCATCGAGTACACACTCGATCGCAACGAAGGCGACAACCTGTTGCATGGCGGCAGCACCGGATTCAACCGTCTGCATTGGGAAGCCGCCGAAGACAACGGCGCGCTCGTGATGCGGCTTGAATCGCCCGAAGGCGATGCGGGCTTTCCTGGCCACGTGACGGCTCAGGTGCGCTACACGCTCGATGACGACGGCACCTTGACGATCGCTTACGAGGCAATCACCGACGCACCGACGCCGCTGAACCTGACCAGTCATCCGTACTTCAACCTGAGCGGACAAGCGGCGAGCGATGTGCGCGGACACGTGGTTTCGATCGACGCCCCGGCATTTTTCGAAGTCGACGCGGCCATGATTCCCTGCCGACGCGCGGAGGTCGCGGGCAATGCGTTCGACTTCCGGCAAAGCGCCCCGCTCGGCGCGCGTCTCGACTGGCCGAATGCGCAGCTCGCACTCGCGCAAGGATTCGACCACTGCTATGTGCTACCCGAAGTATGGGAAGCCGCGGCGGGCGCGCAGCCGGTGCGCGAGGTGGCACGCGTCTACGAGCCTGGTAGCGGACGCGAGCTGAGCGTGCTGACCGATCAGTGGGGCTTGCAGTTCTATACCGGCAACCACCTCGAAGGCGAGAAAGGCCGCGGTGGATTTACCTATTCGAAATACGCCGGCCTCTGCCTCGAGGCGGGAGGCTTTCCGGACCAGATCAATATGGCCGATCAAACGCAAGTTGTGCTTCGACCCGGCGAGGAATACCGGCAGGTTACGCAGTATCGCGTCGGGGTGCGCACCGGCGTTTGAGCTGACCCTCGCGCATGCAACAGATTTGCACCTGCATGCGCGAGATCGAACGATTCGGCTGCGTTATCTCCCACTACGCATAACGCACAACTGCGCCTCGCCCGATTACCCCATTGGCGTTCAACAAAAGGCGCGATCCCTCTATTTGGCAGCTGGTTTCAAGCGCGAATCGGCGTGATAGAGTCCTGCGGGGCCGCTCAGAAGGCGGCAATCGATCAACGGCCTACTCGCCCTGCCGCGTAAAGCCAAAGGAGAAACAAAATTAACAAAACCCTGACAGTACTGCTTACTGCGACCCTTTCGTTGTCCTCGATACATGCGTTCGCGGGCAATGCCGCGAACTCCCAGACTGCTTTGCAATCCGCCAACGCGGTCATCGTCACCGGCGCATCGAACTCGAACAATGGCGGCGCCAAGAAGGACCGTGAGACCTTGTCCATTTCCGCAGTTGATGCCAATGGCCCCGTAGCCGATGCGAAATGCGTACTGACGAACTCCAAGGGAGACTGGTCGGTCTCGGCTCCCGATAGCGTCGAAGTGCGCCGCTCAGACTCGGACCTGCAGATCAAATGCGAGAAGTCCGGCTATGACGCGGTAACGACGACCATCAAGGCATCGAAGACACAGATTCCGCGCCCGCAATTCCACTTTGCGGCAGGCGGTAGCGGTGACGACGATGAGGACGCAATGATTACGGTGCCGCAATATGCGCCGTCCATCACAGTGACGTTCGGCAGCAAGCAAGCCAACGCCAATTAAATCACGATGCCCCAGGCATGAGCCGGGCAGGATTGCCGCGCGCTGGCCACGAGGCGAGCGTCGCGGCGCCAGCCCAGTCAGAAGAAATAAGCGATTAGCAGTCCTTCCGTTACGATACCCAGAATCGTACTGATCAGGATCGTGGCTGTCGCATCGGCCGTATACGTCTTCGACTTGAGCGCAAACATCGCAGCCGCGGTGGCCGTCGGCACGGCGCCGGTAATCACCGCCTGGTGTGCGGGCGCCCCCACTACGCCGAACAGTATGGTGCCGAGCACCATGAGCGCCGGCTGCAGGAAATTCTTGATGGCCAGATTGGTCAGCACGTTGGCATTGATCATGAAGCGCTCGCCATAGAGCATGAGTCCGAGCGCGAACAACGACGCGCCGCCAGCCGATTTAGCGATCAGGTCAACGGAGGTGATCACCGGCTCGGGCAGCGTGACGTGAGCGAAGCTGAGGACCATCCCGGAGATCGGCAGCCAGACAATCGGATTGATTACCGCGCGCGCGACGCTCTGCCCGAAAATGCGCAAAACATCAGGCTTGGCGTGTCCCTCCTCGTCCGGACCGCCGAGATTCGTCAGGACAATGGTCAGCGGCAACATGAAGATGCTGGTGATGAGATTGCCGACGAGCACCGCCAGAAACCCCTCAGGCCCGAATACCGCGGCGAGGATGGGCGCGCCGAAGTACGCCATATCGGGAAAAGCGCACACCAGCGCCTGCATGGTGGCCGTGCGCAGATCATGCCGGAACACGAAGCGGCCGATCGCAAGCGCGATCAGATAGGTTCCCATCAGCCCAAGCGTCAGGGTCAGCGCAAAACCCACGTTATGCAGCTTGTCCGGCGAGGTCTTGACCGCTCCTTCGAACAGCGCGAAAGGCAGCGCAAAGCGGATCACCAGTGTCGCCAGCACGCCGGCATCGTCGTGCTTCAGAAGGCCTATACGGCCCGAGAACCAGCCGAGCAGGATGACAAACGCGACCGGCAGCAGCCCATTGAGGATGGTGTTGAGCACAGGGAGACTCCTGCTTGTTTTTATTGGTCAGCGTGGTGAGCCCGTTCGGCGGGCCCACCTGATCGGTCTACTTGAGCGATGCGCTTCTTCAGGCCGCTTCGTCAGTCCTGCTTCTTCGGCTTACTTGGTGCCGGACTTGGCCCGCTGATATGGCACGTAGTGCGGCGTCCAGACCTTGCTGCGAATCAGGCCTTCGATCTGATCGGTATTCACATCCTTGGTCAGACCTTCCTTGTGCGCCTGCAGCGCCGCCGCGAGGGCCACCGAGACCGCCACCTCACGCAATGAAGTCACCGGCGGCAGCAGATTTTTGGCAGGATCGCTGCGCGCGGGCGACGCCGCTGCGAGCGCTTTCGCGGCCGCCATGAACATCTGGTCGGTCACACGTGACGCTTTGACCGCGATCGCGCCGAGACCCACGCCCGGGAAAATGTAGGAGTTATTGGTCTGGTCGACCTTGAACTTCGCGCCGTTGCGCTCAAGCGGCGGAAACGGAGTGCCTGTGCCAATCACCGCCCTGCCCTCGCTCCACGTTTCCAGATCCTTGGGCGTGGCTTCAGCGCGCGAGGTGGGATTGGAGAGCGGAAAGATCACAGGCCGCGAATTGTACTCGGCCATTGCACGAACCACCGGTTCGGAGAAGGCACCGGCCTGCCCCGATACGCCAATCAGCACCGTGGGCTTCGCATTGCGTACGACGTCCAGCAGCGCGACCCTGTCCGGATGATCGAGCTTCCAGTTGGCAATGGCCGCCTTGTCCTGCAGGAACGGCTGCTGAAACGAGGCGATACCGTCCATCCCGTCCACCAGCAAGCCATCGCGGTCGACCATGAAAAAGCGTTTGCCCGCTTCGCTATCCGTGAGACCTGCATCGGTCATCGCCTTGCGAATGAGGCTCGCAATCCCGCAGCCGGCCGAGCCCGCGCCCATCACGGCAATGCGCTGCTCCGTGAGCGGCACGCCCGTCACGTTGATCGCCGACAACAGCGTGCCTGTCGCCACCGCCGCGGTGCCCTGCACGTCGTCATTAAAGGTGCATAGACGGTCGCGATAACGTTCGAGCATGCGCGTCGCGTTGTTCTTGGCGAAATCCTCCCACTGCAGCAACACATGCGGCCACCGCTTTGCGACGGCTGTCACGAAGGCTTCGATAAAGTCGTCGTATTCCTCGCCGCGAACGCGCTCATGACGCCAGCCGATGTATAGCGGATCGCTCAGGCAATCGGGATTGTCGGTGCCGACATCGAGCATGATCGGCAGCGTCGTCGCAGGATGCAGCCCGCCGCACCCCGTGTAGAGCGCCAGTTTGCCGATCGGGATGCCCATGCCGCCCGCCCCCTGGTCGCCCAGCCCGAGGATGCGCTCGCCATCCGTTACCACGATGGCCTCGACCTTGTCGAAGCGCGGGTGCGCGAGGATCGCCTCGATCCGCTTCTTGTGTGGCAGGCTCAGAAACAGGCCCCGCGGCTTGCGGAACAGGCGGCTGAACTGCTGGCAGCCGGCGCCGACCGTCGGTGTATAGACGACAGGCAGCAGTTCTTCGAGATTCTGCACAAGCAAAGCGAAAAACAACGTCTCGTTGGTGTCCTGCAGATCACGCAGAAAGGCGTAGCGCTCGATGTCCGTCGCAAAGCTGCGCAGCACCTGGAGGCGGCGCGACACCTGTTCCTCGAGTGTGCCGATGTTGGGCGGCAAAAGCCCATGCAGATCGAACGTGTCGCGCTCCGACTCGGAGAACGCGGTTCCCTTGTTCAGCAACGGATCGGCAAGCAATTCGTAACCTGAGCGCGCGGTCTCGATGAACGCAGTGGACGCCTCGGTCGTCGATACCTTGGACATGGCAAATCTCCTCAAAAGCGATGGGGATCGTCAAGGACAGCCTATCTACGGTGTATGCGGGGTTGCATTGTCAGATTGCTTCTAGTCGCGAGGTCGAGATGGAACACGTACCCGCATCGCAAGCTGAATAACCCTAATCAGTCTAGGCGGCAAAATCGCTGGCGTCTGTCAATTCATGCGGAAAAATAGTGTTTCCGCACGGCCGCCTCGCCGACCGGCGTTGTAACGGTTCGTACATATTCGGGAGTGCGAGCGGGTGCGGTCTTCGTCAAAGCGCCTCCGATCGCTGTACGCGTGTCGCGAAAGCGTAGCCGTTCTTGCCGCTACGTTTAACCTGGTACATCGTCTCGTCCGCTACGGCGAGCAAGTGCCGGTAGTCTTCGATGGGTTGCGGAAAGCTGGCGATGCCAATGCTGGCACTGACAAAGCCAACCCGCATCTGCTCTCCTGTCTCGGCAACACAGGCGATCAGACGCTCCGCAATCGCGCCTAGTTCGACATCCGTGGAAAATCCGCGCACCAGCACAGCAAACTCGTCACCGCCGATGCGTGCCACCACGTCGACCAGACGAAGCGACTCGCGAAAGCGCCGCGCTATCGCGATCAGGAATTCGTCGCCGACGCGATGACCGAGCGAGTCATTGACCTGTTTGAAGCCATCCAGATCGATATAAAGAACGGCGAGCGTGTGAGTAAGCGGATCAGCCCTCGCTCCGGGCGGGGTTTGCGCAAGCTCGGCAAACAGGTGCCGCCGGTTTGGCAGCCCCGTCAGCGCGTCGTGCAACGCAGCGAACTCGAAGCGGTGCGACTCGCGTGCCAGTTGACGCGTGCGCTTCGCATACATGCCGAGCGCGGTAACCAGCGCGGTGAAGATCAGCGCCGACAAAACCATCAGCGTCTTCGCGACACGGGCGATCCGGCTGCGAAGATCAGCACTGACGAGATCACGCCGCGCGCGCCAATACGCCGCCTGCGAGCGCAGCAATGCATCTGTATCTGCGAAATTGACGTCGGGCGACAGCGCGCGCTGCGAGATGCGGGGCGCTGCTGCCGGATCCGCATTCACCAGCGCAGCGACGGACGCAAGGCGGGAGGCCAGACCGATACGCGCATTCCGATAGTCTTGCGGCTCACCGGCGCTATCTCCATTATCTCCAGTTAGCGGCCGACGGGCGTTGGCCAGGTCGCGGGCGCTTTCCGCACGACCAATCGCGTCGAGAACCAGTCCGGTATATTCCTGCTTCAACTGGTCCGAGAAAATCGCCTTGATTTGCAGCGCGAGGACAAGAAGCCCCGCCAGCAGACACAGCAATCCAGCCCCGGCCAGCGCGGCCGGCCCCCATCCGAAGCGCACCGTAAACGCAGGCTTGCGCAGGGCGCGCGCTGGACGATGCCGCTCAGGAGTGGGCGTAGAGGTCTCGCTGGCTTCCGTTGCCATGCTGCCGATAGCTCACGCGATGAAAAAACGATTCCATGCGCGCGAACAGACCGTTATTGGGCTTGGCGCGCGGTGCCGGACGGTGGCGAGCTTGCTTCGTGCTACCGCTCACCGTGGCGGATTGCACTGTGCTCGAATGGGGCGCGAACGAATCTGGCGGAGCAACATCACTTGACTCCGGCTGGGCAGACGAAGCCAATGTGGTCAGATCTGCTTCCGCAGCATCGGCGAGCGTGGGCGGCGGTGCCGCAGGCGGCGTGGCCAGAGCCACACGACCCGACCACGCTGTCTGTTGCGTCGGCACGGTGGCTGCGACGGGCGGGAGCGTCTGCTGCTCGGGCGCGATCGTAACACCGGCTGCCAGCGTCTGGCGCTTCGGCATGGTTACAACCCCGGCCGAGAGCGTTTGTTGCGCCACAGTCATGGCTTTCGCGTAGGCTCGCTGGTCCTGGTCGAACCATACACCGTACGCGACCGTAGCCAATACCCCAACGGTCAACGCACTCGCCGAGGCGACCCAAAGCGCCAGGCGACCAAACCGTGCGGGCGGTGAGGCAGGCGCGGGATCATCGTCCTGATCAAAATCTTGACTGAATTCCAGCCCCGGATCTCTAGAGGGGCTGTCCGCGGGGTGATCCGCAGCGTTATCCGCCCCCGATTCCGGCAGTCCGGTATGCTTGGCCATGGCGATTTACTCCGAACCCGTCTTCGACATCGCGACAGATTATGTGCTGATGATCGCGCAACATTCGTACTGTAGACCCTCAGCGCATGAAATTCATCCACGCGCGGTTACAGCGTCGGCGATAGCCTGTTAAGCAGCAGTTAGCGTGCCCGCGAATGCGAGCCGCGACACACGTACTGGACGAGCTGATAGCGCGTTTGAACAGGCTGCCCGGCTAACTCAATCGCATACACCAGGCAGTAACCGTCAAGACGTAGACGCATCTCGACGGAACGGTAATCTGTTCCTGGATCACGCCGGGTTTGTAAAAAGGTCGCGCAAGCGATGTCGTGACCCCGGATGACGTGCTGACTCGCGGCAAATACTAAGTTATCCGAAATGTGCATTTCTCAGACATATAGAAACACTCGAAACGGGCACACGTGGCACGGTCCCATTTGCGTCCGAGCTGAGAGAGCGAAGGCGAGACTACGAAGAAATCCATGTTGGTGAGCCAGAAAAACAAAAAGCCGTTGAATCCATACAGATTCAACGGCTGATCGTGCATTTCTGGCGGAGCGGACGGGACTCGAACCCGCGACCCCCGGCGTGACAGGCCGGTATTCTAACCAACTGAACTACCGCTCCAGATTTTTGCACCGCTAGCTTGTGAGCGTTGGTTACTCTCACAAACTGCATCGACTCATTAATCGACGCCACTAAGTGACGCCAATGAGCGATGCCGATGTCTTGGCGTCCCCTAGGGGATTCGAACCCCTGTACTCACCGTGAAAGGGTGATGTCCTAGGCCTCTAGACGAAGGGGACAACGTACGCTTACACCTTTAATGAAAAAGCCCGTTCAAGTTCATATGAACGGGCTTTGTCTGGCGGAGTGGACGGGACTCGAACCCGCGACCCCCGGCGTGACAGGCCGGTATTCTAACCGACTGAACTACCACTCCAGTCTTTACACCCTAGCTTGCGAGCGTCGGTTTTTTCTCTGCAAGCTGCACCGCTTTACTTCTTTCGAAAACTAAAGCGACGCTGATGTTTGGCGTCCCCTAGGGGATTCGAACCCCTGTACTCACCGTGAAAGGGTGATGTCCTAGGCCTCTAGACGAAGGGGACATAATCTTTTCAGATCTGTCTTTATCTTGCTGCTAACTGACGCTAACTTTGACATTAACTTCGTTTCGTCAGCAGCGAAGACCGATATTCTAACTACATTGTTACAGCTTGTGAAGTCTTTTTTACTACAAGATCCAGACATCGGAAATGACTTCGCTCTGCTCTGATGGTGGAGGTAAGCGGGATCGAACCGCTGACCTCTTGCATGCCATGCAAGCGCTCTCCCAGCTGAGCTATACCCCCCTTGCAGAACAGAAACGAGATTTTAGAGAGCAATCCGCGCTTTGTAAATACCCTTTGAGTGATTACATGCGACTTTTTTTGGAAGCCGCATGCAAACCCTCTCAGACCTCTCAAGCGCGCGCTTTTTCGAGGCGACTCACCACCACGTCACGGCCGAACAGCATCAACACCGCGTCGATCGACGGCGTGTGCGTCGTACCCGCCACCAGCAGACGCACGGGCATCGCGAGCTGCGGCATCTTCAGCTTGTGTGTGCCGAGCGTCGCTTTGAACGCGGCGGAAATACTTTCCTTGGTCCACTCCGCGCTCTTCAGCGCGGTGGCGAGATCGGCGATGGCTGGGCGCACCGCATCGGTCACATGCTGTGCGAGCGCTTCTGCTTCGGGCGCGGGCGTGCGGTAGAACATCGCGGCGTTCTCCGCGATCTCCTTCACCGTCGAGGCGCGATCCTTCAGCAGTCCCACCACGGCGACCAGGTCCGCGCCCTGAACAAGCGTTGCTTCCTCGATGCCCAGCTCAGCGAAGAACGGCCGCGTCAGTTCAGCCAGACGTGCGTTGTCCGCTTCCTTGATGTAGTGCGCGTTGAGCCACGTGAGCTTGTCGTGATCGTACTGAGCCGGTGACTTGCCGAGATGCTCGAGGTCGAACCATTCGACAAACTGTTCGCGCGAGAAAATCTCTGCGTCGCCATGCGACCAGCCCAGACGCGCGAGGTAGTTGAGCACCGCTTCCGGCAGAAAGCCCACATCGCGATAGCCTGTCACGCTCATCGCGCCATGACGCTTGCTCATCTTTTCGCCCTGCTCGTTCAGCACGGTCGGCAAGTGTGCGTAGACCGGCGGCTCGCCGCCGAGCGCGCGCAGGATGTTGATCTGGCGCGGCGTGTTGTTGACGTGGTCGTCGCCACGAATCACGTGGGTAATGTGCATGTCGAGATCGTCGACCACGACGCAGAAATTGTAGGTCGGCGTGCCGTCCGGACGTGCGATCACGAGGTCGTCGAGCTCTTCGTTCGAAATCTCGATACGCCCCTTCACAGCATCGTCCCACGCCACCACACCCGTGAGCGGATTGCGAAAGCGCAGCACGGGCTGTACGCCCGCTGGCGGGGTCGGCAGCACCTTGCCGGGTTCCGGGCGCCACGTGCCATCGTAGCGCGGCTTTTCGCCCGCCTCGCGTTGACGTTCGCGCAGTGCGTCGAGCTCTTCGGTCGACATGTAGCACGGGTACACCAGCCCCTGCTCCTGCATCTGCTTGAGCACTTCGCGATAACGGTCCATGCGCTGCATCTGATAGAACGGGCCTTCGTCGTAATCGAGGCCGAGCCACGCCATGCCTTCCAGGATTGCGTCGACGGATTGCGAAGTCGAACGCTCCACATCGGTGTCCTCGATACGCAGCACAAAGGTGCCCTTCATCTTGCGCGCGAACGCCCACGGATACAGCGCAGAACGGATGTTGCCGAGATGGATAAAGCCAGTGGGGCTCGGTGCGAAACGGGTGCGAACGGAGGTGGTCATAAACGGTCACTCGGAAGACGGGCGTCGGCGCGCGGCAATGAAACGCCAGCAAGCGCGGCAGCGGAACGCGTCCATGTGGCAACAGGCGCCAGTCATGGAGGCGAATGGAAAATGCGAGAGTCGAATTATACCCGCCGACGGCCTCTTACCTGGCCGCGCGCCTAAGCTCTTCGCGGCACTCATGCGTCCGCTGCGCACCGCCCTAACACGGACTCCGGCAAACCTGCGCGATACATCTGTAACGGTTCCTCACTCGCACAACGCCGCGCGTGGGCTTTGATTTATGATGTGCGCGCGCCGCCATTCAGCTTCACCGCGGCGCTATAAGATCGCCGCCGGCGATCCTGTTTGCTTGATCGCGGCCGCATGGTAGCCCTCGGTAACCCTCGCAGGAACCCGCGCCGTTGTTGGAGAAATCGTTGACACAATCCACCTCACGTCTGAGCCGCCGCGCCTTCTCGCTGGCCGCGGCGTCCGCCGTTCTCACCGCCTGCACGACCACCGGCAGCCAGTCTGACAACACCACGCGGCCCGCCAATACCGCGACCACCACGCCGCCCGTCACGCCGCCACTCGACAAACCGCAACGCCCGATTCGCGTCGGCCTCGCGCTGGGCGGCGGCGCCGCGCGTGGCTTCGCGCATATTGGCGTGATCAAGGCGCTCGAGGCGCGCAACATCCAGGTCGACCTGGTCGCCGGCACCAGCGCGGGCTCCGTGGTCGGCGCGCTCTATGCCTCGGGAATGAATGGTTTTGCGCTCAACAAGCTCGCGCTGAACATGGACGAAGCGTCGATCAGCGACTGGGCCATGCCGTTTCGCACGCGTGGTTTCCTGCAGGGCGTCGCGCTGCAGAACTACCTGAATACGACGCTGAACAATCGTCCGATCGAAAAGATGGTCAAGCCGCTAGGCGTGGTCGCGACGGATCTGAACAGCGGCCAGCCGATCCTGTTCCAGCGCGGCAACACCGGGATCGCCGTGCGCGCATCGTGCAGTGTGCCGTCGATTTTCGAACCGGTGAGGATTGCCGGCCACGAGTATGTGGACGGCGGTCTGGTGAGCCCGGTGCCGGCTTCGTTCGCCCGCAAGATGGGCGCGGATTTCGTGATTGCGGTCGACATCTCACAGCGCCCTGAAGCGGGTCTCACGTCGAGCTCGTTCGACGTGCTGCTGCAGACTTTCACGATCATGGGCCAGACCATCAAGGCCTACGAACTCGACAAATACGCGGATGTCGTCATCCGCCCGAATCTGGCGGCCATGAGCGGTAGCGACTTTTCCCAGCGCAACGCGGCGATCCTCGCCGGCGAGGAAGCGGCGGCGAAGATCATGCCAGAGTTGCAACGTAAGCTGGCCGCGAGTCGCATCGCGGTGTAGTAACCGGGTTCCACCGGGCGCGTTGGCCGCGCACTTAAACGTCCAGGACGAAAAAAAGCCTGCTTCCTACGAAGCAGGCTTTTTTGCAGGCAAAAAAACTTTGGGGCTTAGTTGGTACCGCCGCCGATCGTAGCATTGACGCGTTGCTTCAGATCCTCCGCGCCCTGGTACGACGTCTCAACCCGGCGCGCACCGGTGAAACGCTTTTCCCAGTAGCCATCATCCAGATCGTCAACGCGGATCGTGCTGCCGGTAGACGGCGAATGCACGAACTTGTTGTCACCGATATAGATACCAACGTGCGAGAACGTGCGGCGCATCGTATTGAAGAACACCAGATCGCCCGGCTTCAGGTTGCTCATGCTGACCTTCTCGCCGACGCGGCTCATTTCTTCAGCGCGCCGCGGCAGGGCCATGCCAAGGGTGTCCTGGAATACATAACGCACGAAGCCGCTGCAATCGAGGCCCGAGTCCGGGGTGTTGCCGCCCCAGCGGTAACGCACGCCGATCATATTGAGGGCGCCAACCACCACGTCACCAGCTTTGCCGGCCATGCCGGACAAAAATGAACGGGCAGTGCCGCCGGTATCGGCTGCAGTATTGGGATTTTGCGAAGTGGGGACGGACAACGGATTCGACCCGTCTTGGGTCGAAAATGAAGCATTCTGATTAAAACTGCTTACTTCGTCGGCGAACGCGCCGGGAGCTGCTGCCATCAGTACGCCAATGAACATCCCGGCGACGACGCGCGTGCAAGCCTGGGTTAAGTTTCGGTGCTGCATTGGTCGGTATTTTTTGCCTAAAAATCAGTGGGATACGAAAAAAAGTTTGGTCGATACTAGCTAGTAAGTATTCGTGTGTCAAAACAAATAGAAAAATACAATCGGGACACGCACCCAATTGGTGAAAATCAGTCCGTGAGGGCGGCTTTCAGAAGCTTTCGAGTGTAAGGATGAGCCGGCGTCGCAAAAATCTTCTCCACCTCGCCGGTTTCCACGATCGAACCGTTCTGCATGACCGCAACACGATGCGCCATGGCACCGATTACGGCCAGGTCGTGACTGATGAAGACGAAGCCGAGGTTGTACTTGTGTTGCAACTCGGCCAGTAGTTTAAGCACCTGCTGCTGGATCGACACGTCTAGGGCACTGGTCGGTTCGTCGAGAATCAGGATGCGTGGCTCGAGTACCAGGGCGCGGGCAATGGCGATCCGCTGCCGCTGGCCGCCGGAAAATTCGTGCGGATAGCGGTATAGCACCGTACGATCAAGTCCCACTTCGCGCAGTACTGAAATCACCTTGTCGCGCCGCGCCTCGGCATCGAGTTGCGGGCGATGCAGCGCGAGCCCCTCGCCGACGATCCGCTCGATCGTCTGGCGCGGAGACAGCGAGCTGAACGGATCCTGAAAGACCACCTGCATATTCGAGCGCAAAGCGGTCTGTTCACGGCCGCGATAGCTCGCGAGCGCCCTGCCCTGAAATTCGATCTCGCCGTGCGCGGTGCGCTGCAGACCGAGCAGCGCCATCGCGAGCGTCGATTTACCCGAGCCCGATTCGCCGACGATGCCAAGCGTCTCTCCCTGCCGCACGGACACACTCGCCTCAGCGACCGCACGGAAACGTCCCGAGCGGAACCAGCCGGCGAAGCCCGGCAACTTCATTTTGAATTCGACTGAGACATCGCGCGCTTCGAGCAGCACCGGCGAGATTGGGAGCACCGGTACTACCGCGCGCTCAGGACGGCTTTGCAGCAGACGTTGCGTGTAAGGATGCTGCGGCGATGTGAAGACCTGCTCGACCGGTCCGCTCTCGACCAGTACGCCGCGCTCCATCACCGCGATGCGCTGCGCGAAGTGACGCACGAGGTTCAGATCGTGCGTAATCAGCAACACGGCCATGCCGCGCTTTTCGGCCTCGTCGCGTTGCAGTTCGAGCAGCAGTTCGACGATCTGCGCGCGGATCGTCACATCGAGCGCCGTAGTCGGCTCGTCGGCGAGCAACAGACGCGGCCGGCAGGCAAGCGCCATCGCAATCATCGCGCGCTGCCGTTGACCGCCTGACAGTTGATGCGGATAACTGTTGACGCGTTTGCCCGGCTCCGTGATGCCTGTGCGTGCGAGTAGCGCAACGGCGCGCTTGCGCGCTTCCTTGGCAGGCACGCCGTCATGCACGACGATGGTTTCGGCGATCTGCTCGCCCACCGTATAGAGCGGGTTGAGCGCCGTCATCGGCTCCTGGAAGATCATCGCGATGGCCGAGCCGCGCAGACCGCGCATCTCGCGCTCGCTCTTCGCCAGCAGGTCCTCGCCGTTAAAGCGGATCGCCCCGCTCACCTCCGCGTCGCTCAACAACCGCAAGATCGACAGTGCGGTCACGCTCTTGCCCGAACCCGATTCGCCTACGAGCGCAACCCGCTCGCCGCGTTGAATCGCGAGCGTGACGTCTTTCACCGCAACGGTATCGCCGAACGTCACACGCAAATGATCGAGTTCCAGCAACGGTCCTGCCGCCGTCTGTTGCGCCTCTTCACTCATTGGTTACCTCCGGCGCGCATGGCATCGGAGATGCGGGTGTCGAGCGCATTGCGCAGCGCGTCGCCCATGAAGGTCAGCAGCAACAGCAAGGCGACCAGCACGCCGAACGTGAAGAGCGAGATCCACCAGGCGTCCAGATTGTCCTTGCCCTGGGCAAGCAGCTCGCCGAGACTCGGCGTCGGCGACGGCACGCCGAGCCCGAGAAAGTCCAGACTCGTCAGCGAGAGAATCGCCCCGCTCATGCGAAATGGCAGGAACGTGATGACCGGCGTCAGACTGTTGGGCAGCACGTGGCGCCACATGATTTGCCAGTTCGACAGACCCATCGCCCGCGCTGCACGCACATAGTCCTGAGTACGGTTACGCAGGAACTCCGCGCGCACATAATCCGACAGGCCGATCCAGCCGAACAGCGAGAGCAGCACGATCAGCAGGATGAAGCCGGGCTCGAAGATCGACGCGAAGATGATCAACAGATACAGCTCCGGCATCGCACTCCAGATTTCGATCAGTCGCTGGCCGATGATGTCGGTCTTGCCGCCGAAGAAACCCTGCACAGCGCCCGCAAAAATGCCCAGTACCGTGCCGATCAATGTCAGCACCAACGCGAACTCAACCGACACGCGAAAGCCGTAGACCAGACGCGCAAACAGATCGCGCCCGCGGTCATCGGTTCCAAGCCAGTTGTCGCGCGAAGGCGGCGCGGGATTGGGCACTTTCGAAAAGTAGTTGAGCGTGTCGTAGTAGTACGGATTCGGCGGATAAAGCGCGAAATTGCCCGGCTTGCTGAAACGGTCGCGCACGTACGGATCAAGGTAATCCGCCGGCGTCGGGAAATCGCCGCCAAACGTGATCTCCGAGTAAGTCTTGAACAACGGGAAATACAGATGCCCGTCGTAGCGGACCACGACCGGCTTGTCATTCGACCACAGCGGCGCAGCAACACTCGCGGCAAACGCGACGATAAAGACGATCAGACTCCAGTAACCAATGCGCTGCTTGCGAAAGCGCTGCCAGACGCGGCGCGCCGGCGACGGCGACACAAACGCGCGGACGGGTTCGGTGCGCGGCGCCAGATCGGCTCGGGTGCGGGCTCGACTCAAGTCAGCGCTCCAGTTGTTCGAATTGAATACGGGGGTCGACCCAGACGTAGCACAGGTCGGAAATCAGCTTGGTGGCAAGACCGATCAGCGTGAACAGATACAGCGTGCCGAGCACCACCGGATAATCGCGCTGCACGACCGACTGATACGACAGCAAGCCGAGGCCGTCGAGCGAGAACAACGTCTCGATCAGCAGACTGCCGGTAAAAAACGCGCCGATAAACGCGCCCGGGAAACCGACGATCAACGGCAGCGAAGCATTGCGGAACACATGCTTCCACAGCACGCGCCGCTCGGAGAGTCCCTTGGCGCGCGCAGTCAGCACGTATTGTTTGCGGATCTCATCGAGGAAGGCGTTCTTCGTCAGCATCGTGATCACCGCGAAGCTGCCCACCACCGACGCGACGATCGGCAACGTGATGTGCCACAGATAGTCGAGGATCTTGCCGCCGAGACTCAACTGGGCCCAGTTATCCGACGTGAGGCCGCGCAGCGGAAACAGTTGCAGGAACGAGCCGCCGCCGAACAGCACGAGCAGCAGCACCCCGAGGACGAAGCCAGGAATCGCGTAGCCGATCAGCACGATCAGGCTGGTGACGAAATCGAAGTGCGAACCGTTGCGTATCGCCTTGGCGATGCCGAGAGGCACCGATATCAGATACGTCAGAAAGAAGGTCCACAGGCCGATACTGATCGACACCGGCAGTTTGGACCGCACTAACGACCAGACGCTTTGGTGACGAAAATAGCTCTGCCCGAGATCGAAGGTGGCAAAGCGCTTGAGCATCAGCCCGTAGCGCACCAGCGGCGGCTTGTCGAAGCCATACAGCGCTTTGAGCTGCGCAATCTGCTGCGCGTCGACGCCGCTATGCGCGCGCAGTCCGAACGGCACCCCGCCCTCGGAGCCCCTGCGCAATTCATGCGCCATCTGCTCGACCGGGCCGCCGGGCACGAACTGGATCACGGCAAAGGTCAGCGTCAACACGCCGAGCACGGTCGGGATCATCAACAGCAGGCGTTTGAGGATGTAGCTCCACATGGCGGCGTTTCCAGTGCACGAGTGCAATACATTGAGATGACGGCCGAGACGGTCGAAGTGCAGCAGCGCGACGTCAAGACTTCCGCGCCTGCGGCGTGAACCACCAGCTCGACGGAATCCAGCTGCCTGGGTCATAGTACAGCGGCAAGGTCTTGGGCCAGTCCATGCCACGTTTGAACGCTACCCGCCACACCGAGCTATACCACTGTGGAACCACATAATAGCCATGCATCAGGACCCGGTCGAGCGCATGGGTCGCATCGGTGAGCTGCTCGAGCGTCTGCGCCCCAACCAGCGCGTGCAGGATGGCGTCGACGGCCGGCGACTTGAGCCCTCCCAGATTGCCTGAACCGGGGACGTCGGCTGACTTGCTGCCAAACTGTTCCAGCACGTCCGTGCCTGGCACCTGCGAGTCGGGAACCTTGATAATCGTCGCGTCGAACTCGAACGCATCAAGGCGCTTCTGATACACCGCGAAATCCGTGGTGCGATAGTTCAGGGTGATGCCGAGCTTCGCGAGATTGCGTTGGTACGTTGCCATCACTGGCGGCCACACCGCGGCACCCGAAGAGTCGTCCAGCATTTCGAACTCGAACTTCTCCCCTTTCGCGTTACGCAGCGCTCCATCGCGATACACCCAGCCGGCTTCGGCGAGCAGCGCGCGCGCCTGCAACAGGTTCGCACGCAGTGAGCCGGGTGGATCGGTATTGGGCTGTACCGGCATCGGACCGAACACCGTCGGATCAAGCTGCTGACGCCAGGGGTTCAACAACGCCAATTCGCCCGCGCTCGGCGTGCCGGTTGCCTGCCACTGGGTATTCACGAAGTAGCTGTCGATCCGCGTGTACTGGTTGTAAAACAGTTGCCGGTCGAGCCACTGGAAGTCGAGAGCAAGATCGAGCGCCTTGCGTACGCGGACATCCTGGAACAACGGCCGGCGCAGGTTCAGCACGAAGCCCTGCATGCCGTTGCCGTTGTGCTGCGGAAATTCGCGCTTGATCAGATCGCCATTGTCGAACGGCTTGCCGACATCGCGCCGTACCCAGTTGCGCGCGACCATTTCCGTCATCGCGTCGTACTCCCCTGCCTTGAATGCCTCGCGGCGTGCGGTGTCGTCGGAGTACAGCTTGTAGGTGATGCGGTCGAAGTTGTTCATGCCGACCCGCACCGGCAACGCCCCGCCCCAGTAGTTCGGATCGCGCCGGTAAGTGATCGTGCGGCCGTTGCTATAGCTCTCGATCAGATACGGCCCACTGCCGATCGGCTTTTCGAACGTAAGTTGGTCGAAGGGAATACGCGTGCCGTCGGGTTTCATACCCCACTTGTGCGAGAACACTGGAATGCCACCCGCCAGCAACGGCAGCTCGCGGTTGTGCTGGCGAAACTCGAAGCGGATGGTCAGCGGATCGACCACCACGGCACGCGTGATGTCGGCGAAATACGAGGCGTAGGCAGGCGCTGCCTGCGGACTCGTGAGCGTGTCGAACGAGAACTTGACGTCGGCGGCGGTCACCGGATCGCCGTTCGAAAAATGCGCGTGGGGATTGATGTGGAATGTGGTGGACAGCCCGTCCGGCGCGACGCGGATGTCGTCGGCCAACAGACCGTACTCGGTCGCGACTTCGTCGGAACTCCCGGTCGCGAGACTCTCGAACAGAAAGTCCATCCCCGGCGCCGCATTACCGCGCAGCGTGAACGGATTGAATTTGTCGAAGCTCGTTTGCCGGTTCGGATTAGCCAGAACCAGCGTGCCGCCCTTCGGCGCATCCGGATTGACGTAATCGAAGTGCTTGAAACCGGGCGGATATTTCGGTTCGCCGTACTGCGCAATCGCGTAGGCTGCGTGCGCCGGTTGTGCCGCCAGCAATCCCGCGCCGGCCCCATAGAAGATAACTAGCGTTGCCGCCAACGAACCAGGCACCACCTGAGAACAGACACGCGCGATCCTCTGCATCGCGGTGCGCCAGCCTGCACGAAGCGCTTGAACCCGTCGCGAGCCAGTTGTCATAGGGGCCTTGTTGGTCAGTGGGCAGTTGCAATGTGAGAGAATTCTACCCAATAATCCCGCGCGATCCCGCACATCTGAGCTCGCGGCGCGTTGACTTCATTAGGAGAATTCATGGGCTTCCTCGCTGGTAAACGAATCTTGCTGACCGGCTTGCTGTCGAACCGATCGATCGCATACGGTATTGCGCAGGCTTGCAAGCGCGAAGGCGCCGAACTGGCGTTCACGTATGTCGGCGAACGTTTCAAGGACCGCATCACCGAGTTCGCAACGGAATTCGGCAGCGATCTGGTCTTCCCATGCGACGTTGCTGACGACGCGCAGATCGAGGCGCTCTTCGCGTCGCTGAAGGAACGCTGGGACAGCCTCGACGGCCTCGTCCACTCTATTGGTTTTGCGCCGCGTGAAGCGATCGCCGGCGACTTCCTCGACGGCATGACGCGCGAAAACTTCCGCATCGCGCACGACATCTCCGCCTACAGCTTCCCCGCACTCGCCAAGGCCGCACTGCCGATGCTCTCGCAAGATGCCGCGTTGCTGACCTTGAGCTACCTCGGCGCCGAACGCGCGATTCCGAACTACAACACCATGGGTCTCGCCAAAGCCTCGCTCGAGGCAAGCGTGCGCTATCTGGCCGTTTCGCTCGGTACCAAGGGCGTGCGCGTCAATGGCATCTCAGCGGGTCCGATCAAGACGCTGGCAGCAAGCGGCATCAAGGGCTTCGGCAAGATTCTCGATTTCGTCGAAAGCAATGCGCCGCTCAAGCGCAACGTGACGATCGAGCAGGTGGGCAATTCGGCAGCATTCCTGTTGTCGGATCTCGCGGCCGGCGTGACGGCGGAAATTCTGCACGTTGACAGCGGCTTCAACGCAGTGGTCGGCGGCATGGCCGTCGTCGCGGAGTAACGGACCGTAAGCTTTACGTTGCGCCCTCCTCCGGCCGCGTCAAAAGGCCACGCATTCGCTACACCTGAACCGTCGGTGGCAGATTGACACACGGCAACAAAAAACCGCCCTTGCAGGGCGGTTTTTTGCATTCGACGCTAGAAGCGATGTGCGATCCGGTTCAATAGCGGTGGTCGTAGCCACCACCGTGGTAGCCGCCACCATGATAGCCTCCGCCGTGATAGCGATTCCAGTCGTTACGCGCCCAGTAGCGATGGCCGTCCCAGTAACGGTCGCCATGCCAGCCGATCACGATTGCCGGGCCGCCGTAGTACACGGGAGCCGGTTGATAAACGACGGGCGGGGGTGGCGGTGCGTAGACAGGTGCCGGAGCAACATACACCGGTGCCGGAATACCGATATTGACACCCACGCTCACGCCGGCCATTGCTGCACCTGACGCACCCAGCGCGAGGACCCCGATCAGAAGCGGAACAAGACGAGCGGACTTCATGGAATTCACCTTTTAACAAGTGTGTGTTGTTGGGCTGAAATATAGCGCAAGGCGAAGGCTCGCGTATTTCAAACTTGTAAGAACTGATGCATAACGTCGTACTCTGAAGCGCTACGTTACGTCTGGTTACAAGCGACGAAGTTTCGGTGAAAAGCGGCCTTGCCGGTAACACATGGGGTGTGGATTTTAGGCGCCGGATCGTGGGAAGCCTGCATTTGACCGGCTTTGCGTCTGCATCGGGTTCCGCGTTGGACTGGCATTGGTCAGCCGCTCACAACACATTGCTTCGGCATCCGAAGCATATTCATTCTTGCGTGCGCGAAGACATATCGCCCACACCGAAACCCCACCCGCCGAATCAAAAACGGCCCCGGAAAAAACAAAACCCCAAGAGACCGCGATCTCTTGGGGTTCCGCCGCCATTGCTGGCGGAGACGGAGGGATTCGAACCCTCGATCCAGGTTTTGGCCCAGATGCTCCCTTAGCAGGGGAGTGCCTTCGACCTCTCGGCCACGTCTCCCAAACTTTCGGTCGCGCAGGGAGTCAGCGCGACGAAGCCAAGATAATAGCGGCCTGAACCGCGAAGGTCAATGTCTACGACACATTTTTTGTGCCAGATTCGTCACCGACGACGCGATTTGTTCACATTGGCCGCAACGAACGCACGAAGCGCGAACGGGACGATTGTGTACCCCCCGTGGCACGCCCCATTTTTCAAAGCAGATTACGCCTGATCGAGTTCGAACGCCTTGTGAAGCGCACGCACGGCGAGCTCCATGTACTTCTCATCGATCAGTACCGAGATCTTGATTTCGGAGGTGGAGATCATCTGGATGTTGATGCCCTCTTCCGACAACGTGCGGAACATCGTGCTCGCAATACCCACGTGCGAACGCATGCCGACGCCGACCACCGAGACCTTCGACACCTTCGGATCGCCCAGCACCTGCTCGGCCTTCACATGATCCTTCACCTGGCCCGAGAGGATCTCCATGGCGCGCTGATAGTCGCCGCGGCCGACCGTGAACGTGAAGGCGGTTTTGCCCTCGACGCTCTGGTTCTGGATGATCATGTCGACGTCGATATTCGCGTCCGCCACCGGTCCGAGGATCTGGTAGGCGATGCCCGGCTTGTCGGGTACACCCATCACGGCGATACGTGCTTCGTCGCGCTGAAACGCGATGCCCGAGATGACTGCTTTTTCCATGGTCTCGTCTTCTTCAAAAGTAATCAGGGTGCCCGAGGTCATTTCGGCTTCGAGCGGGATCAGCGGATCGGTCAGGCTCGACAGGACACGCGTCTTTACCTGATATTTGCCGGCGAATTCCACCGAGCGGATCTGCAACACCTTCGAACCCAGGCTGGCCATCTCCAGCATTTCTTCGAACGTCACGCGGTCAAGCCGGCGCGCTTCTTCGACCACGCGCGGGTCGGTCGTGTAGACACCGTCGACGTCCGTATAGATCAGGCACTCGTCCGCTTTCAGCGCAGCCGCGACGGCCACCGCCGAGGTGTCCGAACCGCCGCGACCGAGCGTCGTGATATGGCCTTCCGGGTCGATGCCCTGGAAGCCGGTGATCACCACCACCTTGCCCGCGTCGAGATCGCGCAGCACGCGCTCGCCGTCGATTTCGCTAATGCGTGCCTTGGTGAACGCGCTGTCGGTTTTGACCGGCACTTGCCAACCGGCGTAGCTGACCGCATCGACGCCTGCTTCCTGCAGCGCGATGGCGAGCAGTCCCGAACTGACCTGCTCGCCGGTGGCGGCAATCATGTCGAGTTCGCGTGGGCTCGGCTGGGCCGAAATGTCTTTCGCGAGGCCGAGCAAGCGGTTCGTTTCGCCGGACATCGCCGAGGGCACGACGACCATCTTGTGACCGGCCTTGTGCCATTTCGCGACGCGCTTCGCGACGTTCTTGATGCGCTCGACCGAGCCCATCGAAGTACCGCCGTATTTATGTACGATGAGTGCCATTGTCGTTCTGAACTGGAGAAGTAACCGCGCTGCCGCGCTGGAGACGACCGCACCAAGGCACAAGAGCTCAACGTTTCAGGAACGACGGCGAAGTGTGAAGGGTAGCGGCGAGATGCAGCGCACGTGCAGCACGCGCGGATTTGCCCGCGAGGAATCGCCAAAGGCCGCTGGCTGGCGGCTCCCCGGTGGCTTTTGGTCGCCGGGAAACACAGGAAACGGCCGGAAAACAGCAAAAGCGCATCAAAATGACGGCAATAGCGGCTTCGGGCAAACAAGTTAACGTACCCGATCAGGCGCAAAAAGACAAGCCAAAATCCCGGCAATAAGTGTTGCAAAGGCTTATGCGCAAAGGCGTTGCGCCCTTTTTCAACGCCTCGACTGCTGTGCTGTGGCGTCGCGTCGGGCCTTTGCCCTCGGTGCCCGACCGGTCGGTCAGGTCAGGCGATCAGCAGATCTTCTCGCCACTCGATTCCTACGTAGCGTGCGTCGGCATCGGCAACGCCAGCGTCAACCGGCGCAGGCCAGGCCGCGCGGTTCACGCCGAGCAGCGGTACGAACAGCAGCGAGTCGCCCGCGTAAAGCAGCGGCACGTCCCGCCTCCATGCCGGCACGCCCTGCTCCTGGAACAGGTTTTTGAGCGTGCGGCTCGGACCCTGCTCGCTGTTGCGCATACGCTCGCCGCCGCTGCGCGAGCGCGCGGTAAGCGGTGCCGCACGCAGAAGCGCGGCAGGCACGGCGCCGGGATCGTCCGCGCTCGCCTCAGCGAATACGAAAGTGCCGCGCCATTGCGGCAGACGCCAGATCGATTCGCCCTGCCAGGCAAGCTGGCTGGCGGCACGCGCAACGAGCGCTGTCTCATCAGCGGGCTCGGCGCTGTCCCCTGCTTCCCAATAGATCTGCCCACGATAGCTGCGCAGCGCCTGCCCCGCATGATCGATGCGCAGACTGTGGTCCGCGCCAACCTCGCGCAATTGACGCAAGGCGTCGGTGAGACGCGCTGTCGATGCCGCCGGCAAGCCGAGCGAACGCATCCAGAAACGCAGCAGGTTCAGCGCGCGCTCGTCGTCGAGTGCGAGCAGTGCGTCGCGCGAGAGCGCGCGGCCTGCGTCGTGCGCGGCCGCCTGCATGTCACGACGCGCCAGTTCGTCGAGCAGACGCTGCGCGGACGCCGCGTGGACCGCGGTCCGCGCCAGGGCATCGCGAAAGCCTGGAAAATGGACCGCCAGCGCAGGTAGCACGTCATGGCGCAACGCATTGCGCGCGTAGCGCGTATCCGCGTTCGATTCGTCGTCGACCCACGCAAGCGCCCGCCCTGCCGCGTACTGCTCTAGTTGCGCGCGCAACAAATGCAGCAGCGGCCGCACGCGCGTTACCGCGGCGCCTGCGGGCAGGTATTCGGGGGCCATTGCTGCAAGCCCTGCCACCCCTGCTCCGCGCAGCAATTGCAGCAGGACCGTTTCGGCCTGATCGTCGGCATGCTGCGCGAGCCACAACGTCGTCGCGCCGTGTTGCTCGCAAAGCGCGTCGAGCGCGCGATAGCGTGCGTCGCGCGCGGAGGCCTCGACGCTCACACCCGCACCGCACACGACTTCGACGCGCTCTGCCGCAAACGCGATGCCACGCTCGCGTGCAAACGACTCGCAATGCGCCAGCCACCGATCGGCATGCGGACTGAGACCGTGATGAACATGCAGCGCGATGCAACGCGACGGCCCCGCAACGCGAGCCACGGCGTCGAGCAATACGCTGGAGTCGATGCCGCCGCTGAACGCCACCGCAACGCGTGCGTCGGCCGCCTGCCCAAGCTGCGTTGGCCGTGCAGGCAGCGCAGAAAGCGCCACGCCGACCGCATCGAGAACGAGGCGGTCGGCGGGAGAGTCAGCGGTGTGGGTCACGGCGACGAGGCGCGAGGCGCCCTGGAGTGGAGAGGACGAGCCGGCTTATGCGCCCGGCGTCGTTTCCTTGAACTTGCCGTACGACATCAGCCGGTCGAAGCGGCGTTGACGCAGGTCCGGAGTACTCATGCCCTGGAACTGACGCAGCGAATCGGCCAGTGCACGGCGCAACATGGCCGCCATGCCCTTCGGATCGCGGTGCGCGCCGCCGAGCGGTTCATTGACGATCTTGTCGATCAGGCCGAGCGCCTTCAGACGGTGGGCGGTGAGGCCCAGCGCTTCAGCGGCTTCCGGCGCCTTGGCCGCGCTCTTCCACAGAATCGACGCGCAGCCTTCCGGCGAGATCACCGAATAGGTCGAGAATTGCAGCATCAACACGCTGTCGCCCACGGCGATGGCCAGCGCGCCGCCCGAACCGCCTTCGCCGATGATCGTCGAAATGATCGGCGTTTTCAGTTCGGCCATCACATACAGATTGCGGCCAATGGCTTCCGACTGGCCCCGCTCTTCCGCACCGATGCCAGGATAGGCGCCCGGCGTGTCGATAAAGGTGAACAGCGGCAGACCGAACTTTTCGGCGAGACGCATTAGACGTTCGGCCTTGCGATAGCCTTCCGGACGCGGCATGCCGAAGTTACGCAGCGAGCGCTCCTTGGTGTCGCGCCCCTTCTGGTGGCCGATCACCATACACGCCTGGCCGTTGAAGCGCGCAAAGCCGCCGACGATCGCCAGATCGTCCGCGAACGCACGGTCACCGTGCAATTCGTGGAAATCGGTGAATAGTTCGCTCACGTAGTCGAACGTGTACGGGCGCTGCGGATGACGGGCAATTTGCGAAACCTGCCACGGCGACAGATTTGCGTACAAATCTTTGGTGAGCTGCTGACTCTTCTTGGACAGCCGCTCGATTTCTTCCGAAATATCGACGGCCGAATCGTCCTGCACGAAGCGCAATTCTTCGATCTTCGCTTCGAGTTCCGCGATCGGCTGCTCGAAATCCAGAAAAGTGGTCTTCATTGGTTTTAATCCTTGGACTTACCAGGCAGCGCGTATTCTAACCGCGACCGCCGCTGTCAAAACTACCTCGAAACTATCGACTCGGCAAAATCGATAGCCTTGAGGCAGCATCACATCAAATCGGCTCAGGTCTATCTCAGGTCAATAATCAACCGGCAACGGATCCAGACTACGCCACATATACCAGGTTGCGACCGTACGCCACGGTTCCCAGTTCGCGGCCACCTCGCGCGCTTCGCTGCGCGTCACCGGCTCTCCGCTGAAATAGTTGATGCTGATCGCGCGGATCAGGCCGAGATCGTCGAGCGGCAGGACGTCCGGGCGAGACAGATTGAAGATCAGAAACATCTCCGCAGTCCAGCGGCCGATGCCGCGAATCTGCGTGAGTTCGGCGATCACCGCCTCGTCTTCCATCGAGGTCCACTTGCCCACGTGCAACGCACCGGAGACAAAGTGCTCGGCCAGATCAAGGATGTATTCCGCCTTGCGCTTGGACAAGCCGCACGCCATCAGTTTGTCTTGGCCTAGCTTGATGAACTGTTGCGGCACCAGCTTCGGACACGCGCTTTCGACGCGCTGCCACGCAGCTTGCGCAGACGCCACCGAGATCTGTTGCCCCACCACGGACCGCGCGAGCGTGACGAACGGGTCGCCGCGGCTCATCAGATGCACCGGGCCGAATTTCGGAATCAGTTTCTTGAGGATGCGATCGCGCTTGACGAGGTCAGCACAGGCCTTGTCCCAATACGCAGGGCGCGTGACTTCAGGCGTGAGGCCGCCCACCTGCACCGGCACCGCGACTTCCGCATCGTCGAGCACACGCGTTTTGCGTACGACTTCGCCTTCATGCAATTCGTCGCGCGCGAGTTCCTGCGCATCATCGACGACTTCAGCCGGCACAGCGCCGTTGCCGCCATGATTTTTCGCACGCGACGCGCGCGTTGCTTTCGCGCCTCTCGCGAGCTTCGGAGCATGCGCCGAAGCACCGTTGAGCCCGCGCTTCACGGGCGTCTTTTTTGCGGTACTGTCCGTCTTGCCAGCGGCCTTAGCCGTTGACGGCGATGCCTTCGCCGCGCTGCCGCTGCGCGGGCGCGTCGATTTCACTGCGGCTGCCCCGCCTGTTTGAGACGCAGCCCGTTTAGCCAGCGTCTTCGTGGCCGATGCCATCCTGCCTCCTGCCTGGCGAGTCGATCAAAGGGAAGTACGAGGTGCGCTCACACGCGCCGCCACTCGGTCAACCCGCCGGGTTTGTCTTCAAGTGCAACGCCGGCCTCGAGCAATTCGGCCCGAATCCGGTCTGCTGCCGCATAGTCCTTCGCCTGCTTGGCGGCCACACGCGCGGCGATCTTCGCTTCGATCGCGGCGGCATCGAGCGCGCTTTCACTCGCGCTGCCCGCAGCCTGCTGCAGGAATGCACGCGGCTCACGGCCGAGCAGTCCGATGATGCGCGCAAGCGCACGCAGTTGTCGGGCCAGCGCGGCATCGCGCGTGCGGTTTACCTCACTTGCCAATTCAAACAGCACGGACACAGCAACCGGCGTGTTGAAGTCGTCGTTCATCGCTGCGCGAAAACGCTGCGCGTGTGCTTCGTTCCAGTCGAGCTCGGCATCGTCCGGCGTCACATCTTTCAACGACGTGTACAAACGCGTCAGGGCGTTGCGCGCGTCGTCGATATGCGTGTCGCTATAGTTCAGCGGCGAACGGTAGTGCGCTCGCGCAATGAAAAAGCGCACGACCTCAGCATCGTACTGCGCGAGCACTTCGCGGATCGTAAAGAAGTTGCCGAGCGACTTCGACATCTTCTCATTGTCGATCTGAACGTAGCCGTTGTGCATCCAGTAATTGACAAACGTTTGACCTGTCGCGCCCTCGCTTTGTGCGATTTCGTTTTCATGGTGCGGAAACTGCAGGTCCTGACCGCCACCATGAATGTCGAAGTGATCGCCGAGCAGCGTACAGCCCATTGCCGAGCATTCGATGTGCCAACCCGGACGGCCGCGCCCGTATTTCGAGTCCCAACCCGTGTCCGCAGGCTCCTCGGGCTTGGCCTGTTTCCACAAGACAAAATCCAGCGGATCCTGCTTCGCGTCATTGGCCGCCACGCGTTCGCCGGCCCGCAAGTCTTCGAGCGATTTGCCCGACAGCTTGCCGTAGCCAGAAAATTTACGGACCGCGTAATTCACGTCGCCGTCGCCGGCCTGATACGCGTAGCCGCTAGTCTCGAGCTTCTCGATCATGCCAAGCATCTGCGGAATATAGTCCGTGGCGCGCGGTTCGAGATCGGGCCGCTCGATGCCGAGCGCGTCCGCATCTTCATGCAGCGCCGCGATGAAGCGATCGGTCAGCGACTTGATCGTCTCGCCATTTTCGACCGCGCGGCGGATGATCTTGTCGTCGATATCGGTAATATTGCGCACGTAAGTTACGTTGTAACCGAGCGTACGCAGCCAGCGTTGCACGATATCGAACACAACCATCACGCGTGCGTGACCGATATGACAGTAGTCATACACCGTCATCCCGCAGACGTACATCCGTACGACGCCCTGTTGCAGCGGCACGAAAGTTTGCTTGTCACGCGCGAGCGTGTTGTAGATGCGCAGTGATTCCATAGAGACGATGCGTGGGCCGAAAGAAATCCGCAATGTGTTTCGTGCGCGCCGTATCCGCTTCAGACAAAACGGGTATGGCACATACAACAGCAGCAAACCGGTGCACCTGGTGCGGCGGTCAGGCTGCGATCAAGGCGGAGACGACCACGAGTGGCGAAAAGACAGTCTGTGGTTCGACGGAACGCGCAGACCTTTTGTTAGAATGGGTCGGAGTATAACATCCAGACCTGAGCCTATGAAACCTTCCAGCGGCCGCGCGCGAAGCGCTGCGACCCTCGCCGCGACGGCCCTGTGCGGCCTCGCCGTCATGCTGCTGCCGGGCGCCCCTGCGTATGCGCAGAAGACCCCCGTGCTGTCGCAGGGCCCCGCTGTGCGCGACGGCACACCGGAAATCGACGCCTCGATCGCGCAGAAAAACTGGAATGCCGCGCTCACGCAACTCGACGCACGCATTGCTGCGAATCCGCGCGACGCGCAGGCGCAGTTCAAGCGCGCCACCATCCTGGCTCACCTGAACCGCGACGACGAAGCGATCAACGCCTTCATCGCGCTCACGCAGACGTACCCTGAATTGCCGGAGCCGTACAACAATCTGGCGGCGCTGTACGCGAAGCATGGCCGTTACACGGAAGCACGCGAAGCGCTCGAAACCGCCACCAAGGCGAACCCCGACTACGGTCTCGCCTACGAAAATCTCGGCGACCTGTACCTGCGTCTTGCCGACTCGGCATACCAGCGCGCACACGACCTCGGTCAGGCAACCGGCCCCACGCAGCAGCGCCTCTCCGACATCCAGAAGATCATTTCGCCGCCGAAGGGCAGCGAGAAGCCGGTCAAGAAGGTCGCCGCGCCGGACGACTACACGAACCGCGCCACCTCGAACATCACGGAATCCCCAAGTTTCCAGTTCGGCGGCCCGAACGGTTCGCTCGCCCAGCCGCCGTATATGGCGCCGTCGCAGTAAGCACACTCATCGCCAACGCTTTTTTCCACCCTGAGGATCTTCATGAAATGGTTGATGCTGGCGCTCGGTAGCGCCGCCCTGATCGCGAACGCACCCGCTTTTGCCCAGTCCCCCACGCCGGCGGCGCACCCGTCTGTCCTCTTCAAGACCACGGACGGCGACATCCGCGTCGAGCTGTATCCCGAGAAGGCGCCGAAGACCGTCGCGAACTTCCTCGACTATGTGAAATCCGGCCAGTACAGCGGCACGATTTTCCACCGCGTGATTCCCGGCTTCATGATCCAGGGCGGTGGCTTCACGCAGAGCTACGCGGAAAAACCGACGCGCGCGCCGATCCAGCTTGAAAGCCGCAACGGTCTGAAGAACGCGGTCGGCACAATTGCGATGGCGCGCACCAGCGACCCGGATTCGGCCACGGCACAATTCTTCATCAACACGGCGGATAACGCCGGCCTCGACTATCCGGGCCAGGACGGCAACGGTTACGCCGTGTTCGGCAAGGTGACCTCCGGCATGGATGTCGTGAAGAAGATCGAAGGAACGCCGACCACCACGCGCGGCCCGATGGCCGACGTGCCGCAAACGCCGATCGTGATCGAATCGGCCACCGTCGTCGGCAAGTAAACTAACAGGTGCATGCCCCGGCGATCTAGACGATCGCCGGCCCTTGCGCCACGAATGCCCCGGCGCGGTCCCATCCATCCCACTCGCCGCGCCTTCCACCCACCTGTTCATCAAAGGATTCCATCATGGTCGAACTGCACACGAATCACGGCGTCATCAAACTCGAACTGGACGCCGAGAAAGCACCGAAGTCGGTTGAGAACTTCCTCAACTACGTGAAGGCCGGTCACTACGACAACACGGTGTTCCACCGCGTCATCGATGGCTTCATGATCCAGGGCGGCGGTTTCGAACCCGGCATGAAGCAAAAGCCGACCGAAGCGCCGATCACCAACGAAGCAAACAACGGCCTGAAGAATGTCAACGGCTCGGTCGCCATGGCACGCACCAACGACCCGCATTCGGCGACGGCGCAATTCTTCATCAACGTCAACGACAACGACTTCCTGAATCACTCGTCGCCGACGCCGCAAGGCTGGGGTTACGCAGTGTTCGGCAAAGTGGTCGAAGGTCTCGACATCGTCGAAAAGATCAAGAAGGTGAAGACCGGTTCGAAGGGCTTCCATCAGGACGTGCCGGCTGACGACGTGATCATCGAAAAAGCGGTCATCGTCGAGTAAGTCGCGCGGACACCTCGCTGTGCGCTGGCATGCTGGCGCACAGCAGGTCTGAGCTGCTTGATCGGGCATAAGCCGGGCCTGACCCGGCCGGGCCTGGTCCTGCCGAGCCTCACCTGGCCGGATCAAAACGCCACGCATTCACTGCAACTGAACTCAGGCACTCTTCAATGCTGCAAGAAACGCCGCTGCGAAGCGTGGCCGCGGGCGGGCCCGGTGAGGGCAAACGCCCACACGGCGCGCGCCCGTTGTTTTTCATCTCGGATCTGCACCTGAACGAAGCGATCCCGCACACGGTCGCAGCGTTCGAACGCTTCGTCCGCGTTACCGCTGAAAAGGCCGATTCGGTTTTCATTCTCGGCGACCTGTTCGAATACTGGATCGGCGACGACATGCTGAGCGAACCGTTCGTCGCCCGCATGGCGGCTCTGTTGCATACGCTGTCCGAGCGCGGCATCGCGCTCTACATAATGCACGGCAATCGCGATTTCCTGCTCGGCAAACGGTTCATGAAAGCCGCCGGAGCAATCTGGCTGCCCGATCCGTTCGTGATCACCGCGTTCGGCACGCGCATCACGCTCGCGCACGGCGACGCACTCTGCACGGCGGACCGCGCCTATCTGCGCTTTCGCCGCTTCGCGCGCTGCCGTTTCGCACAGATGCTGTTTCTCGCCTGGCCGTTCCGATGGCGCCGGGCGCTGGCTGAGCGGATGCGTTCGACGAGTCAGGCGGGCCGCTCGCGGCCCGCTTCGCCCAAATACGACGCGACGCCCGAAGGCGTAGCCGCGTTGTTCAAGGAGAGCGGGACGACCACGATTGTGCACGGCCACACGCACCGGCCGGCTCGGCATCGCGAGCCCGGCGGCACGCGCTGGGTGTTGCCCGACTGGGACCTCGATCACGGCGAGCGCCGTGGCGGCTATCTACGCATCGATGCCCAAGGGCTCAGGGCGTTGCCGCTCGATTAACGGGGTGCGTTGAACCACTGCCCCTGCGTTAGCAGCGCCCTCAGCGCTCGACCACCCCGTTATCCACCTTACCTGCGATTGCCGCGGATAAACGCCGCAAATCGAGCAGCGCCGCGTCCGCACCTTGCAGCGCTTCCAGACTGGTGCCGAGCCGCTCCAGAGCGGCGACGATCTCGTCGATGCGTTGCGACTGTGTCGCCGCATGATCGATCAGGCCGTGGATGGCGAGCGACACGGGATCGTCCGCATTCGGCGTGATGCCATACGCGCAGAACGCAGCGCGTGCCGGCGCCGGTTTTGCGTCACGACATGCCGTAGCCGGCACCGCCGCCGGCACGATCACGCGCGCCGGATTACCCACCGCCGTACCCCCAGCCGGCACCGGCTTGACGACCACCGCGTTCGAGCCAATCTTGGCCTCTGCGCCGATCGTGAAGCCGCCGAGCACCTTCGCGCCGGCGCCGACGATCACGCCGCGCTCGAGCGTTGGATGCCGCTTGGCCCCGCGGGTCAGCGACGTGCCGCCGAGCGTCACGCCCTGATAAATCGTGCAATCGTCGCCAATTTCCGCCGTCTCTCCGACCACCACGCCCATGCCGTGATCGATAAACACGCGGCGACCGACCGTCGCGCCGGGGTGGATCTCGATGCCCGTCAGAAAGCGCGCCAACTGCGAGACGTAGCGCGCCAGCCAGCGGCGTTTGGCCCGCCAGAAGGCGTGTGCGAGCCGGTGCAGCACGAGCGCATGCAGGCCCGGATAACACGTGAGCACTTCCCAGGCGCTGCGGGCGGCGGGATCGCGCTCGCGGATCGTGGCGATGTCTTCGCGAAGTCTCGTGAACATGGCAGTGACGCTTTTGTAGGAACGGGAAACCGCCGTTGCGCCGATGGCGCACAACGGAAAGCTGCCGGTTAGCAGACCGGCAGCTTTGCTTATCAGATTTCGAGGAATTGTAGGGCGATTGCGCAAAACCTGCCGGATGCCCCCGTTACCGGCAAGGTCGTCGCGTACGGCGGGGTTGTGATCTCAGGGCGTACCGTCGCCCGGGTGCTTGATCTTCAGCAGGATGTGCTTGGCAATCCCGCGCACGATGTTCACCTCTTCACGCTCGAGCCCAGAGCGGGCGAACAGGCGCCGCAGACGCGACATCAGCTTCTTTGGGTTGGCCGGATCGAGAAATTCGAGCGCGACCAGTGCGTTTTCCAGGTGCGCGTACATGCCTTCGATATCGTCGCTAGGCGCGAGCGAACCGGCCGCTCCGCCCTGCCCCTCGGCGCTGCCACTGCTGCTGTCCGGGAAAGCGCCAGCTACACCGCCCAGGCCGAGATACGCGAGCCGCAACTCGTACGCCAGCACCTGCACGGCCTGCGCCAGATTGAGCGAGCTGTAGGCCGGATTGGCCGGAATATGCGCGAGCGCACTGCAACGCTCGACATCCTCATTCGACAAACCGGTCCGCTCGTTGCCGAACACCAGCGCAATGTCGCCATGCACCGCGTGCTCGCGCGCGTGTCCGGCCGCCGCGCGCGGCACGAGCTGGGGTGGCCCGTATTCACGCGAGCGCGCCGTCAGCGCCACGGACCACGGCACCCCATTGAGCGCATCCGCCAGCGTCGGCACAATATGCGCGCCAGCCAGCACATCGTCTGCGCCGCTTGCCATGGCGATCGCCTCGGGATCCGACTGGACATGCGGCACGCGCGGCGCGACCAGCACGAGGCGTGAAAAGCCCATCGTCTTCAGCGCGCGCGCAGCGGCCCCCACATTGCCGGGATGGCTGGGCTCGACGAGCACGAAGCGGGTCGACGTAAAGCCGCCGCGCACTGGCGCAGCGCTGTCCGGCCCACAGGTTTCGGACGACGGCGAGGAGGACGAAGACGGCGTGTGGGGAGTGTGGGTGGTGGCCACGATGAAATGGGGGAGCTAAAGACCCGTATGGTAGCGCCAACCGGCCCGCGAACCTACCCGCGTTGCGCGGCGCGCTGCCGGAGAACCCCGGAGTCGGGTAAAATCACGCCTATTCGCGCCGTTTTAGGACGAGCGCCTCGTTCTTATTCAATTCGTCTCCGTCGACGGAACGCCTGTCAAGCGGTCGTTCCGTGTTGTTTCAGCTGCGCTGTCTCAACTGATTTCCAGCTTATTTTCAGCTCATTACCGGTAAGCAGCCGCGCTGCCCCGGCACAAGGATCCAGGCTCATGCATCCCATGCTCAACATTGCCGTCAAGGCCGCCCGCCGCGCCGCGCAGATCATCAACCGGGCGTCGCTCGATCTCGACCTGGTTCAGGTCAGCAAGAAACAGCACAACGATTTCGTCACGGAGGTCGACAAGGCATCGGAAGCGGCCATCATCGACACGCTGAAGACCGCCTACCCCGATCACGCCATCCTCGCCGAGGAATCCGGCAAATCGGACAACGAGTCCGAGTACCAGTGGATCATCGACCCGCTCGACGGCACCACGAACTTCATCCACGGCTTCCAGTATTACTGCGTGTCGATTGCTTTGGCGCACAAGGGCATCGTGACGCAGGCCGTCGTCTATGACCCGAACCGCAACGACCTGTTCACCGCCTCGCGCGGCCGCGGCGCGTTTCTGAACGACCGCCGCATCCGCGTGGGCCGCCGCGACCGCCTCGCTGACGGCCTGATCGGCACCGGCTTCCCGTTCCGCGAAACCGACGGCCTCGAGTCGTATAGCCGTCTGTTCAAGGAAATGACCGAAGCCTGCGCGGGCCTGCGCCGCCCGGGCGCGGCTGCGCTTGATCTAGCAAACGTCGCCGCGGGCCGTCTGGACGGCTTCTTCGAACAGGGTCTGCACGCATGGGACATGGCTGCAGGCAGCCTGCTGATCACCGAAGCAGGCGGTCTCGTGGGCAACTACACGGGCGATTCGGACTTCCTGCACATCGGCGAAGTCGTCGCGGGCAATCCGAAGCTGTACGCGCAAATGGTGCCCATCCTCTCGCGCTACAGCCGCACGAAGCAGCAAGCGGCGTAAGGCTGCAACGCGTACCAAGCGGCTTCGGCCGCTTTTTTATTGGTGCTAGCACAGGCTGCCGGCGTTGCTCGGCAAGGCGACCGGCCTGAGCCCCTGCAAGCCGTCTCTGCACGCGGCCCCTGCATGCCGCGCCGCTTCATGCTACAAAGCGACAGGCCGCGCCGGGATCTATTTTTTCGTCGCGCCGTCGTACATTCAAGCGCGAGATCCCGCGCAGCATCGCGAACTGCTTAATGAAAAAAGGCTTCTATACGATCATTGCGGCGCAGTTCGTGTCGTCGCTTGCCGACAATGCGCTGCTGATCGCGGCGATTGCGCTGCTCTCAGTCATCCGGTCTGCCGCCTGGGTCACGCCGATGCTGCAGATCTTCTTCACGGTCTCGTACGTGCTGCTGGCGCCGTTCGTCGGTGCGTTCGCCGATGCGCTGCAAAAGCGTCATGTGATGTTCGTCTCGAACGCCCTGAAGGCGAGCGGCTGTCTGCTGATGATCGCGGGCGTGCATCCGATGATCGCGTATGGCGTGGTCGGCTTCGGCGCCGCGGCCTATTCCCCTGCCAAATACGGCATCCTGACTGAATTGCTGCCCGCCGACCGGCTGGTCGCGGCGAACGCGTGGCTCGAGTCGGCCACCGTGCTGTCGACGATCGTCGGCACCATGCTCGGCGGTGCACTGATCAGCACCTACGCAACCAACTTCGTCGCGCATGCGCACTTGCCGCTGATCCGTTCCGCGGCCGACCTGGCGATGTTCGCCGTGATGGTGACCTATGCCATCGCCGCCGCGATCAACATGGGCATCCCCGATACCGGGGCACGCTATCCGAACCGTCTCAAGGAACCGAAGAAACTGGTCGGCGATTTCACGCATTGCTTCAACGTGCTGTGGGCCGACAAGCTCGCGCAGATCGCGCTGTGGGTGACCACGCTGATGTGGGGCGGCGCGGTGACGCTGCAGTTGCTGGTGCTCAAATGGGCCGACGTGAACCTCGGCTTGTCGCTCTCCAAGGCAGCCGTCATGCAGGGCATCACGGGGCTCGGTATCGCCGTCGGCGCGTCTGCCGCCGCGACCTTGGTGCCGCTGCGAAGTTCGCTAAAGGTGCTGCCGATCGGCATCATCACCGGTGCGGTCGCAATCGGGATGGCGTTCTACAGCAAGGGGCTGTTTCCGCCGGGCATGGGCATCCGCGTCGGTCCGTTTGTTGCGCCAATCTATATCGTGCTTGCCTATCCGCTGATGATCCTGCTCGGCGCGCTGTCGGGATTTTTCATCGTGCCGATGAACGCGCTGCTGCAGCATCGCGGCGCCACGCTGCTGTCAGCGGGCCATTCCATCGCGGTGCAGAATTTCAACCAGAACCTGGCGGTGTTGCTGATGCTGGGCCTGTACGCAATCCTGCTCACGGCGAAGCTGCCAGTGCCGTGGATCATCGTGGTGTTCGGCACCTTCATTACCTTCATGATGTGGATGGCGAAGCGCCGTAGCAATACGAATGCGCGCAGGGTCGACATGCGCGCGATGCTCGAAGAATGAGCGCGCACTAGCGTACAGGCTGATGAGCGGGCGATCTGCGCGGATTGGCCATCCGGCCCGGTTCACAGCACGCGGCGGCGGGTTAAACTCACGCCCTGAACAGCTAACGCAAGAAGACACTCAGGATGGGCATTCAAACCGCAGCGGCCAATGACGTCGCACAACACACGCCGATGATGCAGCAGCGTGTACGCCATATCGGATAAGTATTTTAGAGACGACCTACGCCAAAAACCACGCCGCATGACAGGAGAAGAATCAATGGATGAATCGTCCGGAAGCGGATTTGATCCGCTGGGCGCGAAAGCGTTTGCCGAGGCAAGCAAGGTGGTGACCACTGGCGTGGTCAAAGGAACCGGCGCTTTCCTGAGTCGTATATGCCTCCCAGTAGCGGAAGAGTTCGGATTGCTTCTGCAAGACAAGGTACGGCACTGGCGAGCTGTCAACGCCTCGAACGTACTCGCCAAAGCAGAGGCATTGGTGGAGAAGCGGCCGAATGCTTCCAATCTTCACGTGCATCCTCGCATGCTAGGTTCAATCTTGGAGGAAGCTGCGTGGGCCGATCAAGACACCATGCAGACGTCATGGGCGGGCTTGTTGGCGACCGCATGTTCCGAAGATGGGGCGGATCAAAGTAACTTGATCTTCATTAAGCTACTAGCGCAACTGACGCCGGCCGAGGCAGCAATCATCACGCACTCCTGCGAGAATGCGAAGGTCCAATTTTCTGAAAACGGTTTCCTTACTGTATTGGAAGAGCTCCGGATTAATGCAACCCATCTCATGGCCTTGACCGGACATGCCGATATTCATCGGCTCGATCTTGAACTCGATCATTTGCGCGAACTAGGCTTACTATCAGACGGAGGCTTCGGTTCTTATATCGGTGCTCCGAAAGATGCGGCTATAACGCCCTCGCCACTCTGCCTTCAGTTCTACGCACGCATGCAGGGTTTCGTTGGATCCGCGCCGGACTACTATGGCGTATCGCCGAACGCGTCATTAGCGGTGAGCTCGCCTGCGACGCCATAGTTCAGGGGGTGGAATGACAAGCGCAAGGCTTGTCAGATATGGATTCCTACGATCGCTGTAGCAAATCTGTAGCACCCGAAAACTTCCCCTGTTACGGCATCACTCGATCGCTACTTGGTCCGGTTCAGGCGCGCTCATCCGACCACAATCGGCCATGAAGGGACATTCGACGTCGCGCCGAGGATCGGTGACAATCGAACAGGCGACTTTGTTCAGAATCTACCGAGCGAATTGGCTCGCGTACGATCCGATGTCGACCAATTGAGAATCCGCTCTTTACCTATAAAAGAGCCGGGGAGCGCTATGGAATGGATACCCGCAGTTTCAGCAACGTCACTTTTCGCGGCGGCGTTATGGTTGTCACGTAACCTCATTGCCACAAGATTGACCAATTCGGTAAGGCACGAATACGACACAAAGCTAGAAAGGCTAAAGGCTGACCTTAACGCAAAAGCATCGCAAATTGATGCCCTTAGGAGCGGTGTTTTATCTGCCGTTACAGCTCGTGAGGCTGCTATCTTTCAACGACACTTAACGGCTATCGAGCAATTGTGGAGCGCGGTAATTTCACTTGGACCCGCAAAAAGCGTGTCCGCATGGATGGCCATAGTGAAGTTCGAAGCAGCAGCAACAGAAGCAGCGAAAAACCCCAGATTCCGGGAATTTTTTTCAATGATAGGTGGGATCGACCTAAACAGCCTTTCAACAGATCAGGCGCTAAGAACTAGACCATTTGTATCACCTCTAGCATGGGCCTACTATTCAGCGTATCAGGCCATTGTTGTCCATGCAGTCGCCCGGTTGCACATGCTCAAAAATGGGATCGACATGGTTGAAGTCATAGATACCAAAAATGTTACCGAACTTGTGAAGGTCGCCCTCCCACATCAAGTGCAATACATCGAGGAACACGGCCCAAGTGCGTTTCACTATTTGCTGGAAGAGCTTGAAAGTAACCTTCTCGCGGCATTCGAGTTGATGTTGAAAGGCGATGATTCCGATCAGGCCACACTGAACAAGGCGGCAGACATTATCAAAAAGTCAGAAACCTTAATGGACTCAAATGTAACACCCGGTCCGATCAGATAGCCTAACAATGCCGATTATTGCGAACGCTAGAAATCCGGACTACGAAGGCTTGACAGAGGTCGGGTTCAGCCATCTGCATCCGTTAGTAGTCAACCATCTACGGGCATTCGAGTACCGCCACATCGATGGTTGACAAATCGATACATCGCAACTTGTCAAATGGTCAAATGGACGATAACGCATTTGAACGCCGACGGGGTGTAAGGCACCTTGGTCAATACAAACCGAGCAGACCTTACCCTTTGACGGATGGGCTTCAACTGATCCCCGCAGGTTGGGACATGTTTTCCTATGGGTCTGCGCGAGTTCGCCTCAATATCTCGTATCTGGTGGGATCAGAAATCTTATCCGATACTGAGTTGGCGGAGAAATATCGAAACTGGCTCGTCTTCGACGCTTTTGCCTTAGATGACCAGTTCTCGATCTACTGCTACGACGAGAATAGTGCTGGAGGCATAGATACGGTTCCCTCCGACTTGATAAGGTTCGACGAGCAGAACCCCGACTATAAACAAGTCGATTATTCAAATATTCAGAGATATTTTTTAAGGACTGAACTCGTTCAAACGAGTGAATCGATCCTTTCCTACCGAGACTTATACGCTGTCTATCAAACTTTGGATCCAAAACTGCGCGATCTGATCGAGTGGTACGTCTCGAAGCCTTTCCGCTCACATTTAAGGCTCGGAGCCTTTTTCAATCCGAATTATTGGCAACTGCTCCATGTAACGATACTCCTGGAAAGGCTGATAGACAGTCCTCCTGCATGTACTCATTCTTTTGGTAAATGCCCTTCCTGCGGTGTCGAATCTCAAGCACATCCATCCATTCGCCGCTCTGAATGGCTGAGGATGGCTCTCGACTCACAGATCGGAGTCGCAGAAATTGTTGAGGAGTACGCTCGTGTGATAGAAAAATGTATATCGGTGCGTAACAAGATTGCTCATACCCCGACATTCGATTCATCTGCGTTTCCAAATGTGGCACCTGGTGAGACACACACCTATACGTCAGAACGTGCAATCGCCGAATATCTGCACGACTCGTTTGCACTTCAATCGCTGCTTGTCTCGGCAACGTATATCGGGCGGTACCTGCTTGCCGACAAAGCATTTGGCACGAAGCACTTTGCCAAGCTTTTACCAATGAAAGCTACCGGCGTAGGCAGTTCATGATTGCCTGAATCCACACCTGCTTTGTGGCGCCAATTCAATGCGTACTGAACGGCCGCTTTTGGTAAATCTGAAGGTCACTTCCGGGTCGAACTGGGACGTCCAAAGCTGCTTTGCCAACGGGAAAATCAAGCCAGATCGAAGTGCCCACAAACGCTTCAGTGCCAGATTGTCGTGTTGTCGGCGCTCAACTCATGGGCACTGTCCAGAACATAGCTCAAAGAGTCAGCAACACATCGTTGCCGAGCCTTCATCTTTCTGACGACCTGCGCGAGAGATAATGCAAGATACATCTCGGGCACTCAGTTGCAGAACTTCAACAGTTTGCCCTCGCGGAAGAGGGGGCTGTCGCGTTGCCACTCCCTCCAGAGTTGTACGGCATTTTGGGACAACCGTATGGGAATGCTCATGTGGTGAGTGCTAAGAGCGTAATCGGTTCAACGCAGATCGCTGGAGTTCTGATCGAAATCCGCTCGCGCTTACTTGAGTTCGTTCTAAATTTGCAAGACAAAATCGGTGACGTGCCGGAGGCAGAGTTGAAAAAAGCAGCGGCAGGAATCAATACACAGGGGATATTTACCTCGGCCATTTTTGGGCCTAACGCCACGATAATCGTCGGAAATCACAACACGACCAGCGTCACGAACACAATCAACGAAGGCAACATTGGAGAGCTGGAGAAAATATTGCTCGAGGCTGGGGTCGCTTGACATGATCTGGCAACGCTCAATCAAGCTATTGCTGAAGATGGCGACGGTCCGAAACGCACCAAATCGTTTGGTCCGAAAGTGGCCCACTGGATAGGAAACATGATGCAAAAAGCAGCGAATGGTGGTTGGCAAATCGGCTTGGCTGCAGCGGGCAGCTTGCTGTCGAGCGCGATATCGAACTACTACGGCCTCGGATTTGGCTGATCATTCACTGCCAGAGATGCCACACCCCCGTTGCTCAGGGAGTGGAATGATAGATGTTACGGCCGTCACGCCAGGCCCGCAGCGATTGCTGTAGCAATTCTGTAGCGCCGTCAAGGACGCCGCCGCCCTCATCGAACGCAGCGTCGCGGGCCACCTGTCTGGATGATACGTCGGAAGGAATATGCTATTCCTGCGGTCTGCGTCGGCGTCAGACTTTTGCAGGCAAACCGTCAAATTGCGGAAAAATCCGCCTAAAGTTGCTTTGCGGTTGGACATCAAATTCCGTTTGCAGTATCGTTCCCACAAGTCTCGCGCGGAGGTACACGTCCGCTGCGGCCAAAGCTTTTTTTATTGCGCCTACCACCTTTATTCTGGCGCTATTGCATGTTGGAGCAGGGTTTTCCCCACCATTTGTCTTTTGTTGCCGTCGAAACCTTTCAGGTTGCTGACAATCTTGAATTCTTACGGAGCCGCTATGAACTAAGCCTTCGGTTCAAAGCTGTAGGTCAAAAAGCCCTTGGCGCCTGACGCTCAAGGGCTTTTTCAGTTTTGGCAGAATCCGGACGGCCTCGGGCCAACCGCACAATGGCCCCGCTACGCGCTGTGGGTGCTAGGCGGTAACCAAAGTGTTATCTTCTGTTTGACGAGGTCAATCCGCTTCACTTGGACTTGCATGAGTTCGTTCGGAAGCAGCGCCACGTCAGTCATGTAGTCAGGGCGCAGCTTGTCTCTGTGCAACAGCCCCGTGATTCCCGGTTCGAGGTCAACAAAGAGACCGTGCTTCTCTGTGCGATTGACAATGCGCCCGGTGACGACCGTATCAGCTGGATATTTTATTTCTAAGTCCTGCCACGAATCCCCGAATGCGTGCTTCACAAGGCTCTCTATTCCCTTTCGGGCCATCGAAATATCGATCAGTTCCATCACTGGCGAGTCCAGCTCCCTGAAAGTCGATATCTGCGTCGTAAGAGACGTGTGCTTCTTTTCCAGATATTCTGTAAGGTCACGGGCATTTTGAACCTGTGTATGCACTTGAAAATGCTTTTCCGATCGTCCGATTCGCTCGGCAATTTTCTCTGCCACCAATTTATCGTCAAACCACGTGTCCTCCGCGACAGTCGCCAAATAATCGACGCTACCTAAGAGGTCGAGGTGAACCAGTCCTGCCGAGCTCAGCCTGAGAAGATCGTCTGGGCCAACCCGGTCAACAGTCAAATTCTCAGAAAGAACACAATGGGCCTTTATTAAGCTATCCAACTCGCGATCGAAGGCATAGTCAGGAACCCCTAACAGTATTAAGTCGTCACGTACTTCGTGGACGGGGAAATATCCACGCACGCCGTTCCTTCCTGTTTGGTTGAATCTCTGATTAAGCCAGCGCAAGATCAACAATCGCGCGAAATAAAATGGCGAGCTATCCTTGTGAAATATATCAAATAGATTTTTAACGGCAGAATTTTGGCCGTCGTAAAATCTAAGATTACCTCGCAGTAAAATTCTTGTTACCAGATACAAAGGCAGAGTGTACTTACCCTCACTATTGGTAATCTTGAATATCTCGTCCTCGCCTAAATGTGCGCTGTTACAAAAATCGATGAATATTTCCAATGCTTTTCTGATATTTTTACCAGATAGACCGGTTATCATTCGTCTAATGAATCGATCGTGTTCGAACAGCGATCTGATAATTGACGCCAAGTAAAAAGCTTGATCCGTTGAAGGATATTCGACCCGAAATCCATTTGGCAGATCGTATCGAAGCGTCTTGTCAGCATCGTCTTTCATCCTCGATAAAGCAAGTTGGACTCGCTTAATAAGAACATGCTGGAAAAGCGGCGCATCGATTCGAAAAATTAGGTCCTTAATTGCGGTGTCGAGCGGCGGCTGGTCTTGGTGAGCTTCGAACGTTTCCTCTCGCAGCGGTAACACAATGAGCGATCGATACTCGCTCTGTATCCACTGCGCCGCCTGAAACATCAATAACTGCTCATCACGAGAGCGTTTATCGCAGTTATCGAGAACAATAACGAGCAGCTTGCCCCGGTCCCCGCAGCAGTAGCGGGAAATGGCCTTCGAAGTAACTTCTTCGTCCGCCTGCCATTCTTCGAAATGGCGTACCAGACTTCTGTGATATTCGACGGTATCGCCAGACTCCTGCAGGAGACGACCTTGCAGTTTCTGAAATCGATTGTATTCCACCGAATACACTTTCTTTAAGACTTCAAAGCTCTCGAAATCTTCCCCTGGATACTTATCTATGCACCCTTCGCTTATTTTCGTTCGAATCCATTTATAAATCTCGTCACCGGAGATCGGTGCCGCATTCATATCAATACGGCACCATAAAGTTGTTTCAAGTATATCGGGTGGCAATGCTTTATAAATTAAATGATCGACAAACGTGGATTTTCCAGAGCCAACGCTCCCAATAAGCAACAGAATCTTCCGTTCGAGCGTCGATCCCCCGCGCAATTTACTTAACAATTCGTGCGGATTAGTTGTATCCTGTATCAGCCGCGCGTTAGTTTCACTGATCGGCCGAGCTGCCCGAATTATTTTGTCGATTGGCTCGATGGAACGCAGCGAAGTTCGAGAATCGACGTATGCATATCTCGCGACCTCCGCCTTGTCTTCTGCTGTTTCCGGCGCAAAAATATATCCAAAATCGGCTGATAGCGTTAGGCCGAAAGTGTTTAACCCTACCTCTTCGCTTTGTACTGCATTTCCACCGATGAGCTTCTTTGGCTTCCAATAGCGGTCAGGCTTCCGCTTCTGGTTCAGCACCGATGCATGTGCAGCCAGCTTTCCCCAGTTAATCTCATCCTGAAGTGTTGCGAATTTCTCACAACCCACATTCAGTTCAGCATGCAGAAGCTTCTCGTAATGCTCTGAGTCTGGCACGCCATATAGCAACTCTGCGCCATTTGAGCATATGACATGGCTCACAGGATTAAATCCGTGAGGGAATTTTGCATTTATTTCATTGGCGTAAAGTCTCGCCTCGCGAAAACCTTCCTCTGCCGATTCATTGGGAGTTTTCGCTTCTATTATCAAAACGGGCAAACCGTCACTCATAACGATGTAGTCGGGGAAATAGAGCTTACCTTCCTTTCCCTTTCCGATCGGGAGCCTTCGCGTTGAGAATTTCGTCAATATGTGCGACTGCGGGATCCCGAGCCCGTAGGGAAGACTCTCCGTCAATAGGGGAAACAATTGCTTCTGCTCGACGTCCGATTCTGTCAAAAGCTCAGCAAGCATCGGCATGGTGCTCATCCGGTCAATCCTCGTTTTTGTATATTTCGTCACAACGGGGTCTTACATACGTTACGAGCACGTCGCCCGTGGATGAATGTTACACGCGAACCTTTCCGTAGAGCACTTCATCGTTTGGTGTGAATCGGACTAAAAAAGTCCAACTGGGTCGGCGGCGTCATTCCAACTAAATATAACAACCTCGGACCGTGCGGCGCCTTGGCCGCCGCCCACGGTGTACTTGATGTCCACCGTCTCGATGTGAAACCCATCGAATGCTCGCCGAATGTCCGGATGATCGTTCAGACTCACTATCGCTCTACCCTTCAGCGATCGAAGCCGTGCTGCCATCTCGACGTATGCAGAGTACGGGAACGGCACGCCATATCCCTCCGTCTCCCAGTACGGTGGATCCAGATAGAACAGCGTGTGTGGCCGGTCATACTTGTCGATACAAACCTTCCAGTCGAGCCGCTCGACGAACGTATTCGACAGACGCAGATGCGCGGCCGACAGCGTTTCCTCCAGCCGGAGCAAGTTGAGGCCGGGCGGCGCCGTCGTCGCGGTCCCGAACGACTGGCCCTCGACTTTGCCGCCAAAGCAGTTCTGCTGCAGGTAATAGAAACGGGCCGCACGCTGGATATCGGTCAGCGTCTCTGGGACAGTATCCTGCAGCCACTTGAACACCTGACGGCTCGTCAGCGCCCATTTGAACTGGCGCACAAACTCTTCGAGGTGATGCTGCACGACCCGGTACAGGTTCACCAACTCCCCGTTGATGTCATTGATCACTTCGACCTTCGCCGGTGGTCGCATGAAATATAGCGCGGCGCCGCCAGCAAAAACCTCGACGTAGCACTCGTGTTCAGGAAAACGCGGAATCAGATGATCCGCCAGGCGGCGCTTGCCGCCGATCCAGGGAATGATGGGAGTTGCCATATGTGGATTGCCTTATTGGGAATTTGTTAGAATTCGCCCCGCCTACCGGTAGGTGTCAGGGCCTTGGCTAATTCACTGGCTGCTGCAGTGGAAAGGCGGCCGGGAGAAATGCGCAAACATTATCCCGGTCGCCCTGTCTTTTCTCGTGCGCAAGGCACGGTCAAGGTAACTTTGTTTACGATGTCGAGCCACCGCTGGCTCAGGCGATTAGTTTTTGGCGCAGTCGCCCGAAACTAATCCTTGCTGTTGGAGGGTGCAGACGTATCCCTGGAGGTAGTCGGCTTTTGCGCGGGCGTCGCTGTCGGCGTCGTCGACGATCCCGAAAAGTGCGACTCCAAACGCTGGTGGTAGCTCGGCTGTGCCACTGGCACCATTGCCCACGCCGCCGGCGCCGGAGGCGGCAACGGCTTCGCCGCCACCGGCTGACTGGAAGTTGGACACTGCGACGCGCAGCCGGCGAGTGCCATCAGCAATAGCAGCACGATTTTTAGCGTTGTCTGTTTCATGGTCTTGTTGCTCCTTCGTCAACTGGGTGTCGAGTGCGGCGAGCTGCTTACCGGCGGTAGCGTTAGCGTCAATTGCCCGGTTCTCGGCGTCGAGCGCGGCCTTCGAGATAGTGTTCAGGTCGTCCGCATGCTGCTCGTTGTCCTTCGCATGAGCAGCCTGCTCGGCGAGCAGCGCACGGTTCTCGTACGTGTAAGCGCCGCCAGCGCCGATCGCTATGCCGAGCAGCCCAGCCGCGATACCGGTGATGAAATATCCGTTCATTGAGTTTTCCCCTCGCACATGGCGCGATCGACTGCCCGCCGTTTGACGAGCCCCGGCAGCTGCCGGTCGCCCGCATATGTCCAACGCGATAACTCGGCGCACGCACCGGCGTAGTCGTTGGCCCTCACCTTCTTCGCCATCGTCGAGCCGCAATACGCCGTGATGCCGGCGTTGTATGCGAAGTCGACAAACGCGACGCGCTGGTACCAGGTCATCGGCGCGAGCGGCGTGCAGCGGTCGACGCCCTGCGACGTATCGGCAAGGCGGTACTCGAGGCGCTGCTCGCACTCTTGCGGCGTGAAGCGCTGCCCGAGCTTTACGTCTTTCGTATCGCCCATGCAGGCCGTCACGATGCCGACCGGATCACGCCCGGCCGTCAGCACGGTGCCTTCAAACTTCGGCACGATCGAAAGCAGGCTGGCCGCCGCGACCGAGCCAACGAGCGCAACAAGTTTTTTAGGAATTGGCCTCATAGCTCAACGCGCCCACCCCTGCGCCCCTTGCTCTTGATCAGGTAGTAGGCCTGTAGCCCGATGTATCCGATCGTCGCGACTGCCACCCACCAGTTGATGTCGTGGCTTCCAAGCCAGATCCAGAGATTGGCTCCGGTCGGTGGCGCCGCCTTGGCGATGCTGGCTGCGATATCGTTCTTGATCATCTGGATCACCGTTCCAAATAAAAAAACCACCCGAAGGTGGCTCCGTCTGCTATCACCGCTGCGGCACGTTCATGCGGTAATGTTCTGCCCCGAAAACATCGGAGTCCGTAGATTGGTCGCTTGCCCGTACACAACGCCGCCAAGCAACGTGAGCAGCGCCGGGCCCAGGCGGTCGCCGTATGACGCGACACCCGCATAGACACCGCCGCCCTGATGGCGGCCTGCATTGCGTTTGATTCCGCTATTCGACTGGTGGCGAGTCCTGCTGCGGCACACTATCGCCAGGCTGGTACACGGTGTACACCGTGCCATTACAGATCACTGCGATCGTGTCGGCAGGAATCAACTGAGACGGAATCAGTGCACCGCTTACAGGATCGGTTGCGACAGGAATTGTGATCATGGGTTCAGGACCTCAAGTGAAAACGCTGTCAACGTCATGGTGTCCGCCGCATTCGCCAAAGTCCCCTGTAACTGGATAGTCTGGACTTGCGCCATATTCGCTCCATAGCCGCGCACCGAGGTGCCGTTGGCCCCCGTAGTGCCGAATGGCGCCGCAACCTGCGTCGTAACCGAATTGTTTGAGGCGAAAATGTCTACGGTCATGGCGAACGACCCGATAGCCGTAGTCTCGACTGCATTAAACAGCACAATCCCCGCGAAAGTAGCGCTTGGACTCCACGAACCAATGCGCCCTACCAGGTTGTTATAGAGAACGGTCAGCCTCAATCGCCCATTAGGTCCGACCGAATTCGCCGGGATGGTGATCGTGTAAAGCGTTGTCAGCGCCGTCGTCCCGGTCACACTGCGCGGCACTCCGGACTGGTCGACAAGGAACGGTGACCTGAACCGTTGCGGATAGCCGCACAGCGCCAGAAACTTCATGAACAGGCCGGGGTTCATTGCTTCACCCATGCGCTTTCGCCGGTGAGCTTCCCGGACGTGTAGGAGTAGGTCTTGACGTAAGTCGCACCGTTATATATGCATGTCTCCGTCTTGAGCGTTCCATCAGCGTTGTACGCATATACCTTCGACAAGTCATCCGTATCGAAATACGAAAGGGACGTGCCCTGGTCATAAATTTTGGTCACTTCTATTCCCTCCAGAAAAAATCGCTCGAAAGCTTGTGAGAAATTGCATCAGGACAACCTGGCAAATTCGATTTCCGCGTAGATCGCGTCGAGCTTTGGGAATTGGATACACAGCCAAGGCCCGGGATTTTCCATCAGCATTCCTGAATCGTGATCGTGCCGGTGTAATTCGCCACGTAGTTGTGCACCAGTGCGCCAAGGTCAGAGAGCTTTCCCCAGATCTGATACAGCTGCTCCTGCATCGGGTCGTCAGATTCGGGGAACAGACTCACAAAGACCGGCTGGGCGAAGCCGCTACCGCGCAGGATCGCCATGAGCTGATCGCGGTCCGCTGGCGGAAGCCACGAGAGACTGACCGCGAGCGTACGGTACCTCGTGCCCCGATCAGTGATCAGATCGCCCGCGTCGTTGCGCGTATTCGTCGTCGAATCCTCGACTGTGAGCTTGGGGCTCCAGTCGACGTTTTTTTGCGGTGACCAGTACGGACCGGCGACGAGCCGCGACGCCTCGACGTATCCGGTTGAGTTGTCGGGGTCGGCGATGTCAATCACCAGCCGCTCGACAGCGGCATTCTCAAACCATGCGACCGCGTATGTGCCGCCGCCAAACGCGAATGCGTTACACCCGAGAGGCTGCGTGCCCCAGCCGAACAGATCCAATGCCGAGTACGGACACGCTGGTCGCACGCCGGTATCGAATGCCGGATCGACGTCGGCTGCGAGCGTGTAGCCACGCACACGCATCGTCGCGGTGCTCGTGAGGTTGCAGAACGGCAGCACGACGCACGCGATCTGCTCCGGCAGCGCCCACGTCAGCGTGAGCGTTGCGCTCGTACCCGTCGCTCGCCACACCTGCGCTTTCATCTGCGTCCGGAGATTCGCCGCAGCGAGGGCACCGGCCGTGCTGCTCGCCGCGAGCGTTCCGCGATCCGCCGCGTTGTCGTGGACGACGCGCAGGTTAGGCATTCGACGCCTCCGCATCCGATGCCGTGCGGGTCACGACGAGACCGACGAGGGCGAGCTGCGCATTCACTGCCGCGATCATTTCGTCGGTGACGTCGGCCTGCAGGATCGGTCGCTGCAGGTGCTGGGCCTGCTCAACGGCCACGCCGTCGACGAGGATCTGCTCGACGGTGGTGAGAACGGGTCGACGGAACTGGGCCGGCATTACCGCATTCTCGAAGTTGATGGTCAGGCTGATCGCCGTGGACTTCCGGATTTCGGTGGGCATATACGCTCCTGATGGTCGTAAAAAAAGCCCGCGCATGGCGAGCTCAATGATTGGAAAAGTAACTTTGTCAGCCGCAGTGGTAGATGCAGGCAATGGTTCTGATTTCTGACCCGTTGGCAAAGGTGGCCGCTTCGCGCGCACGAGCCACCGTGTAGTTGCGCACGATGTCGTCGGCCTGCTTCATGCCCTTGCCCGGCGTCGATGACGCAACAATCAGATCACCCGCCGCAATATCGCCGCCTTCGCTGCAGACGTTCATCTGGCCCTCGCCAACCGCGTTGACCGACACCAGCGTGAATTTGTCCTTGCACTGCTCATAGTCGTCGTTCATCACAGGCCCATCTTCGCCATGGCTGACAATGAACGCAGCAGGCGCGTGCTCGGAAAGCGGTCCGATAACACCCGCTAGCACGCCAATGACACCCTGCTGATTCGCGGTTGACGACTGAGCGACCTCGAATATGGTGCTTGACCAACCGTTGCGCGTTACGCACGAGACATCAACCACGATGTCCCCAGCGACTGGAGCGGCATCAATCTGCACCAGCGCGTCATGGGAGCCCGTGAAAGGGCCGTAGTTAGTGCCGGAGCCGTCCGCGTAGAAATCGTATCCATTCGCTCCGCCGATCAGCCCGGCCGCTCCGGTCGCGGTATTGAGCCCACGAACGCCGTGCGACGCTCCACCAGAAAGGCTCCCCGTGCCGTGTATCCCTTCTGCATCTGACCTCGCGCTGTAGCCCGAGACCGCAGGACCGGTGACATTTGTGTTGTCGCCAGTGATCACGCCACCGAAAAGATTGTCGACGTACATCACGCCTGTACTCGTGATTTCGAGAGCCTTCTTGCCCGGCGTGTGGCCTGTCCCAACGTTGAGTATGACGCCGTTCAGCGTACCGGCAGTCACCTGACTGGCATTGACCGCTCCCGCATATATAACGCCCGCCGCGAGCGTGCCAGCGCCTATCTGGTTCGCTGCGATCGCGTTCGCGTAAGCGAGCGTGCCCAGGTTCGTCACCTGGGTCTGGCCATTCAGCGCGCCCGTCGTCTGCGAGGACAGGTTCACCGTGTTGAGCAACGCGAGAGCCCCGAGTCCGCTCACACTGCCGTGTGCGAGCTGCCCGGTCACCTGCGAGGCAAGGTTCACGGTGCTTAGCGTCGCCAGCGCTCCCAGCCCCGAAATGTTCGCCGTGGCGAGCTTCGTGCCAGCGCCGAAGATGATGTTCCCGCTGGCGTCCTTGACGGTCAGGTTGCGTGTATCGAGCCGGTCAGCCGTCAGCGAGCCCGACACGACCTGAGACGCGGAGATCGCCCCGGCCGCGACACTGCCGAACGTGACAGCGTTCGCGGCAATCGTTCCGGCCACGACCGCATTTGCTGCCATGTTGTACGCCGTCACCACGTTGGCCGAAAGCGCTGGCGTGGTCACCGAGGCCGGCCCCATCTGCGTGCTTGTGATGGTGCCCACGAGGTCAGTGGTGTTCACAACCGCAGTCCACGACGATCCGCTGATCCGGTATAGCTTGCCGTCGGAGACCTGCAGCACAACCTGGGGACCCGTGTAGCCGGTCAGCGAAGGAAGCGTACCGACGATGCCGATCGGCGCGATCGAGCTCGCGAAATTCGACACGTCGACCGTGTCCTGCGTAGCAAGGTCACCCAGCCCGTCCACACTGTCGACGGGCACAGTCACATTCGGCGGCAATGTCACCGGCAGGATACGTGGGTCGGTTGCGTCCAGCAGGAGGTCGCGATAGTTGACAATAGCAGCCATCAGATCAGCACTCCAATCGTCACACGGGCTGAGAGCCAGTCCCGATCCACCGACACGACAAGGCCAGTCTTGCCTTCGGAAAGCTCGAAGCGATCATGGGTGATCGTCATGATGTCGCCCAGCTCGACCAGCATCAGCCACGCATAGCCAGTGAACTGATAAACGTGGCGAGGCACTTTCCAAAGGTTCAGCCGACGCTGCGCCTCAGCCTGCGCGTCCGCCATCACCAGCAGATTCGTGTCGACTTCGTCGGGCTCGACGTTCAGGCTGTACGTCGCAGCCACCTGATCGTCGCTCGCCGTCACGGTGATCCACTGTTGTGCAAACAGATCCTTGCTTGATGTCGGGATACCAGTCTGCAGCTGGTTCTGCACGGTGTAGTTCTGGCAAAAGCCCAACTTGACCGCCGCCTGCACAGTACTGCGCTGCGAGATCGTCAGGCTGCGCTGCTCCATATCCGAAGCCGTCACCGACCACTGTGCCCCATTCGCCGGCAAATCCAGCTCAACGAGGCGTAACAGCCCGGCCGTCGACACCACCACCGAGGCGCCCACCGAGGCGGCCAGATCCTGACAGCATTGCAGCACGTTCGTCTTGTCCGCCAGGTACAGGCCGACTGGCTGCGGATGCGCGGCATCAAACGCAGCCAGATTCGCCGCGTCCATGTCTGCCGCCGTAAAGCGCTGCGCCGCCGTGCCGTACTGCGTGGCGAGGCGCTGGATCATCGGCGCGACGCTATTCACATAGCCGCCACTGTTGTCGCCCTGCACGCTTGCCGTGATCTGGCCAACCGGCGACTGGTTGAGCACGAACGTGCCATCCGCGACCGAGGGCGTGATCGACACTGGCACCCCGCTGTCGCGCACCTCGATCACACGCTCGATCGCCGTTTGGTGCACCCGGTATTTAAGCGTCGACGAGTCAACAAGCAGCGGCTCGACGTTGTGAACCTCGCCGAAGGTGACAGGCAGAAGGCGATCCGCGTTTTGCGAGCCGTCATCGAGCGTGGCGTCAGTTACCGATGTATTGAGACGCTGCAGCTTGTCCGTCAACTGCAGTTGCAGGCTCTCACGCTTCGTGATGCCGATGTCCTGAATGACGCCGTCAAGAATCGGCCTGAAGTCGGTACGCGGCCAGCGCACGTCGCCGAAATACACGCGGATGCGCCGGTTGACCCAGACGTCGGTCAGCCAGGCATCGCGCGAACCGTCATCGTTCGCAATTTCGAAATCGCCGAACGAGATAGATGCGGCGCCCGTCAGGTCGATCGACTCCGAAAACTTGACGCCGCTGTTGATGACCGGCAGATACGCCGTATTGGCGGGCGTGTCGGCCGGCCCGGTCGTATAGCCGAGGTTTGACAGGTAGCGGGTCGTTTCGACGCCGCCGGTGAGCACCTGTGCCTCGACCAGCATGCACCGCATGGCCGCCGGATCCGACAGCCACGCCGAAAAGTCCTGATCGGTCATAGAGGTCCAATTGAAAAGGGGCACCCGAAGGTGCCCCGTTAGCGGGCGATGCTCACTTGAACGGAGGCTTTGCCGCCGCCGTACGCTGGTTGATATCGGCAGCCTTCTGCGTGCCAGCCGAGATCGTCTGCGCGTTTTTCTGCGACGCAGCCACCAGCGTCGACGTACTCTGCGCCGTCGCCTGGACAAGCGCGGCCTCGAGTTGCCCGATCCGGTCGTGCAGCGCCTTGATGCCAGACACCAAAGCAACTGTGTTCTGGCTCCCGTACTGCGACCAGTCGGTGTCCAGCATCTTCGAGAGCTTGACGTTGTTAGCCGACGTCACCACCGCTTCGCCCTTGTGAAGCTCCGCAATGTATCCATCGAACGGAATGTTGTCCGCACCACCTGCATGCGAGCCGTTCACCGCCGCGTATTGCATATCCGCCTTGATCTGGTCGAGCGTCGTCTTGCCCTGGTACAACTGGTCGGTGTAGTACTGCAGACCGGCCGAATCAGCCGCGCGCCCGAGAACCTGCTCGTACAGGTTGCTCACCAGCTCCTGATCCGCGCTGTACTGCAGGTCAGCGAGCGTCTTGCTACCGTTTGCAAACGAGCTCGTCCAGTAACTGACTTCCGACTGATCCGGCGTGCGCCCTAGCTCGGTCTGGTACAGGCTCGTGACCTGATCCGCGCCGGTCGCCGCACCGGAGCCGATGATCGAAGCAAGCTGTGCAGCCAGTGCGCTCGGCAAACCCTGAAGGATCGAGGGCACCTCCGACTGCACACCCGCAGCCTGTTCGATAGCATCGAGTGCACTGAGCTGCTGCGCAAGCTGCGCCATCACGCCCTGGTACTGGGAGTCCGCGCTCGACACCTGTCCTGCGACGATGTCACGTAGCTCGGTAAGCTGATCCAGCGACTGCTGGGAAATCTCGCCGCTCGATTCGGCCTGCGACTGCAGATCATCACCGAACGCGCTGAGCTGCGATGTGACCGACGCGAAGATCTGCGTGTACGTGTCGGAGCTTGCGTAGTACGTCTGCGCGAGCTTCAGGTAGTTATCGGCCGCGGTCGACAGATTGCCGATTGCGGTCTGGTCCCCGCCCTGCGCCTTGGCAAGCGTATCGGCATACTGTTGCGCCGCGTCCGCAAGTTTTTCGCTGGGCGTCTCGCTTGACAGGTCGCCAATCTTGAGCCCCTGCACATAGCTGAGCAACTGCTGGCTCTGCGACACCAGCGTCGCCATAGCCTGTTGCTCCGTCTGGTACCGCTTCGTGATCAGATCGTTGAGCTGCGTGGCGAGATCAATCTGCTGGGTAAGCGACACACCTGACGTAAGCTGGGAAAACAACGCGCTGACCTGAGCCGACGTATCAGGATCGCTGCCCGTGATCGACGTGTTGATCGAGTCGAGCAGCGACGATGCATTCGTGCTGTCCGTCAGGAGCCCTTCTGCACTCGATGAGAGCGTTGTGATCGAAGCTTTCTGGGCCGCACCGATGGCCGCCTGAACAGCAGCGGTCACCTGTGCGAACGTAGGCGCAAGTGCGAGCAGTGAGTCCTGAAGCGCTTTTGACGTCTGCGTCGACGTATCCATGTTTTCTACCAGTGCTTCGAATTCGGCATTGGTTTTCGGCATGGCAACGCCTAGCGCGTCAAACTGGGCCTGTAGCTGTTTCGCGGCTTCGTCAGCCTGTTGGGCCGACGTGTAGAAAGCGCTGTAGTAGTTGTTCCACAGCGACTGCGCCGCTTGTGTCATCGTGTTGAATGCAGGCGCAAGCGCGAGCATCTGCACGTACAGTCTCTGGCCGGCGTCGGTAGACAGATCGATGCCCTCGACTGCTTGCCGGAACTGATCGTTCGTCGTCACGCTCGATTCGCCAAGCGCCGCCAGTTGGTCCGTGACCGCCTTTGCCTGGGCCGCAGTCTGCTCGCCAGCCGGCACGAAGTTCTGTTCAAAGTAACTTGCGTTGGTGTTGAACGTATCGACACCGCCAGCCAGATTGATGACCGCCAGTTGCGCCGACGTGCTGGCGTTCTTGAGGTTGTCGAAGTCACTGCCCATCGACTTGATGGCCGTGAACAGCGACTCCATCGCCTGCAGGTTCGCCTCGATCTGCGTGACCTGATCCGATGTCAGTGTTGATGCATTGAACTGGCTCAGATAGTCCGCGTACGGCTTGTCCAGATTGGCCTGTTGCAAGCCGGCGATGATCGAGCGCTGCAGCTGCAGACTGAAGTCGGTCAGGACAGTGCCCGAATCCTTGACGCCACCCAGATCCTCGCGGCCCGCATCACCCGACAGATCACCAAAACCCGCAGAGACAAATGAATTGCCCTTGCTCGGACTCACTTCGTATGACGCAGAATACGGACCCAGCCCCTCGATCGAGCCGCCGAGCTGTTGCGCCATGCTCTGAATGGTCGTGAAGGTACTGGTGATTTCCTGCTGCGTCTGTGTCGCAGCAGGATCGCCACCAGACGGCCCACGCACTTTCGAGATGTCACCGCTGCCGTCGACGGTGTAATCAGCGCCATAGCGCGTTTCCCCACCGCCGAAAAGTGAACCGAGCGCCGAGCCGAGCACCGAACCGACCACGGCACCGATCGGACCCGCAAACGAGCCGAGCGCCGTACCGATGGCCGTACCTGCGACTGCAGACGACGCGCCCAGAGCAAGGCCACCCATTGCCCCGAGCGAACCACCGAGACTCGAATAGCCGCTGTTGCCGAACATTGCTCCGCCCGCGAGGCCGCCGAGCAGACCCGCGCCGCCGTACATCAATCCAGCCGACGACCCCAGCGTGCCACCTAGACCGGGACCACTGCCGCCGGCAGTCGTAAATCCGAAGGTGTTAGCGCCGAGACCCAAGCCGCTCGCGGTCAAATACGGCGACGCGGCCACATCGCCGCCGATGTCGACGCCAATGCCACCCAGACCGCTGCCCAGACCGCCGGCGACGGCCGAGCTCGCCCCGGATACCATTGACGAGGTTCCGGCTAGCCCCAGCCACCCGCGGACCGAGTTATAGGCGCTGCTCAGGCCGCTGCCGTTGGAGAACAAACCCGTGAGCGGGCTGTTCGGGTTAGTCACCGAATAGGCTTGCGCTGCACCCGGATACATCACCGAAGCCATCGCACCTGCGATCGGCGCGATGATCGGCTGCAGCACGAGCGTCTTGAACATCGACTTGAGTGAGTCGGTGAGTTGCTCGCCGAAACTCTTGCCGTTGTTGAAACCGTTCATCAGGGCGTTCGTGATGCCCTGCTCGATCGAATTGGCTGCGCTCTTCCAGTCCTGTACAGTTTGATCCGCGATCTTCTTTTCGGCGTTCAGCTGGTCCAGCTGGGACTGGTCGCTCGCAACGGCCTGCTGAGCCTTCAGCACTTCCTTGAGCGCCGCGATCTGCTGCTCGTAACTGGCAATCACATCTGGCGACAGATTGTTGATCTGGGCCATCGCGAGGCCTTCCTGCTCCATCGCCAGCTGGTTTTGTGTGCGCGACACGACGAGGTCATCGATTGCCGACTTGGTCATGCCGAAGGTATCGGTCTGATCCTTCAGCTGCTGGTCCTGCTGATTGAGCGACGTCGCCTGCTTCGTTAGCGCATCAACCTGCGCCTGTCCGTATTTCGCCCACACCTCGTCTTCCGCTGCAGCCGACTCCGACACCTTCTGGAAGAAATCCTCAACCGCGCTACTGGCATCGGCCTCGGTCTTCTGGATCTGGTTCGCGATCTGCGCACGCTGCGACGCGCTGATCTGCCGGTTGTTCATTCCCTGTGCGAGCAGCGCCGCCTCCCTGTTCGCTGCATCGATATGATCACTGGCCGCCTGAGCAAGCAGGTTGCGATCCTGCGTGTAATAGTCAGTGATCGATACCGTGCCACTCCTGTACTGATCGTCGAGCACCTTTCGAGCCGCCTGAACCGCAGCCACCTCCTGGTTCAGTGCATCCTTGACCGCCTGCACTTCGCCGTTAAGCTGGGTGCGGTCGATCAGTCCCGCCGACGAGCTGGGCTTCTTGTCCTTGTACTTGTCGTTGATCTTCTGTTCGTCGGCGAGCTGCTGGTCAGGGCTCAGGTTGAGCGGCGTCGCGATCGTATCGATGTAGGTCTGAACCTCCTTCGCGCGCTTTTCCGCCGGCGTGGCGAATTGCTGGTTCCAGGTGTCATACGAGTGCTTTGCGTCGATGACCTCCTGATTCTGGCGATCCATGCGGGCCTTGTCCTGCGCCTGCTTGATTGCCGCATCGCGCTTCGCGATTTCCGCCTGCAGGTCCGCTTCGTCCTGCTGATCCCACTCACCAGTCGGGAGGCGATCGGCCTTGTCCGCCTGCATCCGCGCGACCATCTCGGCAGGCGATGCCTCTGCGCCAAACGAACCAACGGCCTCGATCGCATCATTGATCGCGCTCCTGATGCTGCGCCATGCGGAAAGGATCACGCCTTCGTTTTTCGCAATGTCCTGCGTGCGCGCATCCATCGCGCTCGAAAATGCTTCGACGGCAACCTGCGCCGCACCCGTGGCGTCTCCCTGCTTCTCCAGCGCGGTAATCTGATCGTAGGTCGAAACGGTCAGATAATGATACTGGTCGTTCAACGCGACGGACGCCTTCACAGGGTCATCCGCGAGCTTCGTGAAATCGTCGACCATCTGCTGCACCGACACACTCGTGTACGTCGCTGCGTCAGCGGTCGCTTTGCCGAGATCGGCAATTTCACTGCCGGTGAGCTTGCCGGTCGCGGCCAGCTGCGAGATCGCGTCCACAGCCGTGTTGAAACTTGCGCCGCCTGTCGTCGCTGCCTCGGCCATCGCGCGGAGCCCGTCGACGGTCTCACCCGCGTAGTTACCCGTCAGGACGAGTGCCTCGTTCATCTTCTCGTTCTGGGCTTCGACCATCACCATGGCCGCGCCGACTGCCAAAGTCGGAGCAGCGATCGCCGCAATGGCGACGCCTGCGCCCGAGGTCGCCGCCTCCATCAGGTCCATGCGTTCGGCGAGCACCATGACGGAACCGCCAAAATTGCTCCAGTTGCCGGTGAGTGCTTCATGCGCGAGCACGACCAGTTCCTTGCGCGCACCGGCGGTCTTGACGCCGAAGCCTTCCATCGCTTCGCCACTCGCCGTTGCGCCGTTAGCCAGATCAACCAGCGCGGCGCGATTTGTACCGATGCCGGCGATCGCTTTCTGGTACTCCGCTGCCGAGATCTCGCCGGACTTGAACGAGCGCTCGAGCTGTGCTTCCTGCTGCGCGAGCTGCTGCAGGCTTACGGATGCCTGATCCGCCTTGATGCCGGCGAGCGCGCGCTCGTAATCGGCCGATGAGATGGCACCCGTCTTGAACGCGTCTTCGAGCAGCGCCTGATCGGCGGTGAGCTTGCGCGTGGCCGCGCTTAACGGATCGTACTTCGCCGTGAGCGAGTTCAAGGAGGCCGTGCGCGCATCTTCCTGCTTGCCGATCGAGGCGAGCGCCGCGTTGTATTCGTCCATCGACAGTTTGCCTGTCGCCATCGCCCGATCAAGCCGCGCATACTGCTCGTTAATTGCGTCGAACGACGCGCCACCCTGCGCGAGGCTCGTACGCAGCGCCTGCATCTCGTCGTTCATCAGCGCCGTCGCGGTCATCGCATCGCGCATCGCCTGCGTTTGCGACTGGACGTTTGCCCGCACCTGGTCCGCCGAGGCGCCCACGGCGGCCATGCCACCAGCCGCGTCCTCCGAAGCCGACGCGACGCCTTCCATCGCCTGCTGGGCGTCGAGCGAACGCGCAACCATATCCTTGATACGGGCCGACGCCTGATCCTCCGACTCGGCGAGCGCTGCCGCACCGGCGGATGCGCGGGCCATCGATCCGTTCAGATCGTCATTGGCCGCCGACATGTCGCCGACGCTTTTCTTGTAAGTGCTCAGCGCCTTGGTGACCGCCCGCTCGATGTCGTTGCCCATCTTGAGGGCCGCCTGGCTGCTACGGTCAGCACCGAGCTCGAAATCAGCATAGTCGAGCGAAACCTTGGCAATCAGGGAACCGAGAGATGGCATAGGATTGAGAAATAGAAAGCCCGCACACGGCAGGCGTTAAACGGGTATCAGGCGTTTTGCTGCGCGGCTTCCCGCGCGCGGTGCACATCGAGCGCCTCGCCTTCCATCAGCCGGATCAACCGGAAGAGACGGATACGCTTTTTTGGGCCGAACCCCATCAGCCGCAAGGCTGACTCGACGCGGGAATAATCGAGACCAAGTGTCTGCGGCGGCCCCATCGGATGAGTCAGGTAACGCCACTGGCCCGAGAGCGCGACGAAAGTCTGAAATACCTCCCAGTTGTCGGCCCACACATGGCAATCGTCCTGCGCAGCCTGCACGCGGGCTGCATCGACCGCTTCGACCGGCGCACCGGCAGCCGCAAGCGCGGCTACAACGGATTCATCGGCAGCGAATTCATCAGGCCGCTCACCGGCCCAATGACGCGCCACCTCAATCAGTTTTTTTCGCGGGCCACGACAATGCTGTCCCAGAATCCCTTCACCAGCGCAAACGAGGCGGCGGGAATCTGCAGCAATGCGTCAAAATTCTCTTCGGAGAACGGCACCGCAATACCATCCTCATCGGTCACGCCGGTCCAGCCGGTAACGACCTCCTTCAGAACTTCCTTACCGGTCTTCTGACGCAGATCCTCGAGCTCCTGATTCGTGCAGCGTTTGAAAATCGCCTTGAAATCGTGCTTTTCGACCTTGCCGGTTTCACCGACGATCTGCACGTCGATCTTCTGCTGATACGTTTCGGACTGCGCGAGCTTGAAAGCCATTTGATTCTCCGATGCTAAAAGGAATGGCCCGCACGCGGCGGGCCAAAGTTGCTTTGAGTTGGACGGACTGCGGTACTACCGTGACTTACTTCACAGTGATCGAGATTTCGTCGTTACCTGCGTCAGGAACGAGGGTCAGCGTTAGCCCCAGCATTGCCACGCCGTCCGTATCGCTGTACTTCGGTGCGGTTGCCTGCACCTTCGGTGCATCGATCTCGATGATGTTGCCGGCCAACGTGCCGTGCGTGATCGTCAGCGGGCCAGTAACGGCATCGCGCACCGCCGCCCACCAGTCTTTTTCGGCAACCGGGCCGAGCTGCAGCGTCGCACTGCCGGCCGGCTTGCGATCGGTGATATCCACCGATTCCTGCATCACTAGGTTGCTGTAGGTCACGGTGTTCGTGAGGTCAATTGACAGCGCCTGCAACGGTGTGCTCGCACCCTGGAACGACCATGTCGGCGTATTCTGCTTGTTGACGACCACCGGCTTCTGGAAGTCGGAATAGTCAACATTCGCCGGCATCGCCTGGTCGACGACATCGTTATAGAGCCCCGTAAACTTGAACTGCAAAACAGGGACGCTCTTCGCCGTCATGCTGATGGCCACCGTACCGCGCGCGGACGTCAACTTGTGGAACAGGCCGTCGAGAAAGTAATAGATCGTCGCGGTCGGGAGATTGTCCGAGATCGGCAGATACTTCACGCTTGTGGCTTCGACGACGGTTTCAGCAAAGCCGCACGCGCGAAGAAGCGGACCCCACTTCGGCGCCGTGCCGGCCGCACCGGATCCGGCGAGCTCGACCTCGAAGTCAAGTTCGCTGTGCGTGGCGGCCGGAAGCTGCTCGCTATTGCCAAGGTACGGCGTAATGACATCGCGGCTTGCAAATTCCGAGTTCACCGGATCCGGTGTCACATTGCGTGCGAGGACCGCGTTCAGCGCTGCGGTTGGCACAACGTCGGTTCCGATCACGGCCTCGATCGCGAACAGGATAAGTGTCTTGCGTGTAAGTTTGGACATACAGCCTCACAAATAAAATTGCCCGCACGAGGGCGGGCTTGGGTGGGTCAGAAACGGCTGGTTCGCAATTTGGGAATGATCAGGTACGCGTACACAGCAGCGTCCCCCTCGTAAGCGCTGTCGCCCTCGGCCTCGATCTCGATGAAGTCATCCATCTGCTCGAAGGCCGCAACGATCTGGTCGCGCAGGGCCGCATTCGCGTCGGTATCACGACCGAGCACGGCGATCTGCACACTGTGAAGGTCATAGCCACCGCCCATCACCCAGCCGCTCTCTTCTTCGGTATGCACCGAATAGACGATTGCGGGCCAGGTGGGATTCGGCGGAAGCTCGACGTTCCAGGTGTTCGCCAGGATCGTGCTCAGTGCCACGTACACCTCGGTTTTGACGTTCATGCAGCCCCCTTCTGGATGAATTGCTCAACCCGGTCGGCCATCGCCTGCAGCGCGGCGTCGCTCTTGCGTTCGAACGCAGGACCGATAAACGGCGTCGCCTGGATGCCGGGATTGACGACCTTCATCGCGAACACAGGCCTGCTATCGGCCTCAAACGAAAGCTTGCGTCCGCTGCCGCCGGCCTCCGTATGCGCTTTCGTGCCGAATTCGAGATACCACCAGTAGAACGGGTCGTCGACATAGGCCTTTTTTATGCTTCCGTCCGTGCGTACGGAATAGACGACCTTCGCCTTGCTGCCGAGCTCGCGACCGTGCCGCACACCGAGGTTGTATTGCGCAGTCCCCAATGGCGGGTTGGCCTCGCGCTTGACCGCGATGTTGTTAATCAACGCACCCGTCTGCTGCAGGCCGAGAGTAAGCGCGATGGACGTCGCTTCACGCTTGATCACGTTCGCGCCGATGAGCGCCGCCGAAAAAGCCACTTTCCTCTGCATGTCGTCTTTCAGAGTCGCAATCGACGAGTTGAAGCCCTGCAGGCCGGAAATAACGTTGCTGTTTGCCATCACAACCCCTCGCTCGCGCCAGTGTCACACGTCAGTATCAACGTCTCATGCTGCTCGAGCACATCATTCACAAAGCGGATGTTGAACACCTTCCCGCCGTACTGCACGCGCATGGTTTCTATGACCCCGGGCAAATAGCGCATCGTGACCACCGTGCGAGCGTCGGCAGTCTCGCCGCCCTCGTGAGTGGTCGCGAACCGTTCGGTCCCGGACAGGTTGTTGACACTGGCCCAGCGCTCCGCGAACGTGACCCAGTTCGAGACCATGCCGCCCGTGCTGTTTTTCCCGTCGATCCGCTGCTGGATCGTGATGCGCTTATCAAGTTTTCCTGCACGCATGGGCAATCCTCACGCAGACCAGATCCGGTAGGCATCGAGCAAACAATCGAGATACGGCAGACTTACAGTCGCCGCGCGGGTGTCTGCGATCTCCGTCTCGCGGTTTTCGTAGAACGTACCGACCGTCGCAAGAATCCATTGCACGATCGGCTCCGGTACAGCGTCGCCGTCGTCGCCATAACCTGCTTTGTACGTCACGACGACGGTGCCCTTGGGCAGACCGCATATCGTTGCGTTATCCCCAAGCTCAGAGGTGTAGCCGGTCACGTCGACGCCGCCCAGCGTAACGGACTCGATCGACTGAACCGGCCATCGTGTCAGTTCGACCTCGCCCGCGCAGCGGACAAAGCGCTCTTCGAGCGTCTGCGTCATCAGCGCCCGACCCGTGATGTTCTCCGCACGCGTGATCGCGGCCTTGAGGTAACCCGTGATCAGATCGTCTTCGTCGGTCCCATCGACGCGCAAATGCTGTTTCACGGTATCGAGCGATACGGGCATCTGCGCCGGCGGTGTAATGACTCGAACCATCATGCCCCCGCTACAAAGTGACTTTGGGCGGCCGTAGCCGCCCCCGAACCGCGCCGGTTACGCCGCTGCCTGCTCCAGCGCCTTCCATGCACCGCCGACGTCGATGCTGCCGGCGTCGCCACGGTAGAACGCGAGGAAGCCGACCTGCCCCTTCATCGTGAAGTTCGAATCGGTCATGCGGAACAGCATCACCTGCATCACATCGCGGATCAGGTAGTTCGTGAAGTCACCGAACAGCACCGTCTTCGCATTTGCCGCGATGGTCGGCATGTACTGGTTGATCGTGTACTGATAGCCGAGGATGGTGTCGGGTTCCTTGACCGCGACGCCCGGAAGCCACAGCGGACGACCGTAGCCATCCTTGAGCTTCTTCAGGGCCTTGAGCGTCTGGTCGTGGAACTGCCAGCGGACCTTCTGCGAACTGCGGTAGGCCGGGTCGATCGAGTGCTCCAGTTCGATCAGATCGTCATACCCAACGGCGGTCGCACTTGCTGCGGTCGCGCCGACCGGTGCCGCAACAAGCGCGCCCTGCGGCTCGCCGTTACCCGTGCCGAGGACGTATTTGCGTTCGGTGACGCGTGCGATGCGCGTGGCGAGCGCGGTGTGGATGTAGCCCTCCAGATCGATGCGGCTGTCCTGCAGCAATTCGATCGGCACGGCGACCGACTTCGAGCTGAACTTGTACGCGTTGATTTCCTTCATGCCAAACGCGAAGTCCTGCCCGGTGACCAGCGTGTTCTGGTTGACGATTTCACCTTCCTGTGCCGTCGCATCGACAGTCGGCCACTGGATCTGCTGGCCGTTGCCCGTGCCGATGACGGTCGCAATGGCCCGCATACCGCCGAACGCCTTCATGGCCTCGATCAGTTGCGTGGCGAAGTCGGTCGGCACGAGGTAGCCGCCCGACGCGACGTCGGTGCTCATGTCGTTGCGCACGCTTGCCGCGCGCTGCGCGACATACTGGCGCTGATTTTCGTTCAACGCTTCCTTGCCCTGGCGCAGCCACGTGTTGAAGATCGACTTTTCCATCGTGACGTTGGCGTGGGCCTCGTCGGTCGACAAACCTTCGTTGGCGGCACGGTCCTGAACGCGGCCGAATTCGTGTGCGGCTTCGTCGAGCACACGCTGGTTACGCGCGATCTCGGCATCGGTGTTTTCGATCTCGCGCACGAGCTCGTCGTACCTGTTCTGCTGCTCAGCGCCCCAGGCCGCGCCGGTGTGGTTGTCGACAAGGTTGCGCAGCTCTTTCGACATCGAGACGCGGCGCTCCCGCAGTGCTTGAATGGATACAGGCATTGAATGCTCCGAAGTGAGGTGCCCGCACGCGCGGGCATAAAAAAAGCCGCCTCGCGGCGGCCGGTCATGCGCGGGAGCGACTCCTACGCAATGCGTTCCAACATACGTGCTCGGCGGGCGCGATCGGCCGCCGCATAGTCGAGTTCGGACTCAGTAAGCGCGCGAGGCGCGTTCCTGTAGGCGCCGAGATCCCAGCGGTTATCTGCCGATTTGCCGGCGACGATGTTGTCGACCAGCCCCGCGTCTTTCGCTTCCTGCGCGGTGAACCACGTTTCAGCATCCATCCACGCCTTGACCTCGTCGAACGTCTTGCCGGTCTTCGCGGCATAGTCGTTCGCGATGCTCGCGTCGATCTTCTGCAGCATCGCGATCGTGTCGCCCAGCTCGGCGGCGTTGCCGACCGCCACGGTCCACGCGTTGTGCACCATCATGAAGGCACCATCAGCGATGGTGACCGACTTCGCAGCGAGGGCGACGTATGTCGCAGCGCTTGCGGCGAGTCCGTCGATGTGCGCGGTCACGTTGCCGTGCTGCTGGATGGCTGTCGCCAGCGCACGACCGTCGAACGCGTCGCCGCCGGGCGAGTTGATGCGCAGGTTCACTGCGCCCTTCGCGTCCTTCAGTTCCTTGATCACGTCCTGCACGGCGATGCCGTACCACCCCCCGATCGTGTCGTACAGGTAGATGTCGGTGCCTTCCGCTGCGTTACTGACCCGGAACTCCGGCTTTTTCGTATTGAATAGCGAGAAAATCTTGTTTTTCATTCAGGTATCCCCTCAGGATCAGATTTTTCCGGGTTCGGCGCCGGTTCACCGCCGCCCGGCCCCTGGTTGCCATCGGCAGTATTCGTACCGCCTGACGCAGGCCCAGCCGGGAAATAGACCTGTGCGCACGCGCCTCCATTCGGCGGCAGATTGAACCGCGATCGCACTTCGTCGATCGACATCCAGCCCGGCCCCTGCGAGCCGCCGATCGCCTGCCGGTAGTACGCCGCCTCCGCCACCGGATCGCCACGCGTGAGACGCGTCACGTCGAATTCGCCGTAATACCGTGCGGTACGGAACGTCTTGCGATTGATCTCCGCTTCGTACCGGTTCAGATACGGCCGCACCGAATAGAGCACGAAGCCGCGGCCCATTTCGGAGACGCCCGAGCCCCAGCTCGTCGTCTTCGAGGTCTCCCCGATCATGAACGGCGGCACACCGAACGCGCGCGCAATGTCGATGACCTGAAACGAACGCGATTCGAGCAGCTGCGCGTCGACGGCTGTCATTTGCAACTGCTCGACCTCGCCGCCCTCGCTTAGAATGGCCGGTGTGCCGACGTTATCGAATCCACTGTGCTTCTTGACCCAGTAGTTGCGCAGATCCTCCCGCTGTTCCTTCGAAAGTTGCTTTGGGAATTTCAGGACGATGTCGGACATGTTGCCCCTGGTAAAGGCCTTGTCCGCCAGGTTCTCGGCGTGCTGCGCAATCGGCACCGCACGGCTCGCCGCATACTTCAGCACTGACATCGAACGGCCGGTGCGCGGATTGAAGCCAGGGCCGGTGAAGTGCAGGATGTCGTCCTGATCGAACGCGACCGGAATCATCTCGTCGCCGTACGTCACCGGGATCGACACCACGTAGTAGTAACGGCCGTTCTTCAGCCAGACCCAGACCGAGCGTGGATCGAGCGGAATGATGTCGTCGATGATCGCCGGATTCCGCGCGTCACGAATCAGAAGTGCGAACGCATCACCATAGAAGCACTGCGACGTAACGAAGTATTCCCACATCATCGGCGCCGACATCATCGCGCAGGGTTCTTCGTTGAACTTCCACCACAGAGGATGATCGTCCGCGAGCGCGCGAGCCATACCGTTGCGCCGGTAGATTTCCATGCGCATTGACGCAACGGCACCGCCTAACAGGCGCACGCAGGCATACACCGCCGACGTGCGCATCGCCTGATCCGGACTGACGGTGGCAAGTCCCGTTCCTGTGCCGAGCAGATCCGACAACTCCTCGTAATTGACCATCGTCACGGCGCCGGTATCGTTGCGCACGTCCGGCGCCGCCGCGACCGGCAACGCAGGTTCGGCCCGCGTGGGCACCGACGTCTCGGATCGCCACCTGAATGGATTGAACATTAGAGCTCCACGAATACTTCCGAATGCTCGTCGCTCTCGCCGGGCAGGATTGCCCGACCGAGGGCCATGATGCCCGCGACGACGCCGTCGATCTTGTTTTCCGGCCGCTCTTTACGCGGATAGATGTTGTCTTTCTGGTCGCGATGGCACACGACATTGCTGGCCATCCAGGCGAGCACAGGATCGCCGTCGTGCTCGATCTCGCCCTTCAGCACAAGCGCTTCGAGCTGCTTCATTGGCTCGCTGAAATTCAGCACGGTGGGTCGCATCTCGACCATCGGCACGTTGTCCGCGAGCAGATGGCTCGACAGTTGCGTCGCCTGGAACGGATCGAACGGTACCTCGACGACGTCGAACAGTGCGCAATCCTCCCGCACACCGTCCTCGATCAGATCGAAGTCGGTTACCTCACCATCCGTCACGGTCAGCAAGCCCCTTCGGCGCCAGCCGTCGTACTGGCTGTTATGCGCGTTCTCGACCGCACGCTCCGGCAGGTAATACGTGCCGAAAATCGCCCACTTTCGCCGGTCACCAGATGGCGGAAACAGCCGGATCTTCGCCGCAACGTCGACCTTGCTCGCGAGGTCAAGCGCTACGTAGCAGCGCTGCCCGTAAAAGTCTTCGATCCGCAGGTCCGGATTCGCGCAGGCGTCCCACGCCCGCATGTCCATCCATGCACTGTCAGCGTTGACCCAGACGTTAAGCCGCTTCGTCAGGAAATTACCGACCGCGCTGGGCATCGACAGAGCCTTGCGGCACGCTGACTCCATGTCGTCCGCGAGCACCGATACGCCGTAGTTAGGATTCGCCTTCGCCCAGCACGCCGGATCCGCCCAGTCGTCGCCGTCATCGATCGTGAAGATGATCCCGAAAAACGACTCGTCCTCGACGATGCGTTCGAGGATCTTGGTCACGTGCGTGCGCTGCTCGTAGCAGATGCCTGTGCGGTCCGAGCCGGCCGTCGTGATCATCCACAGCAGTGACTGGTCACGAGCGCCGGTCGCCGAGTCGATCACATCGAACACGGCGCGCGTCTTGTGCGCGTGTAGCTCGTCGATCACGCCACCATGGACGTTAAGACCGTCAAGCGTACTGCCTTCGGCGGACAGCGGCGTGAACTTGCTCGCATCGTCCGGCACCAGCATCTGATGCTGCAGCACCTCGATGCCGAGCGTCCGGCACATCTCCGGCTCGCGTAACGCCATCGCCTTTGCGTCATCGAAGACGATCTTCGCCTGGTCGCGCGTCGTCGCTGCGCTATAGACCTCCGCACCCGGCTCGCCGTCAGCGGCAAACAGGTACAGCGCAACGCCACAGCTCTTCGTCGACTTCGCGTTCTTGCGGGCCACTTCCTCATATGCCCGGCGATAGCGACGCAGCCCGGTGTCGACATGCAGCCAGCCGAACACCGTCGACAGCACGAAGATCTGCCACGGTTCGAGCACGATACGTTGCCGCGTGCGCGCCCACTTGCCCTTGATGTGGGGCAGCAGTTCGACAAAGTCGCAGATGCGGCTCGCCGCTTCGACATCGAAGCGATACGGAAAGTCCGCAGTGCCCGCTTCGGCACGAGCAAGATCGTCGTGCTGCCGCTGGCACGCCAGCTTCACCCATTTGCAAGCAACGATCCGGCCGGAGAGCACGTCGTCGATGTAGCCGTTCGCGATGCCCACATAATCCGGTTCGTCGCGCTGCGCGCTCATTTCGTGAACCGCCCCCAGCCGGTGCTCGCCGGTTCCAGTCCGGGCAGCGCCAGCTGGTTTGTCGACGCGGTTACGCGCGAGCGGCTCGCTGGCGACAGTCCGAAGTTCTGCAGGAACTTGTGCACCTGATCCTGCAGCGAGTTGATCAGGCTAACTTCGACTGCCTGCTGGCGATAGCCGGAAGGCGCGATGTCGACGAAGGCTTCGCTCGATGTCTTGCCCTCTGACGCGAGCAGTTCCTGCCGCTTCTGGAATGCCGTCTCCAGCTCGACGAGACGCCCCCAAGCCTGACAGTACAGCGCAAGCGCAGCGCGATCGAGCCGGCTGATCAGGCCAAGCTGCTCGAGCTCGGCAGACACGCGCTTCCATTCCTTGCGCGCTTCTTTGTTCAGATGACGCGGCGCGTCCGGGACGGCAACCTCGGGATTGACGCCGTCCGACAGGTTGATCGGGCGCTTGCCGGGATTACCGCGAATGAGTTTGAGCGCCGCCGGCGCCGGTTGTGGACCACGTTGACCCATATATGTCAGGAGGCGCTTGGACACCCCCCCCTCGATAACTTGCGCGCGGAAAAAATTGACTAAACACGCGGTCCCATCCGGCGATCGGCCAGACTTTTGGCCACCCCCGGCCAAGGCCACCGCGCAGGCTCGGACTGGCGTCGGGACGCGGCATTGCAGCGTTCGGGAACGGCCACAGCCGGCCTCGCTTCAGTTCGGCACATGGCCCCGCAAAGTCACTTTCGCAGGGCCGCTAAGGCGCTATCACACACGCGTACGGGCGCGTGCGCTCTCACGTGCCGTCTTCGCCTTGTGGCAAGGAACGCAGATGGATTGCAGGTTGGATTCGTCATCCGTGCCGCCTTCGGCCTTCGACCTGATGTGATCGACCTGCGTTGCACGTGTCACACGACGTGCGCGCAGGCAAGGCTGGCACAGACCACCGTCCCGCTTCAGTACCAATATGCGCTTTCTGTCCCAATCCGAACCGTAGCCGCGTGCGTGGCGACTGCCGCGTCGCCTGTCACTGACCCAGCCAATGCGCTCATATGCATGCTCGGAACAGAAGCCCGGTTCGGTCACCACCCTTCGGCAGCCGAAATGGCGGCACGGTGTCGGCGCTTTACCCGGCATTGCGACCGGGCAGATGCGAACGGGCCTTGGCGACGAACTCGCGGATACGCTGCGCTGTCGTGCTGTGAATGAACCACGCACCGACTTCCGCCTCGATCTCATCGAGATACTGATGCGACGGATGCTCGTCGGCCGCAGCCGGCGATGCTGATTCGTTGGCGGGCGCGTTGCCTGCGTTGCCATCCAATGACGACGACTCTGTTGAACCGCCTGTGTCGCCATCAACAACGGAAGACCGCAGTGCGAAGGCGCACAAGACAAGGCGTTGGACCGCATGCATAGATGCTCCCGAAAAGACAAAGCCCCGTGGGCTTTCGCGCTCAGGGCTTCAATCAACTTCAATCAACGCGCGGACGATGGCCGCGCAAGACGTTATGCTCAGGCGACCGGATAGAGCGCGGCCAGCGCGGCATTAGTGCCGGCCTGAATCGCGTCGACCGACAGCGATGCGTCGATTGCCTTCAGGGCAAGTGCGATCTGCACAGCGGTGTTGACGTTGTTCGCCGATGCGGCTACCGGAACAGCGGATTGCGATGCATCCATTTGACTCTCCTTTTCGATGATGTCGGACACCACTTCGATGCCCACCTTCGCCTCGCTCCTGAACCACGAGGCAATCTTCTGAATGACGGCTTTGAGGCTCATGATCTCGACGTCCAATGCAAAAAGCCCCAAGGCTTTCGCACTCAGGGCTATTGCGGGTTCTATGTTTCGTGAAGGCGCACGCCTCCACACGACCTGACGGGATCCGATAGTTATTCTTTTGTCGCCGAAAGGTTTGCACGACTAACGCGCGGTGCCAGCGGATATCCAGTGACTCGGTAAAGGATGGCCGAAATATATTCGATCGGATCTTGGTTTGCAAGAATTTCATGGTTGCAGTTGCCGACGCATCGTATCAACAACGCTCCCGTCTACCTTGTCGAGTACTGCTAACGTCGCGGCGAAACGCTTGGCCCAGTAGCGCCGATAGATTGGAAGCGAGACGCCGAGCGCGTGCGCGCGCGCCGATTCATCAACTGGCCTGCGACCGTCGCCGCTACAACACGGACAGATCTGGCGGCTGTCGCTTTTCTTCGGCTCCGTCAGCACGGTCCCGCGTCCCAGGCATTTCGCACACGGCTCGAACTCGCGGTAGACCATCGGTCCGCGCCCACTGCGTCGGGCCGCGAACGGAATCCGCTCTTCTGAGACGCACACGACTCGCGCTCCCTTGCAGTCCGGACAGACGTTCGATACTGGTTGCGGCTTTGGCGTTCGGCCGATTACTCCGCGCCCCGCGCATCGCGCGCATTGATCGTTGACCCATTCAATAATGAGCCGCAGCGCGAAGCGTTCGACGATATCGACCTTTGATCTCGCGACGTCGTGACCAGCGCGGCGTTCACGCTTCGACTCAACATCAATACCGGTGAACTTCCCGCGATTGAATTTTCCGCCCCGTCGAATCATTTGGGCGAGCAGTAGCGTCGCACGCCGAACTGCGTCCGGACGAACGTCCTGCCCGCATTTCATTCGCACCAGGGCTCGCCCCAGATCGTTGGCGAACGCCAATGCGCCCAAAGTTACTTTTGGATCACCAATCGACTCACCAAGCTGACTGCGAACGTTCATCGCGATACCGGCTTGCTCTTTGAGATCGATCATTGTTCACTCCTATTCCGTCCCATTGTCCCAATGTCCCAAGGAAAAAAGGTCGCGAATGCGCGCGGGCGCCCGCGACGTGCGCACCCTCGCCTGCACGTCGCGCACGTCGCACGCATGACGCGCACACCTGCGAGGCGATGCGCTTGGGACGTCGGGACACGGGACGGATCGCAGCGCGCCGAAATGCAACGCACAGCGCGCCGATATACGCTGCCGCGCGCGCCAAAGCCTGCGGCGCGCGAGCAACCCGGCGCGACAAAGTTGGCATCAGAGCGGTGCGTCATCGTCGTGCTCCGCTTGCTTGATGGTCGAAGGAATTGCTGGCGCGGGCGCATCGACCGGATCCGGCGGCGTGTAGTACCACTCCCGGTTGCCCGTCGACTTGCGCTTGCGCACCCAACCAAGCGACTTCATGGCCTTACCAATACGGCGCTGCTCTGCCGGTGACCACTTCGCGATTTCCAGCTTCAGGCAGTCGCCGAGGATGTCTTCCATCGTCACCTCGCCGAGCATGGCGATATGGCGCGCGATCATCGTCTCGTAGATGTCGCCTTCGTAACGCGCTTCCTGCTCGGCGGCGAACAGCGGCTTTTCAGCCGGAAGAACCTGCCAGGGCGTGGGCAGCGTGCCACCGGCCTCTGTGTTGGCAGCGTCCCATTCGCAGTACGTCTTATAGGCTTCCGCCCAGATCTGATCGCGGTCAGCGGCAAGGCCCTTCAGATCGAGCGGCGCACCGGCTTTCACAGGCCAGTAACGCCGGTTGCCCGATTCGTCCTTCAGGTACGTGTCAAAGTTGACAGTGCCGCAAAAGACGCTCTGACGCGGCACGTCAATCGCCCGCTTCGCGTACGGTGGCCGATACGTGTCCACTGCCGTTGTGAAGAACCGCTTTGCGTTCGACGAATCGCTCTTGCTGAGCGCGTCCAGCTCAGCAAGCTCAATCACCCACTTGCCGGCCATGACGGCGAATGCGTCCTTATCGCCGATGACGATGTTCGCGTCCGTGAACCACTGCTGACCGAACAGCGTCCGGAACGCTGCGGATTTACCTGCGTCCTGCACGCCTTCCAGAATCAATACGTTGTCCATCTTGCAACCGGGACGCATCACGCGACCGACAGCACCGAGCAACCACTTGAATCCGGCCAGCTGGACGTATTCACTATCAGGAACGAGTAGGTAGCGCGTGAGCCACGAGCGCAACCGAGGCACGCCGTCCCATTGCAGGCCGGCGAGGTAGTCGCGCACTTCGTGATAGCGGTTGCGATCGGCGACGAGAAACACCGCGTCCATCACCACGTCACTGCGCGGACTGAACGAATACGTCTGACCAAGCCACAACACGCAGCGCGCATCGTCGCGATCCGTCCACTCACCAACCTCGCCACCTTCGAACGGCGGCGGTTTGAGCTTCATGACGCGCAACGAAAACTGCTCGAAGCCGAACACGCCTTGCCACTTTTCGTCGTTCGACAGGATCGTGAATATGTTGTCGAGCGAAGGCAGGATTGCGGACGATTTCTCGGCCCGACGCAACCGCTGACGCCATGTGAAAGCGCCGTTCTCAGCCTCGACGTGCGAACTGTCCGCGTCAGCAGACGTCGTGCGGCCGGGCAAATGCGGATCGATCACAGTGCGTACATCGTTCGCGGCCGGAGCGGAGATAACGCCCGCCTTCTCCATTTCCTCAACCAGCGCTGCCGCACGGTTATAGCCAATGCGCAGGCCGCGCTGCACGCCGGAAACGGTCGCGCGCTTGCCCTGACGGACGAGCGCCACCGCCTCGCCATAGAGCGGATCTGCGACGCGCGCGACGGCGCGCAGGTGCGGAAATGGTGGGATCTCGTCGGCGGCCGGCGCCAACGCAGCCAGCAACGCTGACTCGATCTGCGCCTTGACGATGTGCAGCCCTTCCTCGCAGTGCAGATCATTGAAGTCAGTCAGCTTGCGCTCGCCGCGATCAGCGAAGCGCGGATACACGATGCTGGCATTGCCGACTTCCGCTACCGCCTCTTCTGCACGCTTGCGGCCGGTGTTTTCGAAACGCCAGGTGCGCTTCGGCATGACGTCGTTCCAGACCGCGAGCTCGATGTACTCGACACCACCGTTGATCTGCTTGTATTGCGCGTGCAGCCAGTACACCGTGTTTTTCGACTCGATCTGGATCGCGTCGGCGCCGATCACCAGCTCGCCTTCGTAGCCGTAGTCGTCGGCCAGATGCTCACGCAAGCGCTGCTCTATCTTCCAGTCGTCGTCGGCGCAAATCAGCAGGTGAACATCGGGATAGGCCGCACGCAAGGCACGAGCTGCCGGCAGAATGCCACCTGCGTCAAAACACACGGACAGCGGAATCTTCCCGTCTGTCGCCATGCGGATTGATCTGCCTGTCGCATATCCTTCGGCAACCATGACGATCCGGTCATCGAGACACAGCTCGCCGATGCGAAACTCCGCGCCCTTCTTTTCCATGCCCTTGTTGAAGCGCTTTGCGCCATCGGGCGTGACCTTCTGCAGGCCGACCATTCGCGGATCGTCGCGGTCATACAGGTACATCGGAACGAACAGCGTGCCGTCGACATCGAAGCGCACGCCTTCCGGCGTGATCTGCTTGCGCTGCAGATACACGGACTCGCCGTCGACGAAAGCGTTTTGCCACTGCGAACGCGCGCGATTCCCGGCCAGTTTGGCCGTCTGCACACGCTTGCGCTCTTCTTCCCGCTCGATCTCTGCCTGACGAGCACGCGTGAGGGCGAGATCCTCCGGCGCTGCTGCTTCGCCCTGCCATTCAAATGACTGCGCGCCGTTGTCATCACCCATCCAACGCCCAAAAGCGCCGATATAGCCGAGCACCTGACCGCCGCGCACGACCTGATGAATCGAGTACCAGAATTTCTTGCCCGGTCCATACCGGTGCGGTTTGCCGTTATCAGATACGCGCGGATGACCGTCCGGAAGCTTGGGATGGCCCGCCGCAGCGAGTTGCGCTGCAATCTGGTCGAGTGATGCCATGCGTCAACCCGCGATCAGGACGGACTCACGGTCGAACAGACGGCGCCACTTCGCGCGACCTGCAGCGTATCGGCCAGCGCTGGCGACAACCTTGCGCGCGATCGGATGCCGCGCTCGAAGTGCAGAAGCGGTATTGGACAAAGTCACTTTGGATCCCCAGATTATTTAGAGCGAAGACGAGACCATTCCGCCGACATCAACCGGTCAAACTGAGCCAGCTTTTCAGCGTTCAGATACCCTCCGATCTGGGTTCTGAACGCGTGGCGTTCGGTCTTGGTTTGAAGAGCCGCGCAGTAGAGTGCTGCGCGTACAACGAAACTGTCTGCCTGGCCGACGCGTACCGCATGGTTAGCGATAAAGTCGGCGGACGCCGGGAAGGTCTGCAGCAGCACCGTGATGAATTGCGGCGCATTTTCAGGAGCATGCTCGGCGAGGCGTGCGAGCTCGTTTGTGCCGCACAGAAGTTGCCAGCCGTAATCGCAGGAAAGCCCGACCTGCTCACGGTACGGGTTGCAGCACATCATCCCCGGTGTGAAGCGCATCGGTTATTGCCGGCCCGACTTGCTGAGGCGCACGACCGCGCCGACGAGACGATCAATCACACGCTGGTGGGAACGGGCAGCGCCGACAATCGCGTCTGCCTCAAGGCCTGTTATCTCACCGTCCGCAATCGCATCGCGGACTTCACCCGCCATCACGCCCGTCTGACGCGTGAGCTCAAGGGCATCGAGTGCAACGCGATCGACACTGCTCTGCACGTCGTCGACATCTGCCGCCGTGGCACGCAGGCCGAAACGCTCATTGAGTGCATGGAGCGCGTCGACGTACTGCGGTTGACGCTTCTCTTCCATCCATTCGAGCAACAACTCGAACATTTCCATCGAGAGACGGTTTTCGCCTTCGCCGCGCAAACGGAGGCGCAATGATTCCGTGCCGATGCTCTTGCCGCGACGGTTGGTCAGAAATGCAGCTGCGTCTGCGACGCCCCCGGGCGTATTGCGAACAGACGTGTAAAGGACGTCAAGCCAGTCGGTGCCGCTGTATCTGCAGGTCATTGGAGCCCCAGTTCTTCTTTGGATATGTGGCCGTTCATACTGTTTAACCCTCGCTGCTGCCCGTACGATGCGGGCATGAGAGGTCCAGGAGCGACGGCTATGCTCCGGAAACGTCAGTGCGACGCCTGAACGCTATCGGCCGCCGCAGTCTCTTCCGGTTGACCTGCGAAGTAGTCGAACAGTGCTTGAACGCTCGATACACGTGGATCGGCCACAAACCGGCCGCCGATTTTCGTAATCGTCTGATAGGGGACGCCGCTCGCCTCAGCAATCCTCGGCCACTCGCCCTTAGCGTCGTCAAGCCGGCGCAAAACGGTTTTCAGCATTGCTTCCTGAAGATGTCTCATGAGGTGATTTATGAGAAATGTTGACGTGAACTTCCGTATGCGGAATTTACCACACGATCAAGGATTCCGCATGGGGAATTCCTTATCTGGAATGATTCTGCTTATGAAGAACAAATCAATGAGAAAACTGCTTGCTGAAAATGTGCGCCGCTGGATGGCCCGCGTTCCTGCGGTCGATACGCAGGCAAAGCTGGCCGCGCACGCTGGAATGTCCCAGAGTTCGGTACACCGCGTCCTTCATGAAGATACGGAGCCAGAGCTGGAGACCGCGTACAAGCTCGCCTGCGCGATTGGCATCAGCGTGTCTGATCTGCTCCGCGAGGATGACGGCACGACGGTTGCGCCGTTTGATCTTGAGCGATATGCCGCGCTCCCCGATATGGAGAAAGAAAAGATTCGCGCTTTCGCGGAGTTTGTTCTGACGTCGCATGAATCGGCCCGCAGCCATCAGCCGTCGTCGGAGCAATTTACGGAGACGATCCGACCCGACCCAGAGCAAAGTCGGCTAGTCAAACACGTGGCTCAACGAAATCTAACTACCGATACGTTGACCACACATGTGCAGCCATCACAAAACAGAAAAAACACACGCAAAACAAAAGGTCACTGACCTTCATCCTTACCTGCAGCAACGCGCAGGCCCATCTGCCGGATCAGGCAATTCGCCGACGCGCGCCGCGGATGCCAACGTCGATGCCAGGAAGGCTTTAGTAGCTGATCATCTCCTATCCCACGCCACCACAACCGGGAACCCCGCCATTGCGGTGGCACTCGTCCTGCTACGACCTGACGGAACGCTTGATCTTTCCGCGACGGGCGTAGACCTCGAGTACACCGGTCTAATCGCGACCGCGCTGGAGCAACTTGCCTCGTCGTTGCGCCGTCGCCGCGCCGCCCGCGAATCAAAAGCTCGCGTTCGGGGGTTCGGATCGCCATATCTGATCACCGCCATAGGCTTTATGGCGGCCACATACATCAACGAGTACGCATGGCTTGACGCCGTCCTTACGCTCTTTGCGCAGCTCGCGGCCAGCTGTTACTGGCGGCTCCCGCCAGATATCCGTTCACGGTAGTTGGCGCGCTCGGTTCACCCCGAGGCTCCATCATTTTCACCAAATAATTCCGCATACGGATTGACAGGAAATTCCTTATGCGGATATTCTCCGGTTCGTGGGCGCGCCTCCCGGTCGCCTGCTAATTCGGAGATCCTCATGAAAAGCATTGAATTGAACGCCGAGGCACGCCGCGCGTGGCTTCGACGTGAGCAAGGCTTGCCCCCGGAATCCCATACCGGCAATGATCCCTCGCAGCAAAGTGACTTTGAGAAATCGCGCGTATGGCGAGCCGTATTCGTATTCGCTGCACTCGTGATCATCGGCTCCCTACTCGCGCCGGAGCCCGGCACCCGAACCCCCGGCGTGATCTACCACCTCGGCACTGTCTAGGCGGCGACATGGCAGACCGGATCCCTGTCACCGACGTCGATATCGCCAGGGAATTCCGCCTCCGCCATCTTGCCGGCTCGCCCGCCGACGCCATCACCAATGCCGCGCTGCGAATCTGCCTCGCCAACTGTGCCGAGCTCAGGAAAAAGCAGCGGCGAATAGACAAATCCATGCTGGACGGCAAACGTCTTGCTGCCGGCGATACTGACTAACGCCACATGCGCAAACTAAAACTTCAGGTTCCTGCAGAGCCGAGCCATCGAGACACGATCGGCCTACACACACACGCTAAATACGACCCGATGACGCCTCGCGCGACGACGCCGATGCTAGTCGGCAAACACGTCGTCGCTCGGCGGCCGTTGCTCGGCAGCGTCCATACGCTGTACATGATCCTCGATGGCACCGACGTCGTCGGCACGTCCATCTCGGTCCCGAGCGAAGTCGACTGCTTCGACGCGATCAACAAGAGCCGACGAAAGAGCGCCGCGTCGATGGCGCAGACAGCCATCGCCGAGGCGAAGAAGCGCAAGCCACGCGCGCTGCGCGTTCGGGAGGTCGCGTGACCTTCGGCCTTCTCGTCGCGCTCACTACCTGCGCTGCCGCCTGGTTTCTGACGGGTCCCGCGCAGCAACGCTACATCGGATTTCTGCTCGCGCTCGCCGACACCGTGTTGTGGCTGTTTGCCGGCGTGTCCACCGGCAAGCTCATCGTTGTCGCAGTGGCCGCTTTCTGCGCGCTCTGCTTCGCGAGGCCTTTCCTGCGCGCGCATCTGTTCGCCCGTCTCCGGAGACAACATGCCAGCTGACCTCTCCTCTATCTCCAAAGCGCTGATCGCGCTTTTCGCCGGCCAGCGTGACCCGCTCACAATCGACAATGTTGAGGACGCATTGCCCCACGCCGATCCACAGGCGCTCCGCCTCGATCTGCACATGCTCGTGCGCGCTACGGTCGTGCGGCAGGCCATCCGACGCTCCGACGAACGCCTCGTGTATTGGCTCGCCGGCGTATCGATCGCTCCGTTCGACGGTACGTTGTTTCATTACGCACCGGATGCCACGTTTGCCGATGTTGGCGAGATCCCGTCGAAAAGAGGGGCCAGCAATGGCTAAGACCAGCCCCCTCGCTCTCGATGCGATGATCGTCACGGGCAACACCAAGGCCGCAATCAAGGCCGCAGGCGGAGGTTCGTCAGACCTCTGGACTGTGCCGCCCGATCAGATTCACTACGACCGGCGGGACAATGTACGGCCGCTCGATCCTGATCGCGTTCGCCACATCGCTAACCTCATTAAAGCCAACGGTTACGACCGTAAAAAGCCCCTTGGTTGTTTCGTCCGCAAAGTTGGCGGCGAAGATCGCATCTACGTCTACGAGGGCCAACACCGGTACCACGGCGCCTTGCTCGCCATCAAGGAAGGCAAGCTTATCGACCGGTTGCCGTGCGTGATCGACGAGGCGAAATCCGTCAATCGAGTCAGCCTGATCTATGCGGGCATCACTAACAACGACGGCGAAAAGCTGACGCCGCTGGAACTAGCGGAGAAAGTCGTCGAACTACAGGCGCTGGGCGAACCGAACGGCGCGATCTGCACACGCCTGAACATCACCGACCAGACCATTCGCGATGTTTTGTTGCTCGCCAATGCGCCCGCTGCACTTCACAAGCTGGTTCGCGACAAAGTCGTGTCGTCAACGCTCGTCATTGATGAAATTCGGTCGCACGGCGGCGACAAGGCACTTGAGCGCCTGCAGAACGCCGCACAGCTGGCGAAGGCAACCGGGAAAGCCAAAGTCACAAAGAAGACACTCGGAAAGCCAGTTGCTCAAAAGATCAGCGACATGCAAGCAAAGCAACTTTTGCAGGCGCTGCAGGCCGTACTCCACGATCCCGCGTTCGACCAATTGGATAAGCCGACCATCTTCGGAGTTCATACGGCTTTGCTGCCCCTGAAGGATCTACTTGATACGAAGCGAGAGGGTTGAGTATGGTTCCCCCGGCGACATCTACCCCACGTCCGCTGCCGCGCAAGCGGGAGCCAGCGGATAAGCGCACACGGCTTTCCCTTGCTGGCGCCCTCCCCGCGCACGCATCGAACGACGACGTCAACAACAGCGGGCTCACGCCCGCCAAAGCTATCCAGACAAAGGAAAACGAGTCGGATCCCCGACTCGCAACCGTCGCGCGAATCGACGCCCTTCGCATCGAGATCCGAAAACTGGTTGAGTTAATCTCCCTTGGAGCCGACATCGAATTGCTCGACCTTATGCGCGACGAGCTTGGCAGCTATAGCCGACACAAAGCAGCACAGGAAGCACGGACTTGGGCCAGCGCCGCCGGCGTTCAACTCGAAACTGGACTGATGATGCTCGACCGAGCTATTCGGCCTGGATTGGCGCAAGGAGCCGATATTGCCTGAACTGAAAACAGCTCTTGTCAAGCCGCTATATCTTGACCTGGAAAACGTCTGCGCGATTGTTTCTCTAGCACCGGCGACGGTGCAAGTACTCGTTCGGGAAAGCAAATTTCCAAAACCGAGACTTCTATCGGGTCGCCGTGTCGGTTGGCTTGTGCGAGAAATCGAAGAATGGGCAGAAGCTCGCCCCGTATCTGACCTCTTGCCACCACGCAATACTGGCCATAGGAAACGGCGCGAGGCTATGGCAAGCGAATCGCCCTGAATATTTAATCCGAATAGATCAACGTTTGAGGGTGTCGCAATTACTAATAATTTAGGCCTCTGGCGGCTCGACCTTCTTTCTACGACGCGCGCTTGTCGTCACTAACACTTTCTCAGTTTTCGTGTCTCGGAGCAGTTTATAGTTGGTGTCGGCGTGAACAAGACTCATCCGCGCCGCACCAATTTGATTATACTGAGTTTTTTTACCGTTATTAAGGGTCGGGGGGCTGGCCTTCTCCCCGCGGAGCATATCGGCCTCACCGCGTCCAATCGCCTCATCCACGTTTCGCAGGTTTTTGTAGCCGACGCTTATCAATTCGTCGAGAAATGTTGCCACCGAGTCCATGTCAGGTTCTCGCCGCTTTGGGAAGCGAGACCGTAAATAGGCCGCTAGCGCGTCGGCGTTCAGTTCATCGCGTCTTGAAAGCAACTCTTGCTGTGGTTCGCGCTCCAACTGCGCTCTGAATCCCTCGACTTGTTTGTAAAACATTTGAAAATGGGTATCGGCAACATAAAACAGGCCACTCAAAGCATAGAAGTCTTTCCGCAGCTCTGCAGGAACACTTGCATCACTCTTGTAGTCCAAGTGATGAGAAACTGAGGCCCATGCGTCCATCGCAATAGTCCGCACCTGAATTTCGAAAGGTATGTTTTTAAGGTCATCATACCGGGGCCCCCGAAAATCATCCGTCAATTGGCATATAAAATGATCAGACATGTAGCCAAATGAAGCCACATCGGACGCACCGATCTTCCGGTCCTCGTTCGTAATCTTGAACGTCTTCCGCACCACGTTAACGACCTCGTCTATCTGGCTTAAAAACATGCAGACCGCTCGTATACCTACGATATCGTTAAGCCCAAACTGAAGTGACTCAGAAGCACCCGCAGCGTCAGGTTGACTCGCATTAGCTAAAGATTTTCTCTGCAGCTTCCCCTCGATTGATTCTAGGGTTTTTACACGGCCCGTGAGCGAATGGATTTTCAACCCGGCGTCGGCTAGGCCGTGCTCGAGGGCATGGATTGACTCAAGCTGAAGCCCCTGCCATAGTCCGAGACGTCTAGCATATATGGTTCTCACGTCATCATTCACGGTCTTTTGTTGAGTCGTCATGTAATCGCGCCGCACGGAGGATACCGGGCGATATTACCTCAGATGTTCCACTCGCAATCTTCGCAGCAATCTCCTCCAGCCTGTTCGATATCTTTGATAACCATTCGCGCCTTTCGTTGTCGTAGGCATGGCGGTTGTACACGCCTTTAATGCCTGCCTGCATGTGGCCGATCACGGCCTCGCCCACTTCGTCAGGGCAACCCATCGACGCCAGCATTGTTCGTATCGTGCGGCGAAGATCGTGCGGCGCCCACACGGTAACCGGTAGACGTGGCCGCACCATCTCGGGCCTGGTTCTCGAATAGGGCTGGTGGTAATGGACAGCTGTCTGCACCACCTTTTGCTCAATGTGATCCGCCGATCCATTCGCCGGCGGAAACAGATACCCTTTCCCATAGACGCCCAACCGACGGCGCACGACCGCTTCGGCGCGTCCGATCAGTGGCACGCGTAGGTCGGTGGCATCTTCGTGCCGCCCATTCTTTGTTTTCTCTTTCGGGATCGTCCACCACCAACCGTCACTCTCTTCGGTCACGTCCCGCCCTTCCATACTCACGATCTCGGCTCCGCGTGTCGCGGTCCACAGATATAGCGTCAGTACGTCACACACGCTTCGACTGAAGTTGGGCAACCAGGGAATCAGTGCGGCCAGCTCCGGATCCGTGAGCGTTCGCTTTTTGCCGACCCTCTTCCCACCGATCTTCTTTCCCGTGCTTTTCAGCTTACCGCGCATGATAAGGCGCCACCAATTCGGGGCGTTCTGCGATAGTCGGCCCGCGTCGAGCGCATAGTCCCAAGCTGCGCCCAGCTCCGCCCGCAGTTTGGCGGCTTGTACCGGAATCTGTGCGTGGGCTTCGATCAGGTCGAAAGCTTGCGCACGTGTGAGCGTTTCAGCCGCCTCGTCGGCAAGCTTGCCCAACATGGTCCGGAACATACGCGCGATCTCGTTCGCACCCTTCGTCTTACGGCTGCGCTCGATGTGCCCCTCCAGGTATTCCCGGCATAGTATTCCCACTGTGTATTTCGTTGTCTGCGGTACCATATCGCCGACCGACGGGTTGCTTGGCTGCCGCGTTTTGGCGACTGGCTCTTGCCCATCATTGCGCGACTGGCGAAGCTTTTCCCAAGCGACGATTGCAGCGGCCGGCGACATTGCCGGCCACTCCCCAATCTTGGTCTGCTTCATGTCGCCGGTGACCGGCGACTTGTAGCGATAGGTCCAGCTCTTTGTTTTCTTGGTCGCCACCAGGCGTAAGCCGGGGCAATCAGCGACTATGAGGTGTTGATCGGGCTCAAGTTGCTTTGCAGCGCGGGCATCAAAGTTCATGAGAGTCGGCGTAGGTTTTGCCGGAAACCCGTAAATTGGAACCGGCGTAGGTCAAATGAAATTCTCGACCAGAAACCTACGCCAACCACTCAAGTTTTGCAATGTACTGTCGTACGTAGGCATACACAGACAGAAACATGCAAAAAGGCTCTGCGCCTTGCTGGATATAGGATAGATGGAAGAAACGACCGCAAAACCTGACGTGCAAAGCATCGACATTAGCAGTCACACTCCCATGATGCAGCAGTACCTGCGCATCAAGGCGGATCATCCGGGCACGCTCGTGTTCTACCGGATGGGCGATTTCTACGAGCTGTTTTTCGACGACGCGGAGAAAGCCGCACGCCTGCTCGATCTCACGCTGACCCAGCGTGGCGCATCGGCAGGCAACCCGATCAAGATGGCGGGCGTGCCGCATCATGCGGTCGAACAGTATCTCGCGAAGCTGGTGAAGCTCGGCGAATCGGTCGCAATCTGCGAACAGATCGGCGACCCCGCCACCTCGAAAGGACCGGTCGAACGCAAGGTGGTGCGCGTCGTCACGCCCGGCACGTTGACCGACGCCGCGCTGCTGTCCGATAAGAACGACGTGTATCTGCTCGCCGTGTGCGTGGGGCACAACCGGCGCGGCGTGGCCACCAACGTGGGCCTCGCGTGGCTCAATCTCGCGAGCGGAGCGTTGCGTCTCGCGGAAGTGGCGCCCGACCAGGCCGCCACGGCACTCGAACGGATTCGTCCCGCGGAAATTCTGGTCGCCGATGTAACCTCCACCGATGCCAGCACGTGGTCACCGCCCGCCGGAGCTGGGGCGCTGACACGCGTGCCCGTGTGGCACTTCGACGTCGCTTCGGGCACACAGCGCCTATGCGATCAACTGGATGTGGCAAGCCTCGACGGTTTCGGCGCGCACTCGCTGTCGAGCGCCTGCGGCGCCGCTGGCGCTTTGCTGCTCTACGCGGCGGCGACTCAAGGGCAGCAATTGCGCCATGTGCGCAGCCTCAAGGTCGAGTACGAGTCCGAATACATTGGGCTCGACCCTGCCACGCGCCGCAACCTCGAACTCACCGAAACGCTGCGCGGCACCGAAAGCCCGACGCTGTGTTCGCTGCTGGACACCTGCTGCACGACGATGGGCAGCCGCCTGCTGCGTCACTGGCTGCATCATCCGCCACGTGAGGCCGCGCTCGCTCAGGCACGCCAGCAAGCCATCGGCGCGCTGCTCGAGGCGCCGGCTGGCGCGAGCGTCGACACCTTGCGTAGCGCGCTGCGCCAGATCTCCGATATCGAACGGATCACCGGGCGTCTCGCCTTACTGTCCGCGCGTCCGCGCGACCTGTCGAGCCTGCGCGATACCTTCATCGCTCTGCCCGAATTGCGTACGCTGCTGGCCGCCGTGACGGGCGCGGCCGATTCGCTCGCGCGCATCGATGCAGCGCTCGAGCCGCCCGCGGCTTGCGTCGACCTGCTGAAGCTCGCCGTGGCGCCGGAACCGGCAGCGATGGTGCGCGATGGCGGCGTGATCGCACGCGGCTACGATGCCGAGCTCGATGAACTGCGCGACATCTCCGAGAACTGCGGGCAGTTCCTGATCGACCTCGAAACACGTGAACGTGCCCGCACTGGCATCGGCAATCTGCGCGTCGAGTACAACAAGGTGCATGGCTTCTATATCGAAGTCACGCGCGGCCAGACTGACAAGGTGCCGGACGACTATCGCCGGCGCCAGACGCTGAAGAACGCCGAGCGCTATATCACGCCGGAACTGAAGACCTTCGAGGACAAAGCCTTGTCGGCCCAGGAGCGCGCGCTCGCACGTGAACGCTCGCTGTACGATGCGTTGCTGCAGGCACTGCTGCCCTTCATCGCCGATTGCCAGCGGGTCGCCGCGGCGCTCGCGGAGCTGGATCTGCTGGCGGCCTTCGCCGAGCGGGCGCGCGCGCTCGACTGGGTCGCGCCATCGTTCTCGGCAGATGGCGGCATCGAGATCGAACAGGGACGGCACCCGGTTGTCGAAGCGCAGGTCGAGCAGTTCATCGCCAACGACTGCACGCTGGGCCCGGAGCGCAAGCTGCTCTTGATCACCGGCCCGAACATGGGCGGTAAGTCAACCTTCATGCGCCAGACCGCGCTGATCGCGCTAATGGCTTACGTGGGCAGCTATGTGCCGGCACGGCGTGCTTCGTTCGGCCCGATCGATCGCATCTTCACGCGTATCGGCGCCGCCGACGACCTGGCCGGTGGCCGCTCCACGTTCATGGTGGAAATGACAGAGGCCGCGGCGATCCTCAACGACGCGACACCGCAAAGCCTCGTGCTGATGGACGAAATTGGGCGCGGTACTTCGACCTTCGACGGCCTCGCACTCGCGTGGGCCATCGCCCGGCATCTGCTCGCGCACAACGGCTGCCACACGCTCTTCGCCACGCACTACTTTGAGCTGACGCAACTGCCTGCGGAGTTTCCGCAAGCGGCCAATGTGCATCTTTCGGCGGTCGAGCATGGCCATGGCATCGTGTTCCTGCACGCCGTGAATGAGGGTCCGGCGAATCAGAGTTACGGTCTGCAGGTGGCCCAACTCGCCGGCGTGCCGGCTGCCGTGATCCGCGCGGCGCGCAAGCATCTTGCGCACCTCGAGCAGCAATCGGCGGGGCAGCCGGCGCCGCAACTCGATCTGTTCTCAGCGCCCCTGATGCTCCAGGATGCTGACGACGATCACGAAGATGCCGCCCCGGCCGCCCCCGCGCTGAGCGCGGCGGAGCAAGCGCTGCTCACGCGTTTGCGGGCTATCGATCCCAACGAGTTACGCCCGCGCGATGCGCTGGACCTGCTCTATGAACTGCACGACCTGGCCGCTGCGCCGGACGCAGATCATTGATCGGCGCCACGACCTGCAGCGTCCGCGCACCCTGTGCGCGGCGCTCTCCGTCGCGCTCGTCCTGACGGGGGGGGTGTCGGCGCACGTGCAGGCGGCGCCGGTTCGCTATACCTTCGCGGTCATCGCCGGCACGTTGCAAAGCCCTGCCGACGAGGCGCCGACCCAGCGGCTGATCGACGCGATCGGCCGCAACCGCGACGTGTCGTTCATCGTCTACGACGGCAATCTGAAGGGGGCGAAGGAAGCCTGCGGCGACTCGCTGTACGAGCGGCGCCAGGCCCTGCTGGAAGCGGCACGTCCAGCGCTGATCTTTATTCCGGGCCAGCACGACTGGACCGATTGCGGCACGACTGAAGCGGGCGGTTTCGATCCGGTCGAACGGCTCGACCAGTTGCGTCAGACGCTGTTTGCGGACGCTTCATCGATGGGGCAAAACCCGCTTGCCTTGACGCGCGAGAGCGAAGTCTCGCGCTTTCGGCCCTATCGGGAGAACGTGCGCTGGCAACTCGGCGACACGGTGTTCATCGGCCTGAACGCGCCGGATCCGAACAATCACTATCTGACCGCCGGCGGGCGCAATGGTGAATTCGAAGATCGCGTCATCGCCAATGCGTTCTGGCTGGAACACGCGGCAGAGTATGCGAAACGGCGTGACGCGCGCGCGATTGTGGTCTTCATTCAAGGCGACCTGGACCCGGAACGTTACGAGCGGCCGGACCGTTTCGCCTGGTTGCGCTTCGCCCGCAACTCGCATCGCGACGGCTTTCTGGAACTCAAGCGCAGCCTCGTCAAGGTCGCCGAGATCTTCCGCGGCCCGGTCTTGTTGATACATTGCGACGATCAGCGTGCAGCCGGCGGCTTTGTGATCGACCAGCCGCTACGCAACGACAAGGGGGAGGTGGTGACGAATCTCACGCGCATCGCCATTGCGCCGCGTGAGCGTCTTGATCAGTGGATTCAGATTGAAGCAGATATGGCGCGCCGGCCGCCGTTCCGCGTAAGTGTGCGCGACGTGCCGAAAAACCTGCCGCTGCTGCCGGTCCAGCCAATGCAGTTAACTCAGCCTGCCCAAGCCATGCCGCCCGCGCCGGCTTCCGACGAGACCGTGCCAAACTTGCCCGCACCGCCCGCTTTGAATCAGTCGCTGAACCCGGCGTCGAACCTGCCGCCGCTGCTGCCGAGCACGCCGCCGCCGGAGCAGCCGGTTGGTCCGCCCATGAGCCCGCCCATAAGCTCACCCGTTAGTCCGCCCATTGAAGGCGGCGAGGCGCCGGCCATGAACGGCGCGCCGAACATTCCCAGCAACCCCGCTGGGATGCCCGCCAGCTCAGTGCAGCGTGGGCCCTGACGGCTCTTCGTCGCCTTCGTCGTCATCGTCGTCGAGCACTTCCAGGCCATCCGCGCCATGGGCATGCTCGTGCTGGATTTCATCTTCGGTTGCCGGACGCACGTCCTTGACCGTCAGCGCAAAACGCAACGCCATGCCGGCCAGCGGATGGTTGCCGTCGAGCACAACCTTGTCTTCCGCTACGTCCGTGACCACGTAGACCAGCGAATCGATGTCCTCGTCGCCTTCTTCCGGAGTGCCTTCGAATTGCATTCCGACTTCGAGCGGTTCGGGGAAGCGATTGCGCGGCTCGATCTTCACGAGATCGGGATCGTATTCGCCAAACGCGTCTTGCGGCTCGAGCTGGATCTGGGTCTCGAATCCAGCCTCATGGCCGTCGAGCTCTTCCTCGATCTTGGGGAACGTGCCATCATAGCCGCCGTGCAGATAGACCATCGGCTCGTCGCTTTCTTCAATCAGGTTGCCCTGCGCATCCGACAGCTTGTAAGCGACCGACACGACGGTGTTCTTTGCAATTTTCATTCGATTCTCCAGAATACAACTCACATTATACGATGCCCAAGCGGCCCCTTGACCACCCGGCGCACGCAGCTTCTGCGCGGATTTCTTCGCCGCTTCTGCCGCCCTCGCCCGACGTGCCGACGCCGCTACTCGGCAATCTCACTCCGACGCAATTCATGCGCCGGTACTGGCAAAAGAAGCCGCTGCTGATTCGGCAGGCGATCCCAAACGTCACCGCGCCGCTCTCGCGCGACGAGTTGTTCGATCTCGCCGATCAGGACGAAGTCGAAGCGCGGCTGATCACGCACTTTCGCAACAAATGGCAGCTGGAACACGGCCCGTTCGCGGCTGACGAATTGCCTTCAGTGAAGCAGCGCGCCTGGACTCTGCTGGTCCAGGGTGTTGACCTGCACGACGATCGCGCCCGCGCCCTGCTCGACCGGTTCCGCTTCGTGCCGGACGCGCGGCTCGACGATCTGATGATCTCGTACGCAGCCGATGGCGGCGGAGTCGGCCCACATTTCGATTCGTATGATGTATTCCTGCTGCAGGTGCACGGCAAGCGCCGCTGGCGGATCAGTGCGCAGCGCGACCTTTCGCTGCGCCCCGGCGTGCCCTTGAAAATTTTACAAAATTTCGAGCCAGAAGAGGAATGGGTGCTGGAGCCGGGCGACATGCTGTATCTGCCGCCGCACATCGCCCATGACGGCGTGGCCGAGGGCGAGTGCATGACCTGCTCGATCGGCTTCCGCGCGCCCTCCTCGAGCGAGCTCACGGCCCAGTTTCTGTATCATCTCGCCGAGCGCGGAGAAAGGGATGACCGCCAGGAGCGCGCACCGCAGCTATACCGCGACCCCCAGCAGCCTGCCGTGGCCCGCCCCGCCGAGCTCCCCCAAGCGCTGGTCGAGCGCGTAGGCGCGATCCTTGCTCAGGTCAAATGGAATGAACAGGACATTGGGTCCTTCCTTGGCACTTATCTGAGCGAACCGAAGCCGAGTGTCGTCTTCGATCCGCCGGAACAACCGCTTAATGAAGCGCGTTTTATTCAACGCGCTTCCAACTTCGGTCTTCGGCTCGACCGGAAGTCGGTTTTGCTGTACAACAGCCGCTTTTTCTTCTTGAATGGAGAAGAAAATCGGCTCGCAGGCGTAAAAAAATGGTTGATTGAATTCGCTGATAGCCGGTGTCTGAGTGCGAAACGCTTTGTAACACTCTCAGACGATTCATCGGTGACAGCATTGCTGCACGAGTGGTATCGTGCGGGCTGGATACAAGTGGGCGAGCCTGTTTAAGGCTTGTCTGCCTGTTATGACGTAACGTGAAATTTTGTATGAGAAAGACAACGTATTGACCCCGGATTTGTCGACGGTCGATACGAAAGTGCATATAATTTCCGCCCAAGCCGTAGGGAAGATTCACGCTCTTGAGAAGTGCGTCTCCACCAGCGGCCCAGGTCGGTGTTGGAGCACATTACCGGTATTATTTTGCGCTGTTGCTTACCTTTAACCATAAAAGGACGTGATCATGAAGAAATCCCTCCTCGTAGCATCCCTGTTGGCAGCTGTGGCACTGGCTGCATGCAACAAGAGCAGCGACCAAGCAGCTGCCCCGGCTAGCGATGCATCGGCTGCTTCGGCACCTGCTGCTGCTTCGGATGCAGGCGCTGCTGCTTCGAGCGCTGCTGCTGCGAGCGACGCTGCTGCTTCCGCAACGACTGCTGCTTCGGACGCAGGCGCTGCTGCTTCGGACGCTGCGGCTTCGGCTGCAGCTCCGGCTTCGGGCGCAAGCCAGTAAGCTGTCGTACAGGGTTCGCCTCTGGGCGAAAACTACACCAGCAGGTCAACCCGATCTGCTGGTGTAGTAAAGCAAAACGCCACGGATTCACATCCGTGGCGTTTTGCCATTTTGAAGCCGGTTATTCAGGCCAGCTTTCTCAACTCAGAGCACTTGTTTTAGATCAGCGTTTTCGACGCTGACCTTCTCCCCTCCGCCCGCTCCATTCAATCCGAGCTTCCGCCCGCGGGCGACGCCGTGCGCTCTTCGAAGAATTCGCGCACCACGTCGATCTCCCGGGTCCGCTTGAAAGGCGGCAGGCTCTGCCATATACGGCGCCCATAGGGTTTGTCGACAAGGCGTGTGTCGCAGATCATCAACACGCCGCGATCGGTCTCAGCGCGAATCAGACGCCCTGCGCCCTGCTTGAGCGTGATCACCGCCTGCGGCAACTGGTGGACCGCAAACGGACTCAAACCCTTCTTGGTCAACGCGTCGAGCCGGGCCGCCAATACGGGGTCGTCAGGCGGCGCAAACGGCAGCTTGTCGATCACGACGAGCGAAAGCGCATCGCCGCGCACGTCTACGCCTTCCCAGAAGCTCTGGCTGCCCACCAGAATCGCATTACCGTACGAGCGGAAGCGATCCAGCAACTCCGTGCGGCTTGCGTCGCCCTGCACCAGCAATGGGTAGTTCCAGCCGCGTTTCTCGATCGTATCGCGCAGCTTCGTCGCAATCTTGTCGACCGCACGCAAGGTCGTGCAGAGCATGAACACGCCACCGCCCGACGCCTCGATGGCCGGCAGCGCGGCTTCGAACACCGCATCGGTGAACATCGGCGACGAGGGTTGCGGCAGATTGCGCGGCACATACAGCAGCCCTTGGGCCGGATAGTCGAAGGGGCTCGGCAGCGTCATCGAGCGGCGCGCGTTCAGACCCATTTGCGCCGCATAGTGCGTGAAATCGCCCCGCACCGAGAGCGTCGCCGACGTGAAGATCCACGCCCGCGGCACGCCGGCGCGCTGCTTGGCGAAGATCGGCGCCACCGATAACGGCGTCTCATGCAACTGCACGGTATGCGCGAACACTTCGATCCAGCGCACCTTTTCATTCGGGTCGGACGTGGCGGTTTTAGCGTCTCCAGAACCGGCAGCGGCATCGCGTTCCGTTTCGGTAGGCGGCGTGGTCCAGCCCGAGAGGATGCCCTGCAACTCGCGTGCGCGCCGCAGACACGCGCCAATCGATTCGGCGCGCTCCGCCTGGCTCGATAACGCATTAGCGAGCGCATCCAGTTCCGTCTCAAGCGTTTCGAGCGCGGGGAACAGCGGATGATCGTCGGGCAACTGACCAATCGAGAGCCGCACCGAGTCTTCCCTGAATGCCAGGCGCACGTCGCGTGCCGAGCGTTCGAGCGCCGCGCCAAGCTTCACCCAGTCGACCACCTCACGCGCATGGCCTAGCCCTTCGGCCACCGAATCGCGCGCGAGTTCGAGAAACTGCGCGGTCGAAAGCGTCTCGCCGAAGAACAGCGTCGCGGTCTCCGGCAATTGATGCGCTTCGTCGAAGACGATCGTATTGGCCGTCGGCAGCAATTCGGCCATGCCCGTGTCACGCAACATGATGTCGGCGAAGAACAGGTGGTGATTGACCACCACGATATCGGCCTGCTGCGCCTCGCGGCGCGCCTGCATCACGAAGCATTCCTTGTAGTGCGGGCACTCCTGGCCGAGGCAATTTTCACGCGTCGAGGTGACCATCGACCAGACCGCGGCCGTCTCCGGCACACTCGCGAGCTCGGCCTTGTCACCGGTGCGCGTGATCTTCGCAAAACGGATGATGTCCTGCAGATACGAGGTTTCCTGGCGCGAGGGCAAACGGCCGTTGTCCGCCGTACGCTGCAGATAGTAGTGGCACAGATAGTTCGCGCGCCCCTTGAGCATCGCCACCGTGACCGGCACGGCTAGCGCATCGCGCACCGTCGGGATATCGCGCTGGAACAGCTGGTCCTGCAAGTGCTTGGTGCCGGTCGAGACGATCACCTTGCCGCCCCACAGCATGGCCGGCACGAGGTACGCATAGGTCTTGCCGGTGCCCGTCCCCGCTTCCACGATCAGCGTGTTCTCGCTGCCGTCGAGACCGCCTGCGGCGTTGCTCGCGGCGGCATCCGCAGAAGCGTCCACCTGTGTTTCACCTGCTGCGCCCTGCAGTCGCCGCGCGGGCCGCTTCTGCGCCTCGAACATCGCCGGCTCAGGCATGGCACGGCCCGACGCTTCCATGGCGGCGGCAACTGCGCGCGCCATCTCGATCTGGGACGCACGCGAGCGGTAGCCGTCGATCTGACGCGCAAGCAGGCCGTCGGCAGCGAAAATATCGTCGAGCTCGGTCTTGCGGCGGGGATTCAGCGAGGACGCGAGCGCGCTCTCAGCGGCGCGTGGGTCGCGTGCGGGAGCTTCGTCATCCGACGAGTTGGGCGAAGAAGTAACAAGCGGTGAATTCAAGGCAAGCGTTTCCTGCAAAATCCGGTGCGCGCGTGGCGACCCGGCGCCTGCCAGGTCGCGAGCTTAAGCGCGCGCGTCCGGTTCGAGCTGCAACTGCAGCAAGATAATGGTGTCCTTGACCTTGAGCTTGCGCTTTTTAAGGCGCTGCAACTCGAGGTCGTCGAAGCCGGGCTCATCCGACATTTTGTCGATCAGACGATCCAGTCCACTGTGCTCCGATTCCAGTTGCAGAATACGGTCCTGAAGTGCGTTCGCGTCGATGACGTGATGATGGTCGCGCATGCTCGCCTCCTCTTCCTATGCGGCGCAGGCTGCCTCGTGCAGCCCAGACGCCTGAGGTTGCTGTCCGGCTAAAAACGCGTTACTGCTGCTGTTGCTGCTGCTTTTGCTGCTCCTGCTGTTGTTGCTGCTCCTGCAACTGCTCCTGCTGTTTTTGCGCCGCCTTATCGGCAGCCTGCTTCTGGCGAGTCTCGACGTCCTGCTTATGCTGCGCGGCCGTCTCCTGCTTGCGCTGATAGCTCTGCTGCTTTTCGATGCGCTCCTGCGCCTTCTGTGCGCCCTGCTGACGGGCCTGCTCAAGCTGGGTCTGGAAGTTCGCCTGCTTCTGGTCGTACGCCTGCTGGTTCGCGGCTGCCTGGGGCGCGCTGATGCCACGCTGCGCCTGGTCCAGCGCATGCTGTTGTGCCTTCTGCTGATAAGCCTGCTGGTTCGCTGCTGCCTGCGGCGCGCTGATACCACGCTGCGCCTGGTCCAGCGCATGCTGTTGCACCTTCTGCTGATAAGCCTGCTCGTTGGCCGCGCGCTGGGGCGCCTCGGCCGCGCGCTGTGCCTGATCCAGTTGATGCTGGCGCTGCTTGTCCTCGTAAACCTGGGCGTTGCGGGCGTCGTCCGCGGCGCGCTGCGGCGCGTTGGCTTCGTCCTGTGCGCGCTGGAGCGCCGCCTTCTCGTCACGATCCTGCGCGCGCGCCGTGCGCTGTTCCGCGTCGAGCGCGAGCTGTTCCTTGCGAATATCGGCCTGCACCGTGCGCATCCTGTCACGTGCCTTGCCGATACAGTAGTTCACGAAAAACTTGCTATAACAGTCATGTACGGCGACTGCGTAGGTATAGTTGTTTTCTGCGCTGCGGTTGTTCAGAACCGCTTGCCGCGCATCGAAGTCATTGCTGGGTGGCGCCCCCGTTGCCGCGTCCTCGTTCGCCGCGGTGGCATCCGATGCGCCCGCCGGCCCGCTGGTCGGGCCACTTGCCTGCCCGCCCGCCTGCCCATTGAGCTGACCATCATCCGGTCGCAGCGCCGTACCCGCAGGCTTCGAGCCTTCGATGCCAGCCGTACCCGCGGACGCAGCGGACGGCGTGGACGTGGCCGGCTCCGTTACCGCCGGCTGGTCTTGCGCAAACGCCGGTGCGGACACGGCGAAAGAGGCGGCGGCAACGCCAAGCGCAGCGCAGGTGAAAAGCGGTGCGGCAAGCGTGGCCGTAAGCGAAGCAAGTGGAAAACGGGAGATCGGCAACGTCGTAGATGGGCAACGGAACATGCCCGAAATTCTATCACCCCGCGGTTGAGCCCTTTGGCATTTATGGCAAAATGCCCCGCTTCAGCAACCCGGTCGCAGCGTGCACGCGTCCCGCGTGCCGCCATGCGCGGCCTTAGATTGAGTCCGGCAGGAACACCTAGACCCTATGACGGAAACCGTAGCACTCAAGATCGTACAGCGCATCGCCAGCGAACTCTCCGTCCAGCCGCGCCAGGTCGCGGCGGCGGTGCAACTCCTCGACGAAGGCGCGACTGTTCCGTTTATCGCGCGTTACCGCAAGGAAGTCACCGATAACCTCGACGATACGCAGCTGCGTAACCTCGAGGAACGGCTCCTGTATCTGCGTGAACTGGAAGACCGCCGTGCGTCGATCGTCGCGAGCATCGACGAACAGGGCAAGATGACCGACGAGTTGCGCGCCGCTATTGAAGGTGCTGACAGCAAGCAGGTGCTGGAAGACCTGTATCTGCCCTACAAACCGAAACGCCGCACGCGCGCGCAAATCGCCCGCGAAGCGGGGCTCGATCCTCTGGCCCAGGCACTGCTCGCCAATCCGCTGCTCGATCCGCAGACCGAGGCCGCTCAATACGTGGACCCCGAAAAGGGGGTGGCCGATGTGAAGGCGGCGCTGGACGGCGCGCGTGACATCCTGTCCGAGCAATTCGGCGAAACCGCCGAGCTGCTCGGCAAGCTACGCGAATACCTGTTCAATCAGGGCGTGGTCTCGTCGAAAGTGGTGGAAGGCAAGGAAAACGCGGAAGAAGAGAAATTCCGCGATTACTACGACTATTCGGAAACCATCAAGACGGTGCCGTCGCATCGCGCGCTCGCCCTGTTCCGCGGCCGCAATGCCGGCGTGCTGATGGTCAAGCTGGGTCTCGGCGAAGAACTCGACGCGCAGGTGCCGCATCCGGGCGAAGCGCTGATTGCGCGCCACTTCGGCATCGCCAACCAGAACCGTCCGGCCGACAAGTGGCTCGCCGACGTGTGCCGCTGGTGCTGGCGCGTGAAGGTGCAGCCGCACATCGAAAACGAACTGCTGACCAATCTGCGCGAAGAAGCCGAGCACGAGGCGATCCGCGTGTTTGCCCGCAACCTGAAGGATCTGCTGCTGGCCGCGCCGGCAGGACCGAAGGCCGTGATCGGTCTCGATCCGGGCATGCGCACCGGCGTGAAGGTGGCAGTGGTCGATCGGACCGGCAAGGTGCTCACCACCGACGTGATTTACCCGCACGAGCCGCGCCGCGACTGGGACGGCTCGATCGCCAAGCTCGCGCGCATCTGTGCGCAGACGCAAGCCGAGCTGATCAGCATCGGCAACGGCACGGCATCGCGGGAAACCGACAAGCTGGCGAGCGAACTGATCGCGCGCCATCCGGAGTTCAAGCTGCAGAAGATCGTCGTATCCGAAGCGGGTGCGTCGGTGTATTCGGCTTCGGAACTCGCGGCGAAGGAATTCCCGGACATGGACGTGTCGCTGCGCGGCGCGGTGTCGATTGCGCGGCGTCTGCAAGACCCGCTCGCCGAGCTCGTGAAGATCGAGCCGAAGGCGATCGGTGTCGGCCAGTATCAGCACGACGTGAACCAGCGCGAACTGGCGCGTTCGCTCGACGCCGTGGTCGAGGATTGCGTGAACGCGGTGGGCGTGGATGCGAATACGGCGTCGGTGGCGCTGCTCGCGCGCGTCTCCGGGCTGAACGCGACGCTCGCGCGCAATATCGTTGATTTCCGCGATGCCAACGGTCCGTTCCCCTCGCGTGATCATCTGCGCAAGGTGCCGCGTCTGGGTGACAAGACCTTCGAACAGGCTGCGGGCTTCCTGCGCATCAACAACGGCGAGAATCCGCTCGACCGGTCGTCGGTGCACCCGGAAGCGTATCCGGTGGTCGAGCGCATGCTGGCCAAGATCAACAAGCATGTCGGCGAAGTGCTCGGCAATCGCGAGGCACTTTCCGGACTGTCGCCCGCCGAGTTCGTCGACGATCGTTTCGGTCTGCCGACCGTGCGCGATATTCTGGCCGAGCTCGAAAAGCCGGGCCGCGATCCGCGCCCCGAGTTCAAGACGGCCACCTTCCGCGAGGGCGTCGAAAAGATTTCCGACCTGTCGCCGGGCATGGTGCTCGAAGGCGTCGTGACCAACGTGGCGGCCTTCGGTGCGTTCATAGATATCGGCGTGCACCAGGACGGTCTGGTCCACGTGTCGGCGATGTCGACGAAGTTCATCAAGGACCCGCACGAAGTCGTGAAGGCCGGCCAGATCGTCAAGGTCAAGGTGCTCGAAGTGGACGTGAAGCGCCAGCGCATTTCGCTGACCATGCGACTCGCGGATGACTTCGGCGCAGCCGGTGCAGCTGGCTCGGCGCCGCGCAGCGGCGGTCAGCAGGACCGTGGCGCGAGTCGCCCAGGCGGCAATGGACGCGGCGCACCGCAGCGCTCGCGTGAGCCGGAACCGGCAGGCGCGATGGCCGCGGCGTTCGCCAAGCTCAAGCGGTAAGGCTGCGCAAGCGTCACACAACAAAAAGCCCACGCAGTCGTAAACTGCGTGGGCTTTTTTTCGACTGCTTCGCCGCCTGGACAAGACGGACAACGGCGACATCAAAACTCAAATCTCAAATCTCGATCTTCGTCCCCAACTCCACGACACGATTAGCCGGAATACTAAAGAAATCGGTCGGCTTCGCCGCGTTCTGATGCATCCACGCAAACACCCGCTCACGCCACACCGACATACCGGGCAACTGCGTCGGCACCACCGTTTCCCGCGCGAGGAAAAACGACGTGTCCATCAATTCGAAGGTCATGTCATGCATGCGGCCCACATCGGTCAGCACCGCCTTCACATCAGGCGTCTCATTGAACCCGTACGCCGCCTTCACCAGAAACAGGCCACCGCCGATCTCTTTCACCGTGACGCGGTCCACGTCCTCCACATAGGGAATGTCGAGCGTCGCGAAGGTCAGGAATATGGTGCGCTCGTGCAGCACCTTGTTGTGCTTCAAATTGTGCAGCAGGCTCACCGGCACGAGCGTATCGCTGCCGGTCAGATAGATCGCCGTTCCCGACACGCGATGCGGCGGGTGAGCGAGCAGTCCTTGCAGGAACGGCATCAACGGAATACCGTCGGCGGCCGTGCGTTCCTTGACGATCATCCTGCCCTTGAACCACGTCATTAGCAGGAAGAACAGCAGCGCGCCGATACCGAGCGGCAGCCAGCCGCCCTCCTCGACTTTCAGCAAGTTGGCGCCGAAGAAGCCGAGATCGACCACCATCAGGCCGCCGATGATCAGTGCGACCAGCAGCTTGTTCCACTTCCACACGTTCACCATCACCACACAGGCCAGCACCGTGGTGATCACCATCGTAGCCGTCACCGCGATACCGTAGGCCGCTGCGAGGTTGTCCGAACTCTTGAAGGCCACCACGATGCAAAGGATGATGAACAGCAGCAGCCAGTTCACCACCGGCACGTAGATCTGTCCAATCGCCAGATCTGACGTATGCAGGATCTTCATGCGCGGCACGTAGCCGAGCTGGATCGCCTGGCTCGTCAGCGAGTAGGCGCCGGAAATCACCGCTTGCGACGCAATCACGGTCGCCACCGTCGACAGTACAACGAGCGGCAGCAGCGCCCAGTCAGGCGCAAGCAGGAAGAACGGGTTTTCGATCGCCTTTGGGTCGTGCATCAACAATGCGCCTTGCCCGAAATAGTTCATCACCAGCGACGGCATCACCAGCGTGTACCAGGCCACCCGGATTGGCTTGGCGCCGAAGTGGCCCATGTCGGCATACAAGGCTTCGGCACCGGTCAGCACCAGCACCACCGAACCGAGCACGACATACGCCTGCAGCACGTGCGCTGCCATGAACGAATAAGCGTAGTACGGATTGAGCGCGCGAATCACGTTGGGCGACTGCACGATATGGGCAAGGCCGAGCAGCCCGATCACCACGAACCAGACCACCATGATCGGTCCGAACAGACGCCCCACCATCGCCGTGCCGTGCCGCTGGATCCAGAACAGCACGATGAGAATGACAATAGTGAGCGGCAGCACCAGATGCGACAGATGGGGAGCCGCGATCGCCAGCCCTTCGACTGCGGAGATCACCGAGATGGCCGGCGTAATCACAGCGTCGCCGTAGAACATGCAGGCGCCGAAGATGCCCAGCATCATCAGCAAACCCGCCAGCTTCTTCTTTGGATCCACCGAGCGCAGAGCCAGCGCCATCAGCGCGAGGACACCGCCCTCGCCGTTATTGTCAGCCCGCATGACGAACATCACATACTTGACGCTGACGACGATCACGATCGCCCAGAACAGCAGCGAGATCACCCCCAGGATGGACTGCTCGGTCAGCGGGATGCCATGCGCTGGGCTAAACGCCTCTTTCAGCGAATACAACGGGCTCGTGCCGATGTCACCGAACACCACTCCGACCGCAGCCAGAGCGAGCGTGGGCAGAGGCTGTTTGTGCAAGTGATGGCTATCTGTCATAAACGCGAGGTATCCGTTCCTGATCGGAAAAACGAGCGCTATTCTAAACTGACTGTAAGGTAGCACTCCGCCATGTTGTGCTTACACCACGTGAGTCACTTGCACAGTTTAGTGCCTTGCTTTCGGCCTGCCAGGGGCCTATGCGCGTTGCCATAGGCGGTACCAAACCGGCCGTCACCACCCCATCCATGCAGGTTGCATGACCTGCAACAAAGAACCACGCGCGCAAAAAAAACGGAGCCCCAAAGGGCCCCGTCTTGACGGATTGGACGCGACACGCGGAACGTGTCCACTCGCATCACGTATCTGCTCGATCCTGCGCGGTACCGCGCTTGATCCACGCGCCGAGGTTATGCGGACGCACCGTGTCCCATTCCTCGAACGGCTGGTGAATCCACGGATTGGTCGGCAGGAACTGCACGTGGTAGTCGGGTTTCACCTTCGAGCAACCCTTGTACCAGAGCACCGCCGAGCGCACCGCCGTAATCGCCGGATAGCGCTCCTTCAGATGCTGCTGCACGCGCGCCAGCGTCACGCCCGAATCGACCAGGTCGTCGACCAGCAACACGTTGCCGGACAGTTCGCCGCGCGTCATCGTGATGTATTGCGCGATGTCGAGTTCGCCCTGCTCCGTGCCAGCCGCTTCACGATACGAACTGGTGGCCAGAATCGCCAACGGCAGATCGTAGATACGCGAAAGCTGATCGCCCACGCGCAAACCGCCGCGCGCGAGGCACAGGATCTTGTCGAACTTCCAGCCCGACTCATGGACAGCCAACGCCAGCAGCTCGATCAGGCGGTGATATTCGTCCCAACCGACCCACAGGTTCTTGTCGTCATTGCGCGGGTCCTTCATCGCAATCATCGGTACACCCTGCGTCATGAGTTAAACCTTGAACGGATGACGAAGCAGAATCGTCTCGTCACGATCCGGACCAGTCGAAACCATGTCGATCGGCACGCCGGCCACTTCCTGCACACGTGTCAGATAAGCACGCGCGTTAGCAGGCAGCTTGTCCCATTCCTTGATGCCGACGGTGCTTTCCTTCCAGCCGCCGAATGTCTCATACACCGGCACGCAACGCTCCACTTCCGTTGCGCCGCGCGGCAGGATATCGCAGTCCTTGCCATCCACCTTGTAGCCGACGCACAGCTTCACTTCGTCGAGGCCGTCGAGCACGTCGAGCTTGGTCATGCACAGGCCCGAGACACCGTTGATCTGGATCGAGCGGCGCAGTGCAGCCGCGTCGAGCCAACCCGTGCGGCGCGGACGGCCGGTGACCGAACCGAACTCCTTGCCGACGGTGGCGAGTTCGAGACCGATCGGCTCCTGACGCGCAGCGTTGTCTGCATCGTACAGTTCGCTCGGGAACGGGCCCGAACCGACGCGCGTGCAATACGCCTTGGTGATGCCGAGGATGTAGTTCAGCTTTTGCGGACCGACGCCTGCACCCGCGGTGGCCGCACCGGCCACGCAGTTGCTCGACGTGACGAACGGATAGGTACCGTGGTCGATGTCGAGCAGCGTGCCTTGCGCACCTTCGAACAGCAGGTTGTTGCCCTTGGCGTTTTCGTCGTACAAGCGGCGCGACACGTCCGTCACCATCGGCTTCAGGCGGTCGGCATAGCTCAGCATCGTGTCGAGCGTTTGCTGGAAGTCGACAGCATCGACGCCCAGGTATTTCGTCAACACGAAGTTGTGGTAATCGAGGTTTTCGCGCAGACGTTCGGCGAAGCTTTCCGGCTCAAACAGATCCTGCACGCGCAGACCACGACGCGCCACCTTGTCTTCGTAGGCCGGGCCGATGCCGCGGCCGGTGGTGCCGATCTTGGCCGCGCCACGGCGCTTTTCGCGGCCCTGGTCGATGGCAACGTGATACGGCAGGATCAGGGTGGTGGCTTCGGAAATGAAGAGGCGATTCTGGACATCGACCCCGGCGGCTTCGAGCTCGCCAATTTCCTTGAACAGCGCTTCCGGCGACAACACGACGCCATTGCCGATGTAGCACGCGACGCCGGGATGCATGATGCCCGACGGAATCAGACGCAAGATGGTTTTCTTGCCGCCGATGATAAGCGTGTGACCGGCATTGTGACCGCCCTGGAAGCGAACGACGCCTTGAGCGTGGTCCGTCAGCCAGTCGACGATCTTGCCCTTGCCTTCATCACCCCACTGGGTCCCCACGACGACGACGTTACGCCCGGGGTTCACATTCACTGCGCTGGCAGACATGTTGTTTCGTAAGCTGGTTAAAAACGTATTCTACCTATGTTCGCGGAACCTTCCGAATTTTTCCGTTTCCACTCAACGGTATGGACGTTATTCTGGGTATATCGAAATAGCGCGGCTCGTCACCGCGCCGATCTTTTGCAACGCTACTTCAACGCTCAGGAACGGGGTTCGACAACCCACGCGCCGTTGCGCTCGACCAACACGCGGTCGCAGGCAAACTCGTCGAGCGCGTGGTCGTGGCCAGGCAGCGCCTGGATCACCACTTCGCCGGCATCGCGCAACGCGGCCACGGCGACGCGCAGTGCGTCATCGTGCTGCCACGGCGCGAGAATCGCGCTGCTGCGCGCTTCAATGGGCGAAATACGCGCCACTTCGCGCAGATCGAGCGAGAAACCCGTTGCTGCGCGCGCACGTCCATAGGCCTGGCCCACATGGTCGTAACGGCCACCACGCGCCACCGCGTTCGGCACGCCATCCACATAGGCCGAAAACATCACGCCGCTGTGATACGCGTAGCCACGCAAATCGGCCAGATCGATCATGACCTCCGCGCCGTCCACCTGGGTCGCGAGGAACGCCAGGTCGTCGAGCGCGCGGGCAATTTCCGGCGTGTCCGGCAGGCGTGCACGGGCCTCGGTCAGCACCGAGGCGTCGCCGTATAGCGAGGGCAAGGCGCGCAGCGCATCGCGGGTAAGCGGCGTGAGATCCGCGGTCAGTTCGGCAAGGCGCGGCACGTCCTTGCCAGCAAGCGCTTCATACAGCGACTCGCCAAGCGCCGCCGCAGCCGGTTCGGCGTCGATCAAAGCGGCCAGCACACCCGCATGGCACAAGTCCAGACGCACCCTGGCGAGCCCGGCCAGACGCAGCGCGTCGAGCATCAACTGCTGGATCTCGAGATCCGCTTCGAGGCCGGCGTGGCCGTAGATTTCCGCGCCGATCTGGATCTGCTCACGGGTCGCATGCAGGCCACGCGGGCGCGTGTGCAGCACATTGCCTGCGTAGCACAGGCGCGTCACGCCCTGACGGTTCAGCAAATGCGCGTCGATACGCGCCACCTGCGGCGTCATGTCGGCGCGCAGGCCGAGCGTGCGGCCCGACAACTGGTCGACCAGCTTGAAGGTGCGCAGGTTCAGATCCTGGCCCCCGCCCGTCAGCAGCGACTCGAGGTATTCGAGCAGCGGCGGCATGACCATCTCGTAGCCGTAGACGCGAAAGCGGTCCAGCAGATGGCGCCGCAACTCTTCGATCTTGCGGGCTTCCGACGGCAGCACGTCGGCAATATTCTCGGGAAGTAACCAGGTCGACATCGATACAGTCCTACAACGGTGAACACGGCGCCTCTACGCACCGGTAAATAAGAATGATGGACGGCGTGGGCACGAGCCTGGCCGCTTTGGCCCCGGCTGGGTCCGCTGCGGCCTTTTGAGCCGGGCTGGACCGGGTGAAGCGCGCCTCGTGGTGGCGCGGATGCACATGCCTCTCGCGGGCGGCGACGGCAAGCGCGACGTCTGACGCTGTCCCTAGCGCGGCAAGCGCGCCCGGGCCCGCTCGCGCCTTCAGGTCGCGATATACAGCAGCAGAAGTCCGAGCACCATCACAATGAGCCCGCCAATGCGGATCTGGTGAGGCGGCCGTTCCGCTATTTTACGAAAAGTATCGCGCCAGGCGCTCGGAAAAACGAAGGGGAACATCCCCTCGATGATTAGCATCAGTGCGATCGCGAGCAACAACGAGCCGGCTATATCCATGCGAATGAGGGTGCCGCGATACGTATGCCGCGGCGCTCCGGTAATCAGTGTTTGCGCGGTGCCGCGGCGGCGTCCGGTGACACGTCACCGGTCGGGCTACGCATGAAGCGGAAAAACTCGCTGCTCGAATCGACCACAATCACGTCATTCGGCTTGAAGGTGTTCCGGTAGGCCAGCATGCTCTGGTAGAACTGGTAGAACTGCGGATCGCGGCCATATGCGTCGGCGGCGATGGAGGCAGCCTTGCCGTCGCCCTCGCCCTTGATCGTCTGCGCCTGCGTGTAAGCGTCCGAAAGCAGCGCCTGCTGCCGGGTGGCCGCGTCCGCCTTGATCTGGTCGGCTTCGGCCACGCCCTTGGCGCGCTCCTCGCTGGCCGCCTGTTCACGCGCCGCGCTCATACGTTTGTAGACGGAGTCGGCCATCGCTGCCGGGAAATCGACCCGGGCCAGCTGGATGTCGATCACCTCGACGCCAAGCGAAGCGGCTGCAGCCGACATCGCGTCCCGCGCTTCATCCGCGAGGGCCTGCTGCTTGCCCAACGCATCGGCGAGTGTGACCTTGGCAAACGCATCGCCGAGCGCACTGCGCGAGAGCAAGGCGAGCCGGTCCGGCAGCGTCTGATCGTCGCCCTTGGTCTGCGCGAATAGCTTGAGCGGATCGGTCACGCGAAACTTGATCACCGGATCGACCAGCAGGTCGGTTTTGTCAGACGTAACGTAGCGGTCTTCATCCGGCGTATCCAGTGTCTGGATCCGGCTGTCCACCAGCATCAGGGTTTGCAGCGGCGGCGGCAGCTTGGCGTGCAGGCCCGGGCCGAGCAGCTCGGGCGTCGCTTCGCCACGGCCGGACAGCACCGCCATATGACGCTGATCAACCACGAACACAGTCGACGACGCCGCAAACAGCAGCACCACGATAACCACGACGAGCGCAATGATTCGATTCATGTTCGCGCTCCTCATTGAATGTCGTCTTCGCGGCCGCGGCTGCGGAACGCGTCGCGCGAACGCAGCGAATCGCTGGCTGCGTCAGCGTCGCTCGCCGGGCTTGCAGCCGTGGCGGCGGACGCTGCAGCCGAGGCAGCGGCACCGCTCGCCGCTTGCGGCACGATCGCAGCAGGAGCCGATATCGCAGCGCCGCCGGAAGCCGCGTTCGCAGCGGCGGCAGCTTCGGCAGCACGCTGGCGGGTGGCCTCGACCAGCTTGTCGAGCGGCAGATACAGCACGTTGTTGCCAGCCTTGCTGTCGACAAATACCTTCGTCGTATTCGAATAGATATGCTGCATGGTGTCCAGGTACATGCGCTCGCGGATCACCGCCGGCGCTTTGGAGTACTGCTCGTATACCTGCTTGAAGCGCTCGGCATCGCCTTGCGCCTGCGCGACCACCTGGTCGCTATAGGTCTTCGCTTCGTCGACGAGGCGCGCCGCGTCGGCCTGGGCGTGGGGCAGCAAGTCGTTGGCATACGCCTGTGCGTCGGCCTTCGCGCGTTCGCGGTCCTGATGCGCTTTTGCTGCATCGTCGAAAGCGGCTTGCACCTGCTCAGGCGCCTGCACGCCCTGGATCGTCACGCCCGTCACGACGAGCCCGGTCTGGGATTCGTCCAGGGAATGCTGGATCGCGTCGGTGAGTTGCTGGCGAATTGCTTCGCGATCCTGATAGAGGATATCGTCGGTGCTGCGCGCGCCGACGATATTGCGCACCGCCGCCTGTGCGGCGAGCGTCACGCTTTGATCGGGATCGACGCTGCGGAACAGATAATCCGTCGCGCTGCGCACCTGGTATTGCACGGCAAAGCGCACATCGACGATGTCCGCGTCGTGCGTGAGCAGCGAGGAATCCTTGACGTTCGCCAGACGCACGACATTGTTGCGGCCGATTTCCACCGAGCGTACGTCACCGATATTGACCAGCTCCTGCGCTTCGAACGGATACGGCAGGCGCCAATGCACACCTTGCGTCGCGGTATAGCGATACTTGCCGAACTGCGTCACGACGCCCGCCTGGCCGTCCTGCACGACGAACACGCCGCTGCCCAGATAGATGGCGATCAGCACACCGATCACGATGCCCACGCCGATGCGCGCACCGCGCCCGTTGTCCGGACGGCCTGCGCCGCCCCCCGTGCCCTTGCGGCCAAAGATGCTGCTCAGGCGGCGATTGAAATCCCGCCACATCTCGTCGAGATCGGGCGGCCCGTCGCCGTCCTTGCCATTCTGAGGACGCTTGGGTTCGTTCGGCCTTTGCTTCGCACCATTGCCGTCACCCCGGCCCCAGCGCGGGTCGTTCATCGAAAGAATGGCGCGCAGGCGCAGCCAGATACTCCGCTCGTTGTAATCGTTCACCTGTGTTCGTTCACCAGAGTAGACAGCGGGTCAGTGCAATTTGGAACGGGTCAGTGCCCGAGTTCTGGGACCTTGCGGTCGTCGCGCGGTTCAGCAAGCCGGTGATCTTCTTCCGGCCCTACGCGTTGCTCGTCGGAAAGAGGTTCGGCAGCCGCGATTTCGGCGATGGCAGCGCGCAGTGTATCCAGCCCCTGCCCGGTACGCGCGCTCAAAAAGACGCGCGAAATATTACCATACTCGTCCCGCTCGACCGAGTCGCCACGGGCCGCCAGCTCAGGCACGGCGTCGATCTTGTTGAACACCAGCACCTGGCGGATCGTGTCGGCTCCGATTTCATGCAGCACCTCGTTGACCTGATCGATCTGGTCGAGGCGCACGGCGCTCGATGCATCCACCACGTGCAGCAGCAGGTCAGCGTGAATGGTTTCTTCGAGCGTGGCGCGGAATGCGGCCACCAGTTGGTGAGGCAACTCGCGGATAAAGCCGACCGTATCCGACACCACCACCTGCCCCACGTCGTCGCCGAGGTAGACGCGCCGCGAGGTCGTGTCGAGCGTCGCGAACAGCTGGTCCGCGGCATAAGCCTGAGCTTTGGTCAGCGCGTTGAAGAGCGTCGACTTGCCCGCGTTCGTATAGCCGACCAGCGACACCGACATGGTGCGGTTGCGCTCGCGCGCCCGCCGCTGCGTGCCATGCTGGCGGCGCAGTTTTTCGAGCCGCGTCTTGAGCGCCTTGATACGCTCGCCGATCAGCCGGCGGTCCGTTTCAAGCTGGGTTTCACCCGGACCGCGCAAGCCGATACCGCCTTTCTGCCGTTCCAGGTGGGTCCATGCGCGGATCAGCCGCGTGGACAGGTACTGCAGTTGCGCGAGTTCGACCTGCAGCTTGCCTTCGTGGCTGCGGGCGCGCTGCGCAAAAATATCGAGGATAAGACTCGTGCGATCAATCACGCGCCTGTTAAGCGCTTGCTCCAGATTGCGCTGCTGGGCAGGCGCGAGAGCGTGATTGAAGATGACGAGTTCAATGTCGTTCGCCTCGCACGCAAGACGCAGTTCTTCGGCCTTGCCGCTGCCAACAAACATCTTGGCGTCGGGACTGGACCGGCGTCCGGTGAGGGTAACGATGGGATTCGCGCCCGCGCTTTGTGCGAGCAGGCTGAGTTCTTCGAGACTGGCTTCGAAATCGATCTTACCGAAGTCGATGCCGACAAGCGCTGCGTTGGTCAAATTGGAGGGTATCAAAATGAAGCGGCCGGGAGAGATCGCCAACGGGCGACGCTACGCCGGCCGCGACGAGAGGTTAGGACTGTTCGGAATCCGGGTGGAAATTCACCGGACGGGCAGGCACCACAGTCGAAATGGCGTGCTTGTAGACCATCTGGGTAACCGTATTCCGGAGCAACACGACGTACTGGTCGAACGATTCGATGTTCCCTTGAAGCTTGATGCCGTTGACAAGGTAGATCGACACCGGCACATGCTCTTTACGCAGTGCGTTCAAAAACGGGTCTTGTAACAATTGCCCTTTGTTGCTCATAGCAAACTCCGTATTTTTTTGCAGGTTGACTAAATTGACGACGAAGAAAAAGAAATCCGTCGTCAACCGCTACACTATAGCCGATTTTCGTTTTTGCGCGAGCGGCCTGGCCATCCGGCCAAACCCAACACACACGCGGGTTTCAGCCTTTGTCCGCGTAAGGGTTCGTCGATGATCTGAACTCTATGCGCAATGGAGTCCCGGTCAGGCCGAAAGTTTCCCTAAAGCGGTTTTCGAGGTAGCGCTTATACGTTTCCGTGATCGCGTCGAGCGCGTTGCCATGGATCACGATGATCGGCGGGTTCTGCCCCCCCTGGTGGGCGTAACGGAGCTTCGGACGCACCGGACCACGGCGGCGCGGCTGCTGGAATTCGACTGCGTCGATCAATGCGCGCGTCAATTTCGGCGTCGGCAGCTTGGACATCGCAGCCGCGTACGCATCGTCAACCGAGCGCATCAGTGCACCAATCCCGGTCTTCTCGGCCGCCGAAATAAAGTGAAACTTGGCGAAGTCGAGAAATTTTAGTTTGCGCTCGAGATCCGCTTTGGTGCGCTCGCGCACATGCGGGTCGAGCCCGTCCCATTTGTTTACGCCAACAACCAGCGCGCGACCCTGTTCGACCACGAAACCCGCGATGTGCGCATCCTGGTCCGAGATATCCTGGCGGGCGTCGAGCAGCAGGATCACCACGTTCGCATCCGAGATGGACTGCAGCGTCTTCACCACCGAGAACTTCTCGATCGCCTCGAACACCTTGCCGCGGCGGCGCAGGCCAGCCGTGTCGATCAGCGTGTAGGGCTTGCCCTGACGCTCGAAGTCGACGTAGATCGAATCGCGCGTGGTACCAGGCATATCGAACGCGATCACGCGCTCCTCGCCGACCAGCGCATTGATCAGCGTCGACTTGCCGACGTTCGGACGGCCCACAATGGCGATCTTGATGCCACGTGCGGCCTTCTCCTCGTCACTCTCTTCCGGCTGGCCGGCATAAGCGACTTCGAGCGCCTCGTTGATCATCTCGGTCACGCCGTCGCCGTGCGCCGCCGAAATGGCGCGCGGGTCGCCGAGACCGAGTTCGTAGAAGTCCGCGGCCACGGCGCTGTACTTCATCCCCTCGGCCTTGTTGACGACGAGGAAAATCGGCCGGCCGGTCTTGCGCAGGTAGTCGGCAATCGACTTGTCCTGCGGCGCGAGACCGTTGCGGCCATCGACGATGAACACGACGATGTCCGATTCCTCGACCGCCTGGCGGGTCTGGCGCGCCATCTCATGGAGGATGCCGTCCTTGGCGACCGGCTCGAAACCGCCGGTATCGACGACGAGGTACGGCCGTTCGCCCGTGCGCCCCTCGCCGTAGTGACGATCGCGCGTCAGGCCCGGCAGGTCGGCAACGAGCGCGTCACGCGAGCGCGTGAGACGGTTGAATAGCGTGGATTTCCCCACATTGGGGCGCCCCACAAGGGCAATTACGGGTTTCATCAGATGTTGTTCACGGTGAAACGCGAGGTCGAAATCGACCACCCCGCGCACGACGCCATGCGGCCGCGTCGCGGCTGCGTTTGACGCAAATTATCACGAATTCGGCCGGCCCCGGATGTGCGGCATATATGCCCATCCAGGCGGACGTTGGGTTGGCTGTATGGGAGGCGCCGATGCACCGCCGGGTCGCGGACGGGTCAACTCCAGCACCCACGGCAAGCTGATGCCGCCGCAAACGAACAAAGCAGACGGTGACGCGGACCGTCGCGGGTTCAACTGCCGGACCAGCCCGGCCGGCAATCCATATTTCTGCTTCTACTTGATCTACATCTACTCGAGGCCATTCTATGGCCGCGCGGCGCCCCCTCCGGGAGCACTGCGACAAAAGCGCGCGCGGCCGGCTAAGCCGGCCTGCGCGTCCTGCTGCGTAAGCCTCTCGCCGCGCTTAGCGCGGACGGAAGCCGTACAGGTCGCCGTCGTGCGTCTGCACCACCAGCGTGTCGCCGGCCAGCACCGGCGCAGCCGTAATCGCGCTGCCGTCGGTCGGCATGCGTGCGACGAACGTGCCGTCATCACGCGACAGGAAATGAACAAAGCCCTGGTAATCGCCAATAACCGCGGCGTGGCCCAACAGGTACGGCACGCTTACTGCGCGATTTTTCAGCTTGTCGTTGGTCCACAACTGGTTGCCGTTGGTCGCGTCGAACGCGCTCACCACCGACCAGTCGTCGCCACCCACCACGGTGTTTTCATCCTGAGCGAGGCCCGTCGTGCTCGAGAACGCCTTTTCCCACACCGGGCGACCCGAGTTCGCGTCGAAGCAGCCAAGCTGCCCCTGGAACGTCACGGCGCAGGTCTCGGCGCCGACCAGCGTAGGCGGACCGGTTACGTCATTGATCCGCTCAACTTCGGTCACGCCCTTCGGATACGACACCGGCGTTTCCCAGAAGCTGTCGCCGGTCTGGACGTTGATCGCCGCGAAGGAGCCGCCCGGGAAACCGGCCAGCACCGCCTGGGCGCCCGCGAACGTCATGCCCGACGACACGCGCAGATTCAGGGGCACCGCGCGATTGCGGTACACCCACTTCTGCTCACCGGTTTGCGCGTTGAAGGCGGTAATCTGACCGTCGACCGTGCGCACAATCACAAAGCCATTACCTACCAGCGGCGGCGAGATGATTTCGCCAGGCGCCGTGTTCTTCCACAGCACTTTTCCGTCCTCGCCAAGTACGTAGACCTCGCCCTTGAGTCCGCCAACCGCGGTCAGCGTGCCGTCGCTACCCACGCCGGCAGAGAGGTCGCTGCCGACCTTGATGCGCCAGATATCCTTGCCGGTCTGGGCGTCGATCTTCGCGACCGAACCGTTCGCGCCCGCAGCGTACACCACGTTGCCGACCGCCACCGGCGAGAACAGGTAGCGCCCTGCCTTACCGACGCTGGATTTCCAGGCCTGCTGCACGTTCAGCACGGGTTTGAACTCGGTGAGCGGCGTCGGCTCGCGGCGCTCGTCCTTCGTGGATGAGCAAGCCGTCATCATGAGGACGGTCATCGCACAGGCAACGGGCACAGCGTAGCGTTTCAGCAGATTCATCGATTGACGTTGCATTTAGGGAGATTAATCAAATGGGACGAGTTGGACGTCGTGCGACGTTCAACCGCCCAGCGCGTCCAGCTTGAACTGGATCAACTGACGCGTGGATGTATCGGTCTTCGACAGTGAATCGAGCGCGAGCTGATAGGCCGCGCGTGCATCGGCACGCTTGCCTTCGGCTGCGAGCAGATCGCCGCGGCCGTTCGCCACTACGCCCTTGAAAGCATCAGACTGCGGTTCAGCGAGTAGCGCGAGACCCTGGTCGTAAGCCTTGTCGTCGAGCAGCAAAGAGGCGAGACGCAGCTTTGCGATCTGCTTGAATTCGTCGTCCTTGGCGTGATCGATCGCCCATTGCAACTGGGTCTTCGCACCGGCTTCGTCGCCGGCCGCGTAGAGCGCCTTCGCCGCCGCCAGCGCCGTCATCTGTGCATACGCGGTGCCGCCGAACTTGTCTTCCATGTCGCCAGCCACACGGGCCACCATGGCCTTGTCGCCGGAGTTCACCGCCTGCTGCACCTGGTCGTACAGCACCGCAGCTTCTGCCGCCTGATGCCGCTGCCAGTAATTCCAGCCGTTCCAGCCTGCGGACGCGAGCAACGCCACCAGCACGATCCACGTCGTGGAATTGCCCCACTGCGCCCACCATGCCTTCAGACCTTCAATTGATTCTTGTTCGTCGTGGTAACTCATCGCCAAGCGATTCCTTCTCTTTTATTACCTTGTATGTGTCGAACCGCATGGCCGACGACATTGGAATTAGTCGTCGCCGTCTTCGGCGGATGCAACCATCGCATTGATTAGAAATTCGGTCAAGTCTTCGGCCGGCACGTTCTGTTGCTCGTTCTTACTGCCGTCTTGACCTGCATTACGCAACGGCTTCACGCCCGCCGTACCGTTAGCAATCTCGTCTTCGCCGAGGATCACCGCAAAGACCGCACCGCTTGCGTCGGCCCGCTTCATCTGCGACTTGAAGCTCGCTGTCTGGCCGTCCGGGCTGCAATGCAGGATCACGTCAAGGCCGGTATCGCGCAGACGCTCGGCAATGATGAAGGCCTGTTCGCGCGCCGCGTCGCCCTGGTGGACCACGTAGACGTCGCAACCTTCGTCTTCCGGCACGAGGTTCTCTTCCTTCAGCAGTTCGAGGATACGCTCGACGCCCATCGCCCAACCGCACGCCGCCGTCGGCTTGCCGCCCAACTGCTCGATCAGCGGGTCATAACGGCCGCCGGCCGCCACCGTGCCTTGTGCGCCGAGCTTGTCGGTCACCCATTCGAACACGGTCTGATTGTAATAATCGAGACCACGCACGAGACGCGGGTTGATCGTGAACGGCAGGTTGTTCGCCTTCAGAAGACGCTGCAGTCCTTCGAAGTGCGCGCGCGATGCCTCGCCGAGGAAATCGATCAGCTTCGGCGCGTTCTGCGCGACTTCCTGCATGGCCGGGTTCTTCGTATCCAGCACGCGCAACGGGTTCGTGTAGAGGCGGCGCTTCGCTTCTTCGTCGAGCACGTCCATGTGCTTTTCCAGATACGCGATCAGTTCGACACGGTGCGCCGCGCGTTCTTCCACGAGCCCCAGCGAATTGATTTCGAGGCGAATGCCGGTCAAGCCGAGGTCATCCCACAAACGCTGGCACATCATGATGATTTCAGCGTCGGTATCCGGACCCGCAAAGCCCAGTGCCTCGACACCCACCTGGTGGAACTGGCGATAACGGCCGCGCTGCGGACGCTCGTGCCGGAACATCGGGCCGATGTACCACAGACGCTTTGGACCGTCGTACAGCATGTTGTGTTCAATCGAAGCGCGCACAACGGCAGCGGTATTTTCCGGACGCATCGTCAGGTTTTCACCGTTCAGCGCGTCGGTAAAGCTGTACATCTCCTTCTCGACGATGTCCGTTACTTCGCCGATACCGCGCGTGAACAGTTGCGTATGCTCGACGATCGGCGTGCGAATGTTCTGGTATCCGTAAGAACGGAGCATCGACTTGACGGTCGCCTCGAAAAACTCCCACAGCCCTGCTTCCTGCGGGAGGATGTCGTTCATGCCCTTCACACCGGACAATTTCTCGAGCTTTTTCTTCTGTTCAGTCATCTGTGTTCGCTTGAAACTTCTCAGTTGAGCGCGGTCGCGCGGCCATAAGTGCGCTCGACGTAGTCGCTCACGATTTGCTGGAATTCTTCGGCGATATGCTCACCGCGCAACGTCTTGACCTTCTCGCCGTCGATGAACACCGGCGCGGCCGGATTCTCACCGGAGCCCGGCAGGCTGATACCGATATTGGCCTGCTTCGATTCGCCCGGACCATTGACGATGCAGCCCATCACCGCGACGTGCATCTTCTCGACACCAGGGTACTGGTCGCGCCACACCGGCATCTGCAGACGCAGATAGGTCTGGATCTGCGATGCCAATTCCTGGAACAACGTGCTGGTGGTACGGCCGCAACCCGGGCATGCAATCACCATGGGGGTGAACGAACGCAGGCCCATCGTCTGCAGGATTTCCTGGCCGACGATCACTTCGCCGGTACGCGGGCCACCCGGCTCCGGCGTAAGCGAGATGCGGATCGTGTCGCCGATACCCTGCTGCAGCAGCACCGACAGCGCAGCTGTCGACGCCACGATGCCCTTCGAACCCATGCCCGCCTCGGTCAGCCCAAGGTGCAGCGCGAATTCGCAACGACGCGCGAGTTCGCGGTACACGGCGATCAGGTCCTGCACACCGCTCACCTTGCACGACAGGATAATCTTATTGCGGCTCAAACCCAGTTCCACCGCACGCTCGGCCGAGCCGATGGCCGACTGGATGAGCGCTTCGTACATCACGCTCTGCGCTTCCCACGGCGTGGAACGCGCGGCGTTTTCGTCCATCATCTTCGCGAGCAGGTCCTGGTCGAGACTGCCCCAGTTGACGCCGATACGCACCGGCTTGTCGTACCGGACCGCGGCTTCGATCATCTGCGCGAACTGCGTGTCGCGCTTGGCGCCATGGCCGACGTTGCCCGGGTTGATCCGGTACTTCGACAGCGCTTCCGCGCAGGCAGGGTAGTCGCGCAGCAGCAGGTGGCCGTTGTAGTGAAAATCGCCCACGAGCGGCACCGACACGCCCATACGGTCGAGCTGGTCGCGCACTGCCGGCACGGCCGCTGCCGCTTCCGGCGTGTTGACCGTGATGCGCACCAGTTCCGAACCCGCCTGGGCCAGTTCCTTGATCTGAATGGCCGTACCGATCGCGTCCGCAGTGTCGGTGTTGGTCATCGACTGCACGCGCACTGGCGCGTCGCCGCCGATCGTCACCAGATTACCGGCCCAACGGACATCCACCGCATGCGACCTGCGCCGGGGTGCCTGGCCGCCAAAAACCGGCTCGTTCGAAGAAATCTGACTAGCAGACTGAATGCTGGATTGGGATTGAGCTTCGGAGTGCATCGAAAAACCCATTTACGCCGCATGCACCGCGCAACGCGCATGCTGCATGAATTGAAAAAGCGCCGCGCCCCGGTTGGGGCCGCGACGCATACCGTATCAAGGCAGCGTCATGCGCGCCACATTGCCCTTGGCGGACGAATACTTCGCCGGGTCGACCGGCTCGCCGTCAAGCGTCATCGATTCGAGTCCAGCCCTGTTGCCCACCGTGACCTTGAAAGGCCCAACGCCGGACACTTCCTTACTGTCGCCTGCATGCACGAGGCCGGAGAACAACTCCTTGCCGTCGTTCTGACGCACGCTGAACCATGTATCCTGGGTGACGCGCATCGCCACGATCGATTCTCCCGCCGCCGCTTCGGCTGCGTTCGACGCGCCGTTGGCCGTCGTCGCCACCGCCGGCGCACTGGCAGCCTTCGTCGCGGCCGGAGTCGCGGTCTGCTGCGCGTTTGCCTGCGAGCTTGCCTGAGACGCTGCCTTCGGCGCCGCTGCAACCACCGGTGCCGAACTCGTTACGTCGCCCGTCGGCAACGGCGCCGGCAGTTGCGCTGCCGATGCCACGTTATCCGTCGCAGCCTGCGTCTCATCCGGTGCCGATGCAGCCGGTGCCGCTTCGTCGGCCATGGCTTCTGAGCCGGCCGTCTGTCCCTGTGCAACCGCGCCCGATGCGCCACTCGCGTTGCCCGCAGCGCTAGCGGCGCTCGCCCGCAAGCGCGCCAGCCACGCCGACGAATCGCCACCGTTGGTATGCCACATGCCCAGCGCGATCACCGCGACGATCACCGCCGCGATACCCCACAGCCACGAACGATGCTTCTGGCCGCTGCCACCCAGCGACAGCGATACCTTGCCGCGCGGCAGATCCCTGCCCGACGAAGCCGGCATCGACAGGTCCGGTTCCGGCACTCCTTTTTCGCGGCGCATCGCCTGGGTAAACGGCGCCGGATCGGCGCCGAGCATCTTGGCATAGCTGCGCACGACGCCGAGCGCGAAAGTCGTGTCCGGCAACTGGCTGGTGTCGCCCGCCTCGAGCGCACGCAATTTAGCCGACGACACCTTCAGCCGGGCCGACACGTCGTCGATCGACCAGTTTTTCGATTCGCGGAGTTGCGCCAGTCGCGCCCCCACCGCCATCAGCGAGTCCAACCCCGTCTGCACAGCAGGCTGCACCACGGGCCGTGCGGCTGCCGGCGCCGGATGGCCTGCGTTGGTCCCTGTATCCTCCGGGTGCGGGTGCTGCGGCTCACTCATCCCAAATCCTTTCGCGTCGATTCTTTTTCACGTGCGAACCACTGAGGCGACATGCCTCGACTCGGTTGCGCAGACCGTTTATAACAAAATGTGCGGCCTCGTGTGCCGCTTCCGATCGCTTCTGCAAACTTTCTTTTCAATACCATGTTGCACGGCAGGTTTTTTGCGCTTCGCAGCTTCGCGACCCGCACTCCCCGCCACCGTGCTCACACTGCGCGGACCTCGATCACCTTGGCCGCGCGCCCCGTGCGCTCAGCAAGACGGGTACGATCCTGGACCGCGCCTGCCAGCTGACCGCACGCCGCGTCGATGTCGTCACCGCGCGTCTTGCGCACCGTGGTGACCACGCCCGCGTCCATCAGCACTTGTGCAAAGCGCTTGATCTGTTCCGGCTTCGAGCGGATCAGCCCGGACTCCGGGAACGGATTGAACGGAATCAGGTTGAATTTGCACGGCACGTCGCGCGTCACGGCGAGCAGTTCGCGCGCCTGCGCCTCGCTGTCGTTGACGCCGTCCAACATGCAGTATTCAAACGTAATGAAATCGCGCGGCGCGACTTTCAGATAGCTCTGACACGCTGCCATCAATTCGCGCAGCGGATATTTCTTGTTGAGCGGCACCAGCATGTCGCGCAGCGGATCTGTCGGCGCATGCAGCGACACCGCGAGCGCCACGGGTAGATCCGCGCCGAGACGGTCCATCATCGGCACCACGCCCGAGGTGGAGAGCGTGACGCGCCGGCGCGACAGGCCGTACGCGTTGTCGTCGAGCATCAGGCGCATGGCCGGTACGACCGCGTCGTAATTCAGGAGCGGCTCGCCCATGCCCATCATCACGACGTTCGTGACGACCCGCTCGCCCTTGCCTTCGCCTCCCACCGCGCGGCCGCCCGCCGCGCCAAGCGAGGCACGCAGCGCAAATTCGGCCATGCGCAGCTGACCGATGATTTCGCCGGTAGTGAGATTGCGTGAGAAACCTTGTTTGCCGGTGGAACAGAACCGGCAGTTGACCGCGCACCCCGCCTGCGACGACACGCACAGCGTGCCCCGCGTTTCTTCCGGGATGAAGACGGTTTCAACCGCGTTGCTGTTACCGACGTCGATCAGCCACTTGCGTGTGCCGTCGCTGGAGATGTGATCGCTGACGATGCCGGGCATTGCGATCGTTGCACGCCCCTTCAGCTTTTCGCGCAACGACTTCGCCAGATCGGTCATGCCGTCGAAGTCTGCAGCGTTGTATTGGTGAATCCAGCGCTGCAATTGTTTGGCGCGAAACGGTTTCTCGCCCAGGCTGTCGCAATAGGCGACGAGCCCCTGGGCGTCGAGATCGAGAAGGTTGACGGTTGGACTGCTCGTCATATCGAATCCTGCCATTTCAGTGCGAGACTTTTCGTTCATGCAACAAGCCACATGAACGTATGTGCCGTTCGCGCCCGTTCCTGCTGCTTTACCTTACTACTTCGCGGAGCGCTTAGCGCGAGTAAACGTTGACTTCCGGGAAGAAGAACGCGATCTCGACCTTTGCCGTTTCAGGCGCGTCCGAACCGTGCACGGCGTTCGCGTCAATGCTGTCTGCGAAGTCGGCGCGAATCGTGCCCTTTTCTGCCTTCTTCGGATCCGTTGCGCCCATCAGGTCGCGGTGCTTCAGAATAGCGTTTTCGCCTTCGAGCGCTTGCACGACCACCGGGCCGGAGATCATGAAGTCGACGAGGTCCTTGAAGAACGGGCGTGCAGCGTGCACAGCGTAGAACTTCTCTGCGTCAGCGCGCGACAGATGGACCATGCGCGATGCAATGATCTTCAGGCCAGCGTTTTCGAAACGGCTGTAGATCTGACCGATCACGTTCTTGGCCACTGCGTCCGGCTTGATAATCGACAGGGTGCGTTCGATCGCCATAAAAACTCCAGAAAATTAAGAGGTTACAGATTCAAATGAATCCGCTATTGTAGCATGTTCCGATGTATGATTGCGATTGAACCCTTACGGCACTGAAAGACTCCAACGACAGTCTGTATTTGTCTGTAACAGGATGCTGGCGGGGATTGAAACTCCTTAAGCCGGCGCTAATCTTAGGGTTGTACAGTACAGATCAAGCGACTGGCGGCGAACTTGCTAGCCGGCGCTGCATAAACCACGGCGAGATACTGCGCCTGACGCAAGGAGAAACCATGAACGACCATCCCTATAGCTTCGGCCGCAATGGCGCGGTCAGTACGGCCGAAACCCGCAACCGCGTGCTACGCAACGTCTACTGGCTGCTAGCGCTGTCCATGGTGCCGACAGTGCTGGGCGCGTGGGTCGGCGTCGCTACGGGTTTCTCGCTGTTCGCGGCCACCAGCCCGGCCATGAGCATGCTGGCGTTCTTCGCCATCGCTTTCGGCTTCATGTTCGCTATCCAGCGCACCAAAGACAGCGCGGTCGGCGTGTTCGTGCTGCTCGGCTTCACGTTCTTCATGGGCCTGATGCTCTCGCGCATGTTGAGCTTCATCCTCGGCTTTTCGAATGGTCCGTCGCTGATCATGATGGCCTTCGGCGGCACGGGCGTGATCTTCGCCGCCATGGCCACCATCGCGACGGTCAGCAAGCGTGACTTCTCGGGCCTCGGCAAGTGGCTGTTCGTGGGCGTGATCGTGCTGCTGCTGGCCATGGTCGCGAACATGTTCCTGCATCTGCCCGCGTTGATGCTGACTGTGTCGGTACTCGCCATCGTGATCTTCTCCGCGTACATGCTGTTCGACGTGCAGCGCGTCGTGAACGGCGGTGAGACGAACTACATCACCGCCACGCTGGCAATTTACCTCGACCTGTATAACGTGTTCGTGAACCTGCTGGCGATCCTCGGCATCTTCGGCGGCAACCGCAACTAAGGTTGGCGGGCTGGACGGCGCGGGCCGACGCAAAAGGCGGCCCGCAAGCCTGAAGCGCAATTGGCTGTAATAAGCGGTAACTGGTTCACCGGACCGCCCAGATAAAGAAAACGCCCATGACAGTTGTCTGTCATGGGCGTTTTCTTTTGGCCTCCGCTCGCGCAGCGGAGCAGTCCGAGAAGAGGATGACTCAGCCTCTCAGAGGCTCAGCCAGTCGAATCCGTCCTCCTGCGACGCCACCACGACCTCGGTGGCCGCTGTGCCGAGCACGCCGGCCATGGCCGCCCGCGCGAGTTCCGGAGAATTGTTCTGCTGACTCAGGTGCGCTGCGACCAGATGACGTAAGCGCGAGCGATCGAGCGAGGTGAGGATTTCCGCCGCGGCTTCATTGTTCAGGTGACCATGATTGCCGCCAATGCGCGCCTTCAGCGATTGCGGATAGCGACTCGTCGCCAGCATCCGGACATCGTGATTGCATTCGAGCACCAGCGCGTCGCATCCGCTCAGCACTGCGCTGATATGCGGCGTCGAGGTGCCGACGTCGGTCAGCACGCCCAGACGGCCTGCGCCGTCGGACAGCACATACTGCAAGGGCTCGCGCGCATCGTGGGGGACGGTATAGGGCAACACGCTGACGTCGCCAATTGCGACCGCCTCGTCGCCCCACAGCACGTGCAGGTCGACGTCGGCTTCGTCGGCGCCTACCGCGCGCGCAGTGCCCCAACTCATGTACAGAGGAATCGACCACTTGCGCGCCAGTGTCAACGCGCTGCCGATGTGGTCGCTGTGTTCGTGGGTGATGAGAATGGCGTCGAGACCTTCGACGCCCGAGCCGAGGCGCGCCAGGCGGCGCTCGACTTCTTTTGCCGAGAAGCCGCAGTCGAGCAATACGCGCGTGGTGGTCGCGCCGCTTTGCACCTCAACGAGCAAAGCATTGCCTTCACTGCCGCTTCCCAGGCTGGCGAACCGCACGGTCCGCCTTAGTTCAACTGCGCATGCAGCAGCGAGACGATGTGCTGCGCATCCGACGAGGTATCCACCTGCCCGTTGGCATCGACCACCGCCACCTGGGTCAGCGTGTCACCCTTCGGACGCACGTTCACGAGGAACTCCTGCGCCGGCTTCTTCGAGTTGCCGCTGTAGAACAGCTTGCCGAACAGGCCTTCCTTCTTCAGCTCCTGCATCGAATCTGCGTAACGCACGTAGTAGATGCCCTTTTCGCGATCGCGGTTGTCGACTGCGAAGTTCGTGCGGTCGAGCGCGAGGCCCACACGCAGCCAGGCACGGTCGAACGATTCCTGCAGGTCGAGCGTGGCGGCGCCGCCGGCGGCCATATCGACCGTGACCGGTGCCGTAGCCGGACGGGCGTCGGTAATCAGTTGCTTCGACTGCGCGTCGGTCAGGCCGAATTTTTCCATCAGCTTCGCGAGGAACAGCGCTTCCAGTGCCGGATCGCGCGGACGTTCCACCCAGCGCGACGAGGTCTTGTCCTGGCCGGTCAACATTTCTTCCATCGCGCTATGCGTGATCGAAATGTCGGTTACGTCGTTCGAACCGCGCGAGACCAAGGTACGGAAGCTGTCGCGGGTGCCCGACGAGTAAGCGAAATCGATCACCTTGCCGACGGTGCGGCGGAACCAGTCGTCCGGAATATTGGCGCGGTTCTCAGCCCAGTCGGTGGTCATGATGCCGGTGGTCGGTGCATCGGTCTTCAGGACGAAGCCGTTTTCCTGCCAGAATTCCTGCAACTGGGGCCACAACTGTTCCGGTGTGCGGCCGTCGACCACCAGCCAGCGATGGTCGCCATCGCGTTCGATGTGCATGCCGAGCGGGTCTTGCGCATTTGGCACACCTTCGGTCGCATTGCCGGCGGCCGTCACCGCTCGCGTCGGCGCGCCGCCGAGGGCCAGATTGGCCGGCGGCGCCACGTACTTCTGCTCGGTCGGCGTAGCCTGCAGGTCGCTTGGAACATTGAGCGGCGGCGCGATGCTCGTGGCCTTGTAATTGACGCGATCGGAGGCAAACCAGTCGTTCAGCGTGTCACAGCCGGCGAGCGTCACCAGGGCAAGCGCCAGCGCCGCCATGCGGGTTGCGTGGAGGGAAAGTGCGGAACGTTTCATGAGGTCCTTCGTGAAGCTGGAACGCGGTGCCTGGTTCAATGCCGGGAACGTGGGCGATATCGACGTCGGTTAAGGAAATGCCGGTGACGGGCTGCTCGATGCTGAAACCACTCAGCCAAGCAGGCCCGCTTCGCGCAGCGCCGCACGCACCACTTCGTGGTAACGCGCATCGAGCGGGGTGAGCGGCAGGCGGATACCGCCTTGCACGCGCCCCAATTGCTGCAACGCCCACTTCGCGGGAATCGGGTTCGATTCGATGAAGAGGTTCTTATGCAGCGACAGGAGTTTCAGGTGAATCTCACGCGCGGTTTTCGCGTCGGCCGCCAACGCGGCCTTGCACAACTCGCTCATGTCGCGCGGCGCGACGTTCGCGGTCACCGAAATATTGCCGTGGCCGCCCAGCAGCATCAAGGCGATCGCGGTCGGATCGTCGCCGCTGTAAATGCCGAAGTGCGCGGGGGCCGATTTGATCAGATGCGCCGCGCGGTCGATATTGCCCGTCGCTTCCTTCACGCCCACGATGCCCGGCACCTGCGCGCAGCGCAGGATCGTTTCGTTAGACATATCCGCTACCGTGCGGCCGGGCACGTTGTACAGGATCACCGGCAGGTCGACCGTTTCAGCGATCTTGGCGAAATGGCGGTAGATGCCTTCCTGAGTCGGCTTGTTGTAGTACGGCACCACTTGCAGGGTCGCATCCGCGCCCACCTGCTTGGCCTCTTGGGTCAGCTCGATCGCCTCCGTGGTGGAGTTGCCGCCCGAGCCGGCGATCACCGGAATCCGGCCTGCCGTGTGTTCCACGGCAGTCTTGACCATCAGCACATGTTCTTCCACCGACAACGTGGCCGATTCGCCGCTCGTGCCGACCACCACGAGTGCGTTCGTACCCTCTGCGATATGCCAGTCGATCAGTTTGCGGAACGCCGGCAGGTCGAGGCTGCCGTCTTCGAGCATCGGGGTGATGATGGCGGGAATGCTGCCGCGAATCCGGGGACCGTCGTGATGAGTGCCGTTAGTCATGAAACGCCATGAATTTAATCAGTAAACCGCGATTGTAGCGGATTAGCCAGCCAGTTCGTAACAAGGCGGGGGTAACGCCTGGGTCGCCCCCTGTCCATCGGACTGTGCCCCATTGAGGCCTGGCTCCGCCTCCAGAACTGCGCAGGTCCGCTGGACGTAAGCCGGACGCGGCTGCGCGAGAAAACCATCTTGAAATGCGACCACCCGCAGGCGCGGACGGACCGTGTCGAGCAACTCGCCCGGCGTGAGCAGGAACGCCGGGTTGGATGGCTTGCCGATGGTCTGGTTGCCGTGCGCGAAGGTCTCGTAAATCAGCACACCACCGGGTGCGAGCGCTTCCAGCAGGCACGGGAACAGCGGGCGATGCAGGTAGTTCGTCACCACCACTGCAGCGAATTTCACGCCGTCAGGCAGCGGCCAGGGCGCGCCTTCGAGGTCGGCCGTGAGCGTCGTAATCAGGGGCTCGTCCTGCATCGTGGCAAGCGCCGCCGCATCGCAATCGAGCGCGGTCACCGGATGACCGTGGCCGGCGAACCAGCGCGCGTGCCGCCCTGCTCCCGACGCGACGTCGAGCACGGCACCGCCAGGCGCCACGAGGTGCGTCCAGTGACGCACCCAGCGCGACGGCTCGCCGAGCGGCGCGTGAGAAGCGGTGATAGCGGGTTCGCTCATGGCCTGCAAAAAGCGCTGCGCGCGGTAGATGCCAGACGCTTCAGGTGCGTCAACGGCATCAATTGTACGAGAGGCCCATCGCCTCACGCACATCGCGCATCGTTTCGGTAGCGAACTTGCGGGCCTTGTCGCAGCCGTCGGCGGCGATCGCGCGCAACAGCGACGGATCGTCCATGTACTTCTGCGCGCGTTCGAGCATCGGCTGCTGTTCGCGCAGGATGCCTTCGATCACCGGCTGCTTGCACTCGAGACAACCAATGCCAGCCGTACGGCAGCCCTTTTGCACCCACTCGTGGGTGGACTCGTCCGTGTAGACCTGGTGCAGCTGCCACACCGGGCATTTGTCGGGATCGCCCGGGTCGGTGCGGCGCACGCGTGCCGGGTCGGTCGGCATCGTGCGGACTTTCTTGCCGATGGTCTCAGCGTCTTCGCGCAGGCCGATCGTGTTGCCGTAAGACTTCGACATTTTCTGACCGTCGAGGCCAGGCATGCGCGACGCTTCCGTCAACATGGCTTGCGGCTCGACGAGGATGATCTTGCGCGAGCCTTCGAGGTAGCCAAAGAGGCGCTCACGGTCGTTCATCGACAGGCTTTGCGACTCCTGCAACATCGCGCGAGCCTGTTCGAGGGCTTCGTCGTCGCCTTCCTGCTGGTAGGCGTTGCGCAGTTCGTGATAGAGCTTCGAGCGCTTGCCGCCGAGCTTCTTTGCCGCTTCGTTCGCCTTCTCTTCGAAGCCCGGTTCGCGGCCGTAAAGGTAGTTGAAGCGGCGGGCGATTTCACGCGTCATTTCGACGTGCGGCACCTGGTCTTCGCCCACCGGCACCAGCGAGCCGCGGTACAGCAGAATGTCCGCGGCCATCAGCACCGGATAGCCGAGGAAGCCGTAGGTGGACAGGTCCTTGTCCTTCAGCTTCTCCATCTGCTCCTTGTAGGTCGGCACGCGTTCGAGCCAGCCGAGCGGCGTGCTCATGCCGAGCAGCAGCGCCAGTTCCGCATGCTCGGGAACCTTGCTCTGGATGAAGAGCGTGGCCTGCGCCGGATCGATGCCCGAGGCGAGCCAGTCGATCAGCACTTCCCAGACGTTCTTTTCGATGACCTCAGGCGTTTCGTAGTGGGTCGTGAGCGCGTGCCAGTCGACCACGCAGAAAAAGCACGGATATTCGGACTGCAGCCGGACCCAGTTTTTCAGCACACCGTGATAGTGGCCGAGGTGCAGGGAGCCGGTAGGCCGCATGCCGGAGAAAATACGGTCAGGGAACATGGTTTTATTGAAAAAGCGAAGCGATAGGGGTCAGGATGGCGGTCACGGCGTCATAGCCCAGGCTGACGAGCGGGCTCAACCAGTAGCGGGTCAGGAGGCCCGTCATCACCAGCGCCATCACGATAAAAAAACCATACGGCTCAAGGCGCGATAGCGCAATAGCCTGGCGCGGCGGCAACAATGCGGTCAGGACGCGGCCGCCGTCGAGCGGGGGCAGCGGAAACAGATTGATCACGCCAAGCACCAGGTTGACGCCGACACCGGCCACAGCCATGCGCGTGAAGAACGGTTCCTGAACGCCGGCCACGGACAGCGCCACGCTGATCACGCCCCACATCAGCGCCTGAACAAAATTGCACATCGGCCCGGCCAGCGCGACCCACAGGCTGCCCCAGCGGGGATTGCGCAGATTGCCGAACGCGACCGGCACCGGCTTCGCGTAACCGAACATGAACGCACCGCTGGTGGCAAAGTACAGCAGCAGCGGAATCGCGATCGTCCCGAGCGGGTCGATGTGACGCATCGGATTGAACGAAACGCGACCGAGCGCGTAAGCGGTATTGTCGCCGAGGAGGCGCGCGACGTAACCGTGTGCGGCTTCGTGGAGCGTAATGGCGAAAATCACCGGCAACGCGTAAACCGCGATTGTCTGTATCAGGGAAGAGTCCATAGCCTGCTATTGTAACAACCCCATTGCGTGCGTCTGTCCGCTTTCGCTCATGCAGGCGATCATGCGGCAGGCGATCATGCGGCAGGCGCTCCTGCGATCTCTCATGCCGGCTGTTCCAGGCCAAAGGGCGCCAGGCTGCCGCGCCCTGCCCGCACCAGCACCGGCTCCGCCCCCGTCAGATCGACGATGGTCGACGGCTCGCACGGGCACGGACCGGCGTCGATCACCAGATCGAGTTGTTTCTCAAGCCGCGCGCGGATTTCCTCCGCGTCATTCAGCGGCTGGGTCTCGCCCGGCATGATCAGGGTCGTGCCGAGCAGCGGCTGGCCGAGCTCTTCGAGAATGGCCAGCGTGATCGCGTGATCCGGCACGCGCAGCCCGATGGTCTTGCGCGACGGATGCGACAGCCGCCGCGGCACCTCTTTGGTCGCTTCGAGCACGAACACGTACGGCCCCGGGGTGACCGATTTGATCAAGCGGAATTGACGGTTATCGACCATCGCGAAGTTCGCGAGCTCCGACAGGTCACGCACCAGCAACGACAGCAATTGACGCTCGTCGAGCCCGCGGATCCGCCGCAGCCGTTCTACTGCCGTCTTGTCGTCGAGATGGCAGGCGAGCGCATAGCTCGAATCGGTCGGCAAGGCGACCACGCCGCCGTCATTGATGATCTGCGCGGCCTGCTTGATCAGGCGCGGCTGCGGATTATCGGGATGGAGCCGAAAGAATTGGGACATGGTAGTTATCGTGAGAATCGGACCGGCCAACGGGGCTCCGACAGCACACCCCGCACACCCGGCACATCCTGCCAACGCCGTGCACGCACGAGGCGTGCCGGCGCGAAACCGCGCACCACACGCACGGTCACAACCAGCGTTGCCAGACGGGTGTCAGGTCGGACGGCAACTGCGGCAGACTGCCCAGCTCGACCCGCCCTTCTCCCGCTGCGTGGAAATCGGAGCCGCGCGATGCTTCGAAACCGAAGCGGCGCGCCACATCAGCATATTCGCGATACTGGTCCGGCGTATGACTGCCGGTCACGACTTCGATCGCCTTGCCGCCCAGATCGATAAACTCGCCGAACAATGCATCGAATTCGAGCGGGGTGTATTCGTAGCGCCCCGGATGCGCGATCACGGCTTCGCCGCCGGATACCTGAATCCAGCGGACAGCATCGGCCAGCTTCGACCAGCGGTGGGGAATGTAGCCCGGCTTGCCGTCACCAAGAAAACGCGTGAACGCGTCCTGGGTCGACTTTGCGTAGCCGCTGTCCACCATGAAGCGCGCAAAGTGGGTGCGCGACATCATGTCGGGATTGGAAACGTACTTCAACGCGCCTTCGTAGGCGTTCGGGACACCGAGTGTGGCGAGTTGCTCGCCAATCGCCTCGGCCCGCGCGGCACGGCCGTTACGGGTGCGTGCAAGACCGTCGATGAGCGTCTGGCTGGTCGGATCGACGTGCAGACCAACGATGTGCACCGTGCGCGAAGCCCATGTCACCGAAATCTCCACCCCGCTCAGGTAGCGCATGCCGAGTTCCTCGGCCGCTTCGCGCGCTTCCTGCTGGCCGCCCACTTCGTCATGGTCGGTCAGCGCCCACAAGGTGACGCCGCCCGCGTGCGCGCGACGCGCGACGTCGGCGGGCGCGAACTGGCCATCGGAAACGGTGGAGTGACAGTGGAGGTCGGCGTTCATCTGTGTCTTAAGAGGGTTCTGCATTCATTTTACTGCAACGCAGTAAGCCGAGCAGACGATTCGATGACGCGCAATCCTTTACGGAAAATTCAGCCCGGCAAAAATATCATGCGCAAAATGCCTCGATCAACGCAGCAACCTGCTCGGGCTGATCGTGATGAACCATGTGCCCGGCGTCCTCAATGATCTTTTCGCGCCAATCGGGAAACGCGCTGAAACGCGCCTTGAATTCGTCGAGCGGCACTTCGCCGGCAATCTGGGCGAGGGTCGGCGAGCCGGCAGCCTCGACATGCAGCACCTTGGCGCGAACGTTGGCCCAGACCGCCGTGATTTCGTCGAGGCGGTACAGGAGCGGGCTGCGCAGCTTGTGCGCCGGATCGGCCTGCAGCATGAAACCGCCCTCGCCGTCCGGCTTCGACCAGTGCTCGGCGAGAAAGCGCGCCCGGTGCGGCGCGAGGCGCGGATTGGTCTTTGTCAGGCGTGCCGCGACTTCATCGAGCGAGGCGTAATGCTTCAGCTGCGGCGGCTCGCGCAATTCGTCGAGCCAACTGCGCAAACGCTTCGGCGACTGGCTTGCCTTCGCGGCCGCGAGGCCGAAGCCTTCCAGGTCCACGACCCGCCGAACCCGCTCCGGGCGCGCGCCGGCATAGAGACAAACCACGTTCGCTCCCATGCTGTGCCCCACCAGGTTCACTTCGCCGGACGGCACGTAGTGGTCGAGCAGCGCGTCGAGGTCGGAGACGTACTCCTGAAACCAGTAGCTGCCGCCGCCCCGCTCCGCCACCGGCCAGTCGGACAGCCCGAAACCACGAGCGTCAGGCGCGATGACCTGCCAGTCGCCACCAAGCGCGTCCACGACGAACTGGAACGACGCCGCGACGTCCATCCAGCCGTGCAGCATGAAAAGCGCCGGGGCGCCCGGATTGCCCCAGCGCCGCACGTGCAGACGCACGCCGCGCACGGCGATGAAATCGGACTCGGGAGTGTTCATGAGCAGGCCGCACCTGAAAAAAAGAATGACCGTTCGATTATAACGAGATGGGCGGCGAACGGAAGACGCGCAGACGGTACGGCACGCCGAGGAACCGCTCAATCCGCAGCCGGCGGGCTCGCCTCGAGACCGGCCAGTGCGGCCAGTTCCGCCTCGTCGAACCCGGCGTCGCGGCGCGCCTCGAAATTGAACGGACCGCGTAATTTCGGTGCGTGATACTGCTCGGCAAGGCGGACGTAGGTGGTGTGTGGATCGAGACCGCCCTGTTCGCACAGGTGGCGGAACCAGCGGTTACCGATTAGCACGTGGCCGATCTCGTCGCGCAGGATCACGTCGAGAATCGCCGCCGACGCGTGATCGCCCGCCTGCTGCAGCCTCGCGCGGATCGGCGGCGAGGCGTCGAGGCCGCGGGCTTCCAGGGTGCGCGGCACCAGCGCCATGCGCGCCAGGACGTCGCCGCGTGTGCGCTCGCACATATCCCACAGGCCATCGTGGGCGGGAAAATCGCCGTAAGCGTGCCCGAACTCGGCAAGCCGTGCGACCAGCAGCGAGAAATGGTGGGCTTCTTCGGCTGCCACCTTGAGCCAGTCGGTGTAGAAGGCGGCCGGCATACCGCCGAAGCGCCAGACCGCGTCGAGAGCGAGATTGATGGCGTTGAATTCGATGTGTGCCAGCGCGTGCAGCAGCACGGCGCGACCCTCGGCCGATTGCATGCTGCGCCGGCCGAGCTTGCGCGGTTCCACGAGCTCCGGGCGATCCGGCCGTCCTGGCAAGCCGGGCGGCTCGTCGATCAGGGTCGAAGGCGAGCAGGCTGCGCTGCCTTGCTGCACGCTGGCATACAGAGCCCGAGTGGCGTCGGCCTTGGCGAGCGGATCGCGCTCACGCAGCGCGCGAAGCGCCTCGGTGCGCGCGCAGAGCGGTTGTAAAGAGGCGCAAGGGACAGCGGGAACGGCGGAATTCATTGTGGCGGAACCGGAAAACGGCTGGGAAAGAGCCCGGAAGCGGATGGATGGGAAGGCTCGGCAAGCACCGCGAAACCGGCTGCGAATTAGCCGCAAAGCATACGCGCCGGTAGGCGGTACGAGCTCGACTTCACGCAGGCATTCGGCCGGCGGACGACTCAATGCACGCCGCAGCCTCGTTGGCGGCGCCGAGCGGCCCATCCGCACAACCGTTTACAATACGCCATTCGATCATACCGCGCGGCCTTTGCGCTGCCGTCACGCCCGCCATGGCCGGCGCGGCGACCGATCAACAGCAACCATCTTGCATGGACCCCGGAGACACTGTGGCAATTTACAAGCTTGGCGATGCAGCCCCGAATATCCATGAAAGCGTGTTCGTCGCGGACACCGCGACCATCATCGGCAAAGTTGTGCTCGAGGAAAACTCGAGTGTCTGGTTTGGCGCGGCCATCCGCGGCGACAACGAACTGATTTCGGTCGGCCCGGGCAGCAATGTCCAGGAAGGCGCCGTGCTGCATACCGATCCCGGCTACCCGCTGACCATCGAAGCCAATGTGACGATAGGCCATCAGGCCATGCTGCACGGCTGCACCGTCAAGGAAGGCGCGCTCGTCGGAATTCAGGCGGTGGTCTTGAATGGTGCGGTTATCGGCCGCAACTGTCTGGTCGGAGCAGGCGCCGTCGTCACCGAGGGCAAGGTATTTCCTGACAATTCGCTGATTCTGGGCGCGCCGGCCAAGGTCGTGCGCGAACTGACGGAAGCTGACATCGCCGGCATGCACCGTAACGCAGCCAATTACGCTGAGCGGCGCGCTTATTTCAAGGCGCAGCTGGTGCGTATCGGCTAAGCATGCCGCACGCGCAGCATCGAGCTGTGCCATTTGACCGAGGAAAAGTTGTGAACGACCAGTTGCAAAAATTCATGTTCAGCGCGGCGCCTGTGCGTGGCGAGATTGTTTCGCTGCGCAACACGTGGCAAGAAGTGCTGACCCGCCGCGACTATCCGGCGCCGGTGCGCACGATACTCGGCGAAATGATGGCCGCGTGTGCGCTGCTGTCGGCGAATCTGAAGTTCGACGGCACGCTCATCATGCAGATTTTCGGCGACGGTCCGGTCAAGATGCTGGTGGTGCAATGCAGCTCCGACCTGTCGATGCGCGCCACCGCCAAGTTTTCCGGTGAAGCGGACACCACGATCGGCGACGACACGACGCTCGTCGAACTGGTGAATGCCAGCGGCCACGGTCGCTGCGTGATCACGCTCGACCCGCGCGTCAAGCAGCCGGGCCAGCAGCCCTACCAGGGCATCGTGCCGCTGTCGGGCCTCGACGGTCCGCTCAAATCGATGGCGGAGGTGCTCGAGCACTACATGCACCACTCGGAGCAGCTCGACACGCGCCTGTGGCTCGCGGCCAATACCGAACGCGCCGTCGGTATGCTGCTGCAGAAGCTGCCCGGCGACGGTGGCATCGTCCCGCATCCGGGCGAGCTCGACGTCGACACGTGGGAACGTGTCTGCACGCTCGGCGGCACGTTGTCGCAGGACGAACTGCTGAAGGAAGAACCAGAGACCGTCTTCCGGCGCCTTTTCTGGCAAGAGAACGTTCAGCATTTCGAACCGGCGCCGGCGCGTTTCGAGTGCAGCTGCTCGCGTGAGAAGGTCGGGGCGATGCTGAAAATGCTGGGCCGCGAAGAGGTGGATAGCGTGATCGAAGAACGCGGCCACGTCGAGATTCACTGCGAATTCTGCAACCAGCGCTACGAGTTCGACCCGGTCGATGTGGCGCAACTTTTTGTCGCCAGCGGACTCTCAGAAGGAGTCTCTCCCGCTGCGGACCAGCGGCATTAAGAGGCGTTAATCGCGCTGCTTACCAGCTGCTCGGACTGTTCGGACGGTGGGCGGCGCGATATCGTGGAACATGGGTGGCGCCCTCTGCTCTCCGTTTGCTTAGGGGTGCGACCGATGGAGGTGAAAACAATGAACAACTCTAAGCCATTGCTACCAACCGTTCGCACCGTCGTCGCGCTATCGCTTGTCGCGGGAGCCGTGATGCTGACCGGGTGCACGCTGGACCCGCCGGGTCCTTCGCCGATCTACAGCCGCCTGCCTGCCGACCAGTCCGGCTTACCTAACGGCACCCATCCTCTGACGGAAGAAGAGCGCCAGCGCTACGACTCCATCGACAAGCAGGTGATGGCCGAACAGAACCAGGCCATCGCTGCCGATAACGCCGCTCAGGCGTGGGCGCGCTATTACACGCCGCCAGTCACGGTTTATGGCGGGTACTACGGTGGTGGCTGGGGCCCGGGCTGGGGTGGAGGCGTGGGTGTGGGTTATGCGCCGGGCTGGGGATGGGGCTGGTGAGGCAGCAGGCTTGCGGCGTGAATCAATGCGCCGGCTTCTTCTCTTTCGAACTCTTGTCCTTCGCGTCCTTACCACCGTGCTTGCGATCCGGCTTCGCCCGCGATTCCGGATTCGGCACCACGCGTACCGGCGCGGCCGAAACCTCGCCGCGCGTCGAGGTCGTCGTCGACGCGTTGTTCGGAGTCGGCAACGGCGCATTGGGCGAGACGAACTGCACGAACACTTCGCCGTCCTTCACCATGCCCATCTCGTAACGCGCGCGCTCTTCCACGGCAGCCGTGCCGCTCTGCAGATCCTGCACTTCGCCCGCAATGCGATCGTTGCGCAGCTTCTCGTCGGCGTTCTTCTGCATCTGCTGCGCCAGTTCACCTTGCAGCTCGTGGACGCGCAGCCAGCCGCCATGCCCCCACCAAAGCGGGTACTGGATCAACACCAGCAGTACGATCAGGACAGCAGTGACAAGCCGCATGAAGTAAGCACAATAAATACACGCCGCCCTGCGCTATACGCAGGGCGGCGTGCTGAATCAGAAACGAAAGAGAACCGGCTCAATGGTCAAGCCTGGCGGTCAAGGCTGGCGTTCAACGCAGGTTGTAAAACGCCGACTTGCCCGGGTAGCTGGCGATATCGCCCAGATCCTCTTCAATGCGCAGCAACTGGTTGTACTTCGAGATACGGTCGCTACGCGACAGCGAACCCGTCTTGATCTGACCGGCGTTCAGGCCAACGGCGATATCGGCAATCGTCGAATCTTCCGTTTCGCCCGAGCGGTGCGAGATCACAGCCGTGTAGCCGGCTCGTTTGGCCATTTCGATCGCGGCGAAGGTCTCCGTCAGCGTACCGATCTGGTTGATCTTGATCAGGATCGAGTTGGCGATGCCCTTGTCGATGCCTTCCTTCAGGATGCGCGTGTTGGTGACGAACAGGTCGTCGCCAACCAGCTGGATCTTCTTGCCGAGCTTGTCGGTCAGGATCTTCCAGCCCGCCCAGTCGCTTTCGTGCATGCCGTCTTCGATCGAGACGATCGGGAACTTGTCGGCGAGCGCACCCAGGTAGTCCGCAAATTCCGTCGACGACAGTTGCAGGCCTTCGCCAGCCAACTGGTACTTGCCGTCGTGGTAGAACTCGCTCGCGGCGCAGTCGAGTGCCAGCAGCACGTCTTCGCCAGCGCGATAGCCTGCTTTTTCGATAGCTTGCAGGATGGTCGAAAGACACTCGTCGTTGCTGCCGAAGTTCGGCGCGAAGCCGCCTTCGTCGCCCACGGCCGTGCTCATGCCGCGGTCGCTCAGGATCTTCTTCAGCGCGTGGAACACTTCAGCGCCGCAGCGCAGTGCTTCGCGGAAGGTCGGCTGGCTGACCGGCACAATCATGAATTCCTGGATGTCCAGGCTGTTGTTGGCGTGCGCGCCACCGTTGACGATGTTCATCATCGGCACCGGCAGCTGCATCGCACCCGAGCCACCGAAGTAGCGGTACAGCGGCAGACCGGCTTCTTCAGCCGCGGCCTTGGCAACCGCCATCGAGACCGCCAGCATCGCGTTCGCGCCGAGACGCGACTTGTTGTCGGTGCCGTCGAGTTCGAGCAGGGTCTTGTCGAGGAAAGCTTGCTCGGAAGCGTCGAGGCCCATGATCGCTTCGGAGATTTCGGTGTTGATGTGCTCAACAGCCTTCAGCACACCCTTGCCGCCGTAACGGCCGGTTTCGCCGTCGCGCAGTTCGATCGCTTCGCGCGAACCCGTCGATGCACCCGACGGCACCGCAGCGCGGCCCATCGTGCCCGACTCGAGCAGCACGTCGCATTCGACGGTGGGGTTGCCTCGCGAATCGAGAATCTCTCGACCGATGATATCTACGATAGCACTCATGGTTTCCTCAAGAAATGACGTTGGATTCTTACGGTGAAACGGCGTCTGACGTGCGAGGCGCAGCCTCTAACCAGACACTTTGGACGACCATTGGGTTCCAATCGGGGCTCAAAGCGGGGACCAAATCCGACTCAGACGCGCCGCGCCGGCTCATGGGTCGACACAGCGCGCGGATCAGCATCAGTTGAAATCGCTTTCGAGGAACGGCGTGCGCTTCACGGCCTGATCGAGCGTCAGCAAGGTCTCAAGCAGATCCGCCATGCGATGCAGCGGCACAGCGTTCGGTCCGTCCGACATCGCCTTCGCCGGATTCGGATGGGTTTCCATGAAGAGTCCCGCCACGCCGACAGCCACTGCGGCACGGGCCAGCACCGGCACGAATTCGCGCTGACCGCCCGAGCTGGTGCCCTGCCCGCCCGGCAACTGCACCGAGTGGGTGGCATCGAACACGACCGGCGCATTGGTTTCGCGCATGATCGCGAGCGAGCGCATGTCCGACACCAGGTTGTTATACCCGAACGACACGCCGCGCTCGCAGGCCATGAAGCGGTCTTCCGACAGACCCGCTTCACGCGCGGCATCACGCGCCTTGTCGATCACGTTCTTCATGTCGTGCGGCGCGAGAAACTGGCCCTTCTTGATGTTGACCGGTTTGCCCGAGCGCGCGCAGGCGTGAATGAAGTCCGTCTGACGGCACAGGAAAGCCGGCGTCTGCAGCACGTCGACCACCGAGGCGACCTGTTCGATCTCGTGTTCCGAGTGCACGTCAGTCAGTACGGGCAAGCCGAGCTGGCGCTTCACTTCCGACAGGATGCGCAGGCCTTCGTCCATGCCCAGACCGCGGAACGACTTGCCGCTGCTGCGATTGGCCTTGTCGTACGACGATTTGTAGATGAACGGGATGTTCAGCTTCGCGCAGATTTCCTTCAGCCGGCCAGCCACGTCGATCGTCATCTGTTCGGATTCGACGACACAGGTGCCCGCGATCAGGAAAAACGGCTTGTCCAGCCCGATTTCGAAATCGCCCAGTTTCATGCTTTCTCCTCGACGAGCGACTGCTGATGCGCCAGCGCCGCTTCGACGAACGATTTGAACAGCGGATGCCCATCGCGCGGCGTGGACGTGAATTCCGGGTGGAATTGCACGCCGACAAACCACGGGTGCATGCTGCGCGGCAATTCCATCATTTCCGGCAGATCTTCACTCGGGGTACGGGCGCTGATGATAAGGCCGCCCGCTTCGAGCTGGGGCACGAAGCGGTTATTGACTTCATAACGGTGGCGATGACGTTCGTTCACGTCCTTGCCATAGATCTCTTCGGCCATCGTGCCGGGCTTGATCGGGCAACGCTGTGAACCGAGACGCATCGTGCCGCCGAGGTCCGACTCTTCCGTGCGCTTTTCGACACGGCCGTCACGGTCGTACCACTCGGTGATCAGCGCGACCACACGGTTCGGCGTGCCCGGATCGAATTCGGTGCTGTTCGCATCTTTCAGACCCACCACGTCGCGAGCGAATTCGATCACGGCCAGTTGCATGCCGAGACAGATGCCGAGGTACGGTACTTTCGCTTCACGCGCATAGCGGATTGCAGCGATCTTGCCTTCGGTGCCGCGCCGGCCGAAGCCGCCCGGGACCAGCACCGCGTCGAGATGCTTCAGGCTCTCGACGCCTTGCGTTTCGATCTCTTCCGAGTCGATGTATTCGATATTGACCTTGGTCGACGTATGAATCGACGCATGGCGCAGCGCTTCGATCAGCGACTTGTACGACTCCGTCAGGTCGACGTACTTGCCAACCATGCCGATCGTGACTTCGTGCTTCGGATGTTCGAGCTTCTCGACCATCGCCGACCACATGGACAGGTCAGCGGGCTTCGGCGTGAGCTTGAGCTCTTCGCAGACGATCGCATCCATGCCCTGGTCGTGCAGCATTTGCGGAATCTTGTAGATGCTGTCCGCGTCCCACACCGAGATCACGGCGTCTTCCGGCACGTTCGAGAACATCGAGATCTTCGCGCGTTCGTCGTCCGGGATGCGGCGGTCGGCACGGCACAGCAGCACGTGCGGCGAGATACCGATTTCGCGCAGCTTCTGCACGCTATGCTGGGTGGGCTTGGTCTTCAGTTCGCCGGCCGTAGCGACCCAGGGCACCAGCGTCAGGTGCACGAAGCAGGCGCTATTGCGGCCGAGACGCAGGCTCATCTGACGAGCGGCTTCGAGGAACGGCAGCGATTCGATATCGCCCACCGTACCGCCGACTTCGACAATGGCGACATCCGGCTCACCGCACGTCGCAGAGGCTGCGCCGCGCTCGATAAAGGCCTGGATTTCGTTCGTGATGTGCGGGATCACCTGCACGGTCTTGCCCAGATAGTCGCCGCGGCGTTCCTTGCGGATCACCGATTCGTAAATCTGGCCCGTGGTGAAGTTGTTGGCCTTGCGCATCTTCGTGCTGATGAAGCGCTCATAGTGGCCGAGGTCGAGGTCAGTCTCCGCCCCATCTTCCGTCACGAACACTTCGCCGTGTTGAAACGGGCTCATCGTGCCGGGGTCGACATTGATGTAGGGATCGAGCTTGAGGAGGGTGACTTTCAGACCGCGCGATTCGAGGATCGCGGCGAGGGAAGCGGCGGCAATACCCTTGCCGAGGGAAGAAACTACGCCGCCGGTGACGAAAACATATTTGGTCATCGCTGGATGCTCGCGGGAAAAACGGATTATACCGTAAAGCAGGGTCTCAACCCAGCAAAATGCGCGGCATCCGCGCCGATCCTGCACCGTTTTATGTACCGCCTGCCGCTGCCTTGCTGCTCGCGTGCTGCTCACATATTGCTATCCAGCTTTGACGCGGCATACATGAATCCATTCGTGCATGTTACCGCCGGTTTCGCGCGATGTGCAGATTCACACGGTATTTAACACATGCTCGTGGCCGACCGGTTGATGGGCACCTCCATGCCTGCGCTCCCCTCGATTCACCTGCATGCAGTCACTCATGCAACCGCCGCCGCGCGCCCTCCCCCTCTCAAACGGCCGCTGCCGAAATCGGGGTTCGGCGGATACACCACGGTCCCATCAGGCACGCCGCTCCAGTTCGCGCAGCATCCGCTGCACCGCCCGCGCGGTTTCCAGCGGCTTTTCCATGGGATACAGGTGGCTTCCCTCGATCCATTCGAGGTGACCGCCGGTCGCGCGACGCGTGGCGTCCAGTCCGGCCTGACGGATTTCCTTCGAGTGCGTCCCGGCGATGAACCCGACCGGCACCGGCACGCCGCGGGCGAGCCGCGAGCCGAGCGTATGCGGCAAGGTCTTGTAGATCTTGTACTCCGTGAGGCGATCGAACGCGAGCGCACGCTTGCCGTCGGACGAACTCTGCGGAATGCCGAAGTCGATATAGTCGGACAGCATCCTTTCGTCCCAGCGCGCAAAGGCGGGCTTCGAGTGAAAGTGCCGCCAGGCTTCGTCGCGGCTCGCCCATTGGGTGCGGCGCGTGCGTGTGGCGGCCGCGGGCGAGAGGCGCTCGTCGAGACCGGTCCATTGCGACACGCGCAGCATGCTGCTACGCCAGCCGGCAACCACCGGCGAATCGAGCATCACCACCCCTTTCACCCACTGCGGTTTTTTCAGCGCGGCCATCAGCGACAGATACCCGCCGAGCGAATGGCCGACCAGCCATACCGGCTGCTCATAGGACCGGCTGATGTCATCGAGCAACTGTTCGACCAGATGCGGCCAGTCTTGCGTCACCGGAAAGCGCGCGTCGTGGCCGATGCGTTCAATAAAACGCACGTCGTAGTCGTCGGCAAGCTCGGCGAAGATGGTCCGGTAGGTCGACGCGGGAAAACCGTTCGCGTGCGAGAAGTGAATGATATTTTTCAAGTGCGGCTGTCTCCGTTCCTGATTCTGTTAGCCGAGGGGCACGGCCGACCGCGGCGCGTGCGGCCTTCATGGGTCCATCCAGTACCGGTGATGCGCGCTGCGATACCGTTCAAGCGAGAGCGTCGCGCGCGGTGCCGGGTCGCCCTGCGTCGGCGAGTCCTGCGCTGGCTCGTCCTCGGCCAGGATTTGCACTGCGCCGTCTTCGTCGCTGCGCGCGAGTTCGATATGCCGCGCCAGATAGCGTTCGAAGACGCCCGGGTTCGGATGGTGAAAACGGTTGCGATAGCCTACCTGAAATACCGCGACAAGCGGCTCGATAGAGTCGAGGAACGGCTCGGTCGAGGAAGTCTTGCTGCCGTGATGCGGCACGAGGAGGATCTGCGCGGACAAGGCTTCGCGGTCCCGCGCGAGCAGGACGCGCTCGACCGGCGCCTCGATATCTGCGGCCAGTAGTGCCGTGAGGCGGGGTGTTGTGGCTGAGGTGGGCACGGTGGCCGCGGCGTGCGCGGTAGATGCGCTAACCCCGTAGGCCGCGTTGGCCGCAGACATCCCGGTGCGGCTTGAATCATGCGCGCCCGCCGTGCTGACGCGCAGCACGCAGCAATGCCCGTTCGGGTTGCCTTGCAACGGCCCGGGATCCGGCCAGAGCATGCTGAATTCGACGCCGTCCCACTGCCAGTGCTGGCCCGCCGCACAGCGCACCGTATCGGCGCCGACCGCCCTGGCTTTTTCCCATAATGCATTCGACGGCACCAGCCCCGCCAGCAACTGACGCACTTCTACCCCCTGAAGCACGGCCGGCGCGCCACCCGAGTGATCGGAATCGGCATGGCTGATTACCATCGTGTCCAGTGTGTATACCCCGTTGGCCTGGAGGTACGGCACCACGACCCGTTCGCCGGCATGCGTCGACTCCGGTCCGGGTCCGGCATCGAACAGCAATGCGTGATGCGCCGTTTCCACCAGGATCGACGACCCTTGACCAATGTCCAAAGCAGTCAACCTGAACGCGCCTGGCGGTGGACCGGGTGGCGGCGGCAACAGGAGTGGCAGCCAGGTGAGCGGCGCCGCCCAGCGCAACGGCCAGCCGCGCGGCGCAAGGCACCACGCGACACCGATTGCTGCCGCGGCCAGCGCCCAACCGTTTGGCTGCGGCAGGCGCCAGAGCGCCCAACTCGAACCCGAGAGCGTCTGCAGGCCGGCGACCAGCAGTTCGAGCAACGCGTGAGCGGCGCGAAATGCAAAAGCATCGAATGGCACGGGCAAGGCGACCCCGGCCAGCACGGCGGGCGTCACGAAGAGACTCACCCAGGGGATCGCAAACGCATTGGCGACTGGCCCGATCAAGGGAATCTGCGAGAACCAGTAAACGGTCAATGGCGCGAGCGCGATCGTCACCGCGAACTGGACCTGTGCGGCACTGCGCAAGCGCGCGGCGAACGCCCGGGCGCGAACGCGCAATGCGGCGAGCATGCGTGCGGCCAAGCGCCGAAAGGGCATCTGGCTCGTCGGCGTAGTCGGAAGCACGCTCAGGGGTTCGCGCCCCTCTGCGCCAAGGTGTGTAATGGAGTCTACGTTGGATTGTGCCGCCACTTGCGTGCAGGAAAGCGCATTGGAGCGAGCGCCTGAGTCCGCATCCGTATCGCCCTGCGCATCCAGCTCAGCCTCAGCATCCTGCTCGTCATGCCGCTCGTCATCGCGCACACGCGGCCTCCCCGACATCGCATAAACGATCGCCGCCACGGCGCAAAACGACAGCCAGAACCCAGCCGACACCACCGCCCACGGATCGAGCAGCAGCACGAGACCCAACGCCCAGCTCAGCACCCACGACGGCGCCACGCTGCGGCCGCTGACAAACGCGAGCGCCACGGCACCCGCCATCCATAGCGCGCGCTGCGCCGGAACATTGAACCCCGCGAGCGCCGCATGCATTGCGGCAAACAGCACACCCGCGATCACCGCGACCTTCTGCGCCGGAATCTTCAGCGGCCAGTTGCGCCCCACGAAACAGGAACGCCGCCACAGCGCGCCGGCAAGCCATCCGGCGAGTCCCGCGACGAACCCGATATGCAGACCGGAGATCGCCACCAGATAACTCGTGCCGGTCGCGCGCATCAGCGTCCAATCGGCGGCGCTAACCTCGTCCTGAGCGCCAACCGCGAGCGCCACCACAATGCCGCGATGTGGGGCGTCGGCCAGCACGGCGTCGATGCGCGCACGCAGGGCGGCGCGCCAGCGGTCCACGCTGACACCCAGGCCGCCCGCGAACCCTGCGAGCCGCTGCGCCGTTTCCGGCTTGTTCACGTACCCCGTGGCCCGGACATTGCGCGCCAGCAAGCCCGCTTCGGCATCGCGCACGCCGTAATTGGCATTACTGTGAGGCCGCTTGAGTCGCACCGTCAAACGCCACCGCGCGCCGGGTTCCAGCACCGGAGGTGGCGGTCCCTTCTGGTCGATCCACGACAGTTGAATCGTGCGGGGAAAATGCGCAATCGGCGCAGCGACCGAGTCGACGTCGAAGAGGAATCGCGCGCCTTTGTCGTCGCGGTTCGGCAAGCCACGAATGGAGCCCTGAACCACGAGGTCACGGCCCTCCCACGCGCTCGGCAAGCTCACGGCAAGACGCAGCTCAGCCCGCCATGCCGCATAGCCAAAACCGGCGCAAGCGGCAGCCAGCCAAACCGCGCACCAGCCGCTGCGCATCCGCCACCGCTGCTGGCCACGCAGACCCCAAACGGCCCACGCAACCGCGCCGCTCATGATCAGCAACAGCACCAGCCACCCACGCCATACAGGCAGTGCCGCTTGCTGCTGCAAGACGATCACGCCTAACGCAAATCCACCCCACACTGCCCGCATTCGCCCTCCACCCGCTGACTGCTAACTGCCAAACCGCCGCAGCCCTGGCTAGCCGCCCGACTGCGGCCGGGCGTCACCATCGGACGCAGGTCAGAAAGCTATTTCAGACGAACTGCCGGACGCGGATTCGGCCCGGCGCGAACCACTGGAGAGATTATGCAGACGAAAGCGCGAGCCGCGGCAGCGCGGCGTGAGCGTTAGCCGTTGTGCCTATGGCAAGCTCATCTACGCCGATGCCGCGCAGTTGCGCAAGCCCCGCGCCGATGGCGGGAATCTGGGCCGGCGTATTGCGTTGGCGGTAAAGCCAGGAGGGTGCAATATCGGGCGCGTCGGTTTCCACGACGAGCGCATCGAGCGGCAATTGCGCCGCGAGGCGCCGGATCTGCAACGCACGCTCGAAGGTCAGGTTGCCGCCGAAGCCGAGGTGCATGCCCTGATCGATAAACGCCTGGGCCTGCTGAAAACTGCCGTTGAACGCATGGGCGATGCCGCGATGCACACGATGCCGGCGCAGCCCTTTGAGCACCTGATCCTGCGACTTGCGCACGTGACAGATCACCGGCAGATCGAATTCGTGCGCGAGCTTTAGTTGCTCGTTGTAGAAGAATTGCTGGAGCGCATCGTCGAGGCCGGGCACGAAGTAATCGAGGCCGATCTCGCCCAGGCCGACAAACAGCGGATCGTCGAGACTCGCTTCGATTTCCATGCGTAAGGCATCGAGATCCGCATCCTGCGCGCCCGGGGTAAAGAGCGGATGAATCCCGAGCGCATACGCGCCGCCTGCCACGCGATGCGCCAGTTCGCGCACCCTGGCGAAGTTCATGCGCGCCACGCCCGGAATCACGATACGCCCCACCCCGGATGCGCGGGCAGCGGCCGCCACCGCGTCGCGATCCGTGTCGAATTCCGAAGCGTCGAGGTGGCAGTGCGTATCGATCCACATGCTCGCGGCCGGCGGTGAAAAAACGTTACACGGGAACCGGCGGCTCTTCGTACAGCACGCCGTCGCGCAGACGCATGATGCGATCGCAGCGCGCTGCCAGATCCGGATCGTGGGTGACGATCACAAAGCTGGTGTCGAACGTCTGCGACAGCTCGAGCATCAGGTTGAACACGGTGTCGGCGGTGCCGCCGTCGAGATTGCCGGTGGGCTCGTCGGCCAGCACGCAGGCCGGGTTCGTCACCAGTGCCCGCGCAATCGCCACGCGCTGGCGCTCGCCGCCCGACAGCTCGCCCGGACGGTGTTTCGCCCGATGCGCAAGACCCACGCGCTCGAGCGTCTGCAGCGCGGTACGGCGTGCTTCGTCGGTCGGCATGCGGCGGATGCGCAGCGGCATCGCGACGTTATCGAGCGCGGTGAACTCGGCGAGCAAGTGGTGGAACTGATAGACGAAACCGAGCGCGCGATTGCGCAGATCGTTGCGCTCGCGTTCCGAGAGTTTCGTGAACGGCTTGCCGAGCACGGACACCTCGCCGGTGCTCGGATCGTCGAGACCGCCCAGCACGTGCAGCAAGGTGCTCTTGCCCGAGCCCGACGCGCCGACGATCGCGAGCTTCTCGCCGCGACGCACCGACAGTTGCGTGTTGTTCAGCACCTGCACGTTCAGGCCGCCCTGCACGAACGACTTCGAGATGCCGGTCGCTTCGAGGACGTACGGATGCAGCGTGCTGTCTGAGGACATAGATTGAGGAATCGAACGATCATTCATAGCGCAGCGCCTCCGCAGGACGGACCTTGGCACCACGCCAGCTCGGATACAGCGTGGCCAGCGAGGCCAGCACGAAAGCGATCACGCCGATCTTGACCACATCGCCCGGCACCAGCTCCGATGGCAGCTCGCTGATGAAATACACCGACGGCGGCAGGAACTGCACGCCGAGCAGATGCTCGATCATCGGCACGAGCCATGGAATGCTCCACGCGATCAGGCAACCGAGCACCACGCCCGTGGCCGTGCCGATAAAACCGATCGTCACGCCCTGCACGACGAAGATCTTCATGATCGAGCCCGGATGGGCGCCGAGCGTGCGCAGAATCGCGATGTCAGCCTGCTTGTTGGTCACCGTCATCACCAGCGATGACACGAGATTGAACGCCGCCACCGCGATAATCAGCGTCAGGATAATGAACATCATGCGCTTTTCGATCTGTACCGCCGAGAACCAGGTCTTGTTCTGCTGGGTCCAGTCGCGGATGTAGAGGTCGCCCGAGAGGGTCCGCGCCAACTGGTGCGCGACCTCCGGCGCGCGCTGCATGTCTTTCAGGCGCAGGCGCACGCCCGTCGGCGCAGGCAGGCGGAACAGCACCTGCGCATCCTGAATGTTGATCAGCGCGAGCGTGCTGTCGTATTCGTAGTGCCCCGACTCGAAGATGCCCACCACTGTGAACTGCTTGAGACGCGGCAGCATTCCGGCAGGCGTAATGGTGCCTTCGGGCGCCACCAGCGTGATCTTGTCGCCGACCATCACGCCCAGGTTAGCCGCCAGATCGGTGCCGAGGACAATGCCGAAGTCGCCAGGCTTCAGGTCGGTCAACTGGCCGCCTTTCATTTCCTTGTAGATATCGGAGACCTGCGGCTCGAGCGCCGGATCGACGCCACGCAGCGCGACGCCGCTCACGGCGTCCTGGCGCGTCAGCAACGCCTGCGCGTCGACATATGGCGCCGCGCCGATCACTTCCTTGTTCTGGCGCGCTTCCTTGGCAGTTAATTGCCAGTTCGGCATGGAGCCGGTCGGCGAAAAGATTTCGACGTGCGCGAGCACCGACAACATGCGGTCGCGCACCTCTTTCTGGAAGCCGTTCATCACCGACAGCACGACGATCAGCGCCGCGACGCCGAGCGCGATGCCCGACATCGAAACGAGCGCGATGAACGAAATAAAGCCGTTACCGGTCGTGCGTTTGCCGGCGCGGGTGTAGCGCCAGCCAATCTGCCATTCGTAGGGAAATTTCAAGCGAATCCTTTTCTGCGTTCTTCGGCCTCGTGCCGGGGGCTTGCTGCGGCGTTGCCATGGCTTTGCCACGGCTCGTTGCAGCGCATAGCGGCGGCAATCCCGCGCACCATGCAGCCCGAGGGTCGTGATCGTTGGTGTGGGATCGGGGGCGGATGGTTCCGGCGGGCATCTGCCGCCGCGCAATTACCACCAATCAAGCGCGAAGTTTGCCATACAAAGCTGACAAACCTCCGCGGACGGTTGTCAGCCTTACGCGTGCGCCGGGGTGGCGTGCAGCTCAAGACCCAGCGCGCGGATCACCTTGATGATCGTCGCGAAGCTGGGGTTGCCGTCTTCGGAGAGCGCCTTGTAGAGCCCCTCGCGCGAAATTCCGGTGTCGCGGGCGAGTTGCGCCATGCCGCGTGCACGTGCGATCACGCCAAGCGCATGCGCGAGATAGGCCGGGTCGTCGCCGCCCTCCAGCAGACAGGCTTCGAAATATTCCGCCATGTCGGCCTCGGTCTTCAGGTGTTCGGCCGAATCCCACGACCGGGTTTTGATCTTTTCCATCGGTCACTCCGTATCGAGATTGCCGAGTATCTTGTGCGCGGCTTTGATATCCGCCGCCCGGGTCGACTTGTCGCCGCCACATAGCAAAATCACTAGAACCGCACCGCGCTGCGCGTAGTAGATGCGGTAGCCGGGTCCATGATCAATGCGCATTTCGGTGATCGGTGCGCCGGCGGAATTTGTATCCCCCGGATTGCCCAAGGCCAGCCGGTCGATGCGGGCCTGTATCCGGCGCTTCGCGATCCGGTCACGGAGACCCTCGAGCCAGACGTCGAAAACCTCGGTTGTTCGAATACCCAGCATTGGCAAGTGTAATCCATGGTTCACGGCCAACGATCGGTTGTGGGTCTGCCCGCGCGAAACTCCTCACTCGCATCCCGACGATGCGCACGGCGGAGATGCGTTGAAGGCAAGCGATGAGGGCTTCTCATCTTCACGAACTAAATTTACCGCCCGAACCGGAGCAAGTGAAACTAGTCCGATCGGCCAACGTGCAGCCCCGGGCAACACCACTCGTTCGCTATGGACCGATAGGCTCCGCCGCTGGCCCTTTCCCATCAACGGTCAGCACCTGGAATCGAAAGCCCCCATCGTTTGCCATACAATGCGCAGCATCATGCACGCTAACCGTCTTCATCTCCTCCTGCCCTTCGCGCTGCCCGCCGCAGCCGACGCCTCCACCGCGCTGTACAACATCCAAAGTCCCGCCCTCGACAAACTGCTCGCCCGGGCCACACTCGTTGAGCGGGTGATCGGCGAGGATTTCCAGCGCACGCTGCCGCACGAGCGCTGGGTGGCACGCCAGTTTGGCACGGTACCAAGCGGTGCAGGAGCCGCAGACGAGGCGCCGCTCGCGCCCTACATGCTGCGTGCCGACGGCGGCGAACCCGGCACGTCGACCTGGGCGTGCGTGCAACCGGTGCACGTGCGCATTGCGCACGATCATCTGGTGCTGATCGACCCCGCTTCGCTCGCGCTGACCGACGATGAAGCCTCAACGCTGCTCGACGTGGCCCGGCCGCTGATCGAAGAGCTCGGCGTGCGCATCGAAGCGCCCAAGCCTTCGCGCTGGTATCTCGCGAGCGACGCCTTCGGCACACTCGCCGGCGCCTCGCCGCTGCGCGCCAGCGGCCGCAACATCGAGATCTGGCTGCCTCACGAAGCCCACACCGGCGAGCGCTCGCGGGCGTGGATGAAGCTGCAGAACGAAGTGCAGATGGCGTGGTTCGAGCATCCGGTCAACGAGGCACGCGAAGCGCGCGGATTGCCTTCGGTCAACTCCATCTGGTTTCACGCACAAGGCGCGGCGCAACCGGTGAAAAGTCCGTTTGCCCGTGTGCTGTCGGATGCGGCGGCCACGCGCGGCCTCGCGCTCACTGCCGGGGTTGAAACGGGCGCGCCGCCGGCTTCGTTTGCCGTCCTCGCAGCGGCTGCAAATGGCGCCAATGGCGCAGGAAGCGGCGCCCATGGCGGCAACGAGGCCGCAGCAACCACACTGGTCGAGCTGGACCCATTTTCCGCGCCCTATATCGAGCAGGACTGGGCTCGCTGGAACGAGGCATTCGCCGCGCTCGAGACCGACTGGTTCGCCCCCGCCCTCGCCGCCTTGCAGGCACGACAACTGGGCGAACTCGGCCTCACGCTGTGTGGCGATACCGGCTCGGTGACGCTCATCATCACGCGCGGAGATTTGCGCAAGTTCTGGCGGCGGCGTCTCCTTGCCTCGCTCTTTATCGAATGATCCCGCGAATGACTAAGCGAATGAGCCAGCCCATCACTCCGCGAATGTTCCATCGCATGTTTTCCGGCCTTTCTGCATGACTCGAATCGTTACGCGCGCCTGCTCTCCCGTCGACGCCGAAGTGTTGACCCGTCACGGCCTGCATCCGGTGCTGGCCCGTCTGTACGCATCGCGCGGCGTGTGCGGGCCGGATGAAATCGAAACCGGCCTCGCGCGCCTCGTGCCGCCCGTGCAGCTCAAAGGCTGCGAGGACGCCGCGGCGCTGCTCGCCGATTCGATCGAAGGCAAGCGCCGCATGCTGGTGGTTGCCGATTACGACTGCGACGGCGCCACCGCCTGCGCCGTGGCCGTGCGCGGCCTGCGGATGTTCGGCGCGCAGATCGACTACCTGGTGCCGAACCGCTTCGAATATGGCTACGGACTGACGCCCGAGATCGTTGCGCTGGCCGCACGCAACCCGTCGGGCAAGCCGGATCTCCTGATCACGGTGGACAACGGCATTGCCAGCGTCGACGGCGTCGAGGCGGCCAACGCGCTCGGTATCGACGTGCTGGTGACCGACCACCACTTGCCCGGCGACGACCTGCCCGCCGCCCGAGCCATCGTCAATCCGAACCAGCCAGGCTGCACCTTCCCGAGCAAGTGCATCGCCGGGGTTGGCGTGATGTTCTACGTGCTGCTCGCGCTGCGCGCCGAGCTGCGCAAACGCGGCGCATTCAACGATGCGCGGCCCGAACCGCGTCTGGACGGCCTGCTCGATCTGGTTGCACTCGGCACGGTGGCGGACGTCGTCAAGCTCGACGGCAACAACCGCGTGCTGGTCGCCCAAGGTCTGCAGCGCATCCGCAAAGGCAAGATGCAGCCGGGCATCGCTGCCCTGTTTCGCGCCGCGGCGCGCGATGCCCGCAACGCCTCGGGCTTCGATCTGGGCTTTGCGCTCGGCCCGCGGCTGAACGCGGCGGGCCGGCTCTCGGATATGTCGCTGGGGATCGAATGCCTCACGACGGAAGACATCGGCCGTGCGTGGGAGCTCGCGCAGCAACTTGACGCGATCAATCGCGAGCGGCGCGAGATCGAAGCCGGCATGCAACAGCAGGCGCTTGAAGATCTGTCGACGGTCGATCCGGCCGGCTCAGCCACCATCGTGCTCTTCAACCAAGGCTGGCATCAGGGTGTGATCGGCATTGTTGCGGGACGGCTCAAGGAAAAATTCCACCGGCCCGCGTTTACCTTCGCGCCGGCTGATGAAACCGGTGTGCTCGTCAAAGGCTCGGGCCGCTCGATTGCGGGTTTTCATCTGCGCGACGCGCTCGACCTGATCTCGAAACGCGAACCCGGCATGATCGTCAAGTTCGGCGGCCACGCCATGGCGGCGGGCATGACGCTCGCAGCCTCGGACGTGCCGCGTTTCACGGCAGCCTTTGAGGCGGTCGGCCGCGAATGGCTCTCCGCCGACGCGCTCGCGCGCGTCGTCGAAACCGACGGCGATCTGGAGGAGGCCTATTTCACGCCGCAATTCGTCGAAATGCTCGACGCCGCGGTCTGGGGCCAAGGCTTTCCGGCGCCGGTATTTTCGGGCGAATTCGAGGTCGCTTCGCAGTCGCTGGTGAAGGACAAGCATCTAAAGCTGCAACTGCTGCGCGGCCGGCAGCGTTTCAACGCGATCTGGTTCAACCACACCGATTCGCTGCCCAACCGCACGACCATCGCTTACCGGCTCGCAAGCGATACGTGGAACGGCGTTTCGCGCGTCCAATTGATCGTGGAGCATGCGGTGAGTTGAGCGGCCACGAGGTTCGCCTCACCTCGCCCCTCAGCCGCGCCGCAAGCGCGAAAACCGCGCAAAATCCCCGCAAAACCGCCCCAAACACCCGCCGGAAACGCGCATTAGCCTCCGGCGGGCAGCCTCGATCGGCTATAATTTCCCCTTTTTACGAAGCTATAAAAGATCGACATGGAAGCGGAACGTCTCAACGCGATCGAAGCCTCTCTGGCCGACCTGCGCCGTCGCGCGGGCGAGCTACGGGGGTATCTTTGACTACGACGACAAAGCACTGCGTCTAATCGAAGTCAACCGGGAACTCGAAGACCCGAACGTCTGGAACGACTCGAAGCACGCCCAGGCCCTCGGCCGGGAAAAGAAGCTGCTCGACGACGTCGTCGGAAAGCTCACGTCGCTCGACAATGACCTGCGCGATGCGCAGGATCTGTTCGGCATGGCGCGCGAAGAGGATGACGAGGAAACCCTCCTCGCCTGCGAAAGCGATGCAGCCGGTCTGGAAAGCCGCGTGGCCGACATGGAATTCCGCCGCATGTTCTCGAACGCGGCCGACCCGAACAACGCGTTCCTCGACATTCAGGCAGGCGCCGGCGGCACCGAAGCGTGCGACTGGGCCTCGATGCTGCTGCGCCAGTACCTGCGCTACTGCGAACGCAAGGGCTTCAAGACCGAAGTGCTGGAACAGACCGACGGCGACGTTGCCGGCATCAAGAACGCCACGATCAAGATCGAAGGCGAATACGCCTACGGCTTCCTGCGCACCGAAACCGGGGTGCACCGCCTCGTGCGCAAATCGCCGTTCGACTCGTCGGGCGGCCGCCATACGTCGTTCTCGTCGGTGTTCGTGTACCCGGAGATCGACGATTCGATCGAAGTGGACATCAACCCGGCCGATCTGCGCATCGACACGTACCGCGCGTCCGGCGCCGGCGGTCAGCACATCAACAAGACCGACTCCGCGGTGCGGATTACGCACATGCCGTCGGGCATCGTCGTGCAGTGCCAGAACGACCGCTCGCAGCACCGCAACCGCGCCGAAGCCATGGCCATGCTGAAATCGCGCCTGTACGAAGCGGAAATCCGCAAACGTCAGGCCGAGCAGGACAAGCTCGAAGCCGGCAAGACCGATGTGGGCTGGGGTCACCAGATCCGTTCGTACGTGCTGGACAACAGCCGCATCAAGGATCTGCGTACCAACGTCGAAATCAGCAATACCAAGAGCGTGCTCGATGGCGACCTCGACCCGTTCATTAGCGCCAGCCTGAAACAGGGCATCTAAAGGCGACGCACCCTAGCGCTTCCGGCGCGGCAAGGTTTGCCGCGCCGCATCTTTTGACCGCCTGTTGTAGTCCGATTGCAGTCCGATTTCTGACCGGCAGGCAACCTCGTGCGGCCCACCCGCATGCAGGCCACCCCGAATACCGACCCATCATGACCGAACCGATCCAGACGAACGCTGCGCCCGAGGGAGACGAAAACAAGATCATCGCCGAGCGCCGCGAAAAGCTGCGCGAACTGCGTGAACACGGCGTCGCCTATCCGAACGATTTCCGCCCCACGCATCATGCGGAAGATCTGCAGACGCAATACGCCGAAGCCGACAAGGAAGCGCTCGAAGCGAATCCGCTCGAAGTCGCCGTGGCCGGCCGCATGATGCTGAAGCGCGTGATGGGCAAGGCGAGCTTCGCCACCGTGCGCGACGGTTCGGGTCAGATCCAGTTCTTCATCACGCCGGCTGACGTCGGGCAGGAAACCTACGACGCGTTCAAGAAGTGGGACATGGGCGACATTGTCGCGGCGCGCGGCGTGCTATTCCGTACCAACAAGGGTGAACTGTCGGTGCGTTGTACCGAGCTGCGCCTGCTGTCGAAGTCGCTGCGTCCGCTGCCGGACAAGTTCCACGGCCTCGCCGACCAGGAAATGAAGTACCGCCAGCGCTATGTCGACCTGATCGTCACGCCGGAAACGCGCAAGACCTTTGTGGCCCGCACCAAGACCATGTCGTCGATCCGCAAGTTCATGGCCGAAGCCGACTTCATGGAAGTCGAAACGCCGATGCTGCACCCGATCCCCGGCGGCGCGGCGGCGAAGCCTTTCGTCACGCACCACAACGCGCTCGACATGCAGATGTTCCTGCGGATCGCGCCGGAGCTGTACCTGAAACGTCTGGTGGTGGGCGGTTTCGAGCGCGTGTTCGAGATCAACCGGAATTTCCGTAACGAGGGCGTCTCGGTGCGCCACAATCCGGAATTCACGATGATCGAGTTCTACGCCGCGTACACCGATTACCAGTGGCTGATGGACTTCACCGAGCAACTGATCCGCCAGGCTGCGATCGACTCGCTCGGCACGGCGACGATCAGCTATCAGGGCCGTGAGCTGAATCTCTCGAAGCCGTTCCATCGGTTGACGATCACCCAGGCCATCCAGAAGTACGCCCCGCAATACACTGACGAACAACTGGCTGACGCGGCGTTCCTGCGCCCCGAACTGAAGAAGTTCGGCGTGGATGCCTCGCAGCCGCAGTTCCTGAACGCGGGTGTCGGCGCGTTGCAACTGGCGCTCTTCGAAGAGACCGCCGAATCCCAACTATGGGAGCCGACCTACATCATCGACTATCCGATCGAAGTGTCGCCGCTGGCGCGCGCGTCGGATAAGGTGGTGGGTATCACCGAACGTTTTGAGCTGTTCATCACGGGCCGCGAAATCGCCAACGGTTTCTCGGAGCTGAACGATCCGGAAGACCAGGCCGCCCGCTTCAAGAAGCAGGTGGACCAGAAGGACGCCGGCGACGAAGAAGCCATGTTCTACGACGCCGACTACATCCGCGCGCTGGAGTACGGCATGCCGCCGGCAGGCGGTTGCGGTATTGGTATCGACCGTCTCGTGATGCTCCTGACCGACAGCCCGAGCATCCGCGACGTGATCCTGTTCCCGCATCTGCGCCGCGAAGACTGATTACGGTCGACGTAGCAACCGTAGCGGCCGTAATGGCCGCGGTGGTTACACAATGACTTGACTAGTTGGACCCAACGCCCGGCAAACCCTGCCGGGCGTTTCTCATTGCATTGGGCTACGCCACAGCCCGATAGCTTCGACAGGGTTGATGGTTTGTAACTATCGGTAAAAGCTCCCCAATGCGCGCTGACCCGTTAAGCTGCACCCTCCCCGGCTTCCCCTGACAACTCAGGCTTTGCCCCGCTCCTGCCCTTTCAGCATGCTCCGCATCCACATGACGGGTTCAGATTTGGTTACAACTTGAAACCTTGGCCCAAGCTAGCTGTCGGACACTATGTCTCAATAAAAGTCGACTCTGCTTGAGACGGAGGTCCAACATGAACAACCCAAACACCACGCAACCACGTCGTATCCATCCGCTTGTCGCGACCGCGGCCGGCGCAGTGATCATTGCCAGCCTCGCTGCCACGGCAGCCATAACAGGCCTGTTCCCGAAAGCGTCGAGCAACGGCGCGCAAAATGATCAGACCCAGTCGGCTCAGGTCGCCGCGCAGGCGGCTTCGCAACCGGTGGTCGATTCGGCTCAGCCAGCCAATCCGGCGACCTACGCACAGCAGGATCAGCAGCCGCAGCAACAACAGCCGGCACAGACAGAGGCTCAGGTGCAAGCCGCCCCGCCGGCGCCAGTTCCGGTGCCTGCGCCGACGCAGCAGCAATACGCTCAGCAACCACAGGCACAAGCGCCTCAACCGGCGCAGGGGCAGTACGCGCAGCAACCGGCACCTCAGCCGGCCTATTGCGCTAGCTGCGGCACGGTCGTAGCGATCTCGGAAGTGCGTCAGGAAGGTCATGGCACGGGCATCGGCGCCGTAGGCGGCGCAGTGGCCGGCGGTCTGATAGGCAACCAGTTTGGCGGCGGCGTAGGTCGCGGCGCGATGACTGTACTGGGTGCCGTTGGCGGTGGCTTCGCCGGCAACTCGGTCGAAAAACATATCCGTAGCACAACCTCTTACTCGGTCCACGTGCGTATGGAGAGCGGCAAGAACCGTTACTTCACGTACCACGAAGCCCCGCCGTTCCAGCAAGGCGAGCGCGTGCACATCGAGAACGGTTCGCTCGTCGCGGGTTAAGCGACGGTTACTGGGGCGGCAATCGGCCTGACGGTCAAAGGGCCACGGCCGATTCGGGCTGTGCGTTGGCCGCCTCGTCCGTCACAGACAGCCCTTGATCTGACCGCTACCCCGGACGCAAAAAAGGCGATTCCAACGGAATCGCCTTTTTGTTTGCTCAGGCCGGACAACCACCGCCCCGCTCGACGCAACTCAATAATCCGCATCCTCGATCCACGCCGCCTGGATCGCTTCGAGGATCTTCTCGTTCGAGCGGCCCGGATCGTCGTCGAAGCCTTCCAGCTCCGTCACCCAGCGGTGCAGGTCGGTGAAGCGTATCTGCTGCGGGTCCACTTCCGGATGCTTGTCGGTGAGGGCCATCGCGATGTCTTGCGTGTCGGTCCACTTCATGGCTGGGCGCTCCTGTTAGTGATTTTCCTTCGCGTGGTTGATCGAGTAACGCGGGATTTCAACAACGAGATCCTGGTCGGCCGGCACCAAGGCCTGGCACGACAAACGCGACTCGGGCTCGAGACCCCACGCCTTGTCGAGCAGATCGTCTTCGTCCTCTTCCGACGGCGTGAGCGCAGTGAAACCTTCACGCACGACCACATGGCACGTCGTGCACGCACACGACTTCTCGCAAGCGTGCTCGATTTCGATACCGTGTTCCAGCAGACTGTCGCAGATGCTCTTGCCCGGTACAGCATCGATCACCGCGCCTTCCGGGCACAGTTCGACGTGGGGCAGCACAACGATTTGAGGCATACGATTTCCGTTTGGTCTGGGGTACGGACGCCGGCGAACTGGCTCCGTACCATTTTACTGGTGACGCGTGCTTTTTTGACACACGTCACGTGATTCGTTAAAGGTCGCCAGGCTTGGGTGAGCCGGCGGCCTGACGTTCCCGCAACCGCGTGCTCAGATATCGTCGAGCTTGCGGCCGGCCAGCGCGCGGCGGATACCCTTGTTCATGCGGCGGGCGGCAAACTCGTCGGTGCCTTCGGCTACCGTTTTCGTCGCCGCTTCGATCGCGTCAACGTCATCGCTTTGGGCCACGTTACGCAAGGCGCTCAGGAGCCCGTCGAGCTCGGCACGTTCGGCCTCGTCGAGCAATTCGGCGTCCGCTGCCAACGCTGCATCCGTCGCTTCGATCAGCCGCTGTGCTTCCACCTGCGCTTCGCGCAGCGCGCGGGCGCGCATGTCGACTTCCGCCGTGTTGAAACTGTCTTCGAGCATCTTGGCGATATCGTCATCGGCGAGGCCATACGACGGCTTCACGACCACCGACGCCTCCACGCCCGAATGCTGCTCGCGGGCAAACACCGACAGCAAGCCGTCCGCGTCGACCTGATAGGTCACACGAATGCGCGCCGCGCCGGCCGCCATCGGCGGAATGCCGCGCAGCTCGAAACGCGCGAGCGAGCGGCAATCCGACACCAGTTCGCGTTCGCCCTGCACGACGTGAATCGCCATCGCGGTCTGGCCGTCCTTGAAGGTGGTGAAATCCTGCGCACGCGCGACCGGAATCGTCGAATTGCGCGGGATGATCTTCTCGGTCAGGCCGCCCATCGTCTCAACGCCAAGCGACAGCGGGATGACGTCGAGCAGCAGCCAGTCGTCACCGTCGGCGCCGCGGTTACCGGCCAGCAGATCGGCCTGGATCGCCGCGCCGAGCGCGACCACCTGGTCGGGGTTGAGATTGGTCAACGGCGGCTGGCCGAAGAACCCTTCCACCGCGCGGCGGATCACCGGCATGCGGGTTGCCCCGCCCACCAGCACCACGCCCTTGATTTCTTTGGTCGTGACCTTCGCGTCGCGCAGCGCTTTCTTGGTCGGTCCGAGCGTGCGCTGCACCAGCGCCTGCGTGATGGCCTCGAAACTGCCCTCGTCGATGGTCAGATCGAGCTGGGTGCCGTTGGAGAGCGTCGCCTGCAACGTTGCCACGGGCGCGTCCGACAACGCCTCCTTGGCCACGCGTACGCTGTCCAGCAGCATCCGTACATCTTCCGCGGCGAGCGTCTGCGGCGCGATGCCGGCCTGCTCGAGTACGTGACGGTACAGCGCGTGGTCGAAATCGTCGCCGCCAAGCGCGGAATCGCCGCCCGCCGCGAGGACTTCGAAGACGCCCTTGGTGAGCTTGAGGATCGACAGGTCGAAGGTACCGCCGCCGAGGTCATACACGGCGTAAAGGCCTTCGGAACCGTTGTCGAGGCCATAGGCGATCGCCGCGGCGGTCGGCTCGTTGAGCAGTCGCAGCACGTTCAGACCGGCCAGCCGCGCGGCGTCCTTGGTGGCCTGGCGTTGCGCTTCGTCGAAATAGGCCGGCACGGTGATCACGGCACCCACCAGATCGTCGCCGAGCGTGTCTTCCGCGAGTTGACGCAGCGTCGCGAGAATCTCCGCCGATACTTCGACCGGGCTCTTCACGCCGTCGACGGTGCGAATCTGCACCATGCCCGGCGCGTCGACGAAATCGTACGGCGCGTTTTCGGCCCCTTCCACTTCCGCCTTGCCGCGGCCCATGAAGCGCTTGACCGAGACGATCGTGTTACGCGGATCGCTCGCCGCTTCGGCCTTGGCGGTGCGTCCAATACGGCGGCCGCCCTTCTCCAGATAGCGGACCACCGACGGCAGCAGCACGTGGCCATCCGCATCGGGCAATACGTCGGGCACGCCGCTGCGCACCGCAGCGACGAGGGAATTGGTCGTGCCGAGGTCAATACCGACCGCGAGGCGCCGCTGATGCGGCGCGGGCGCCATGCCGGGTTCGGAGATTTGCAGTAAAGCCATCTGAGATCTTCTTCGGGGAGCGTACTACCCCGTCCTGAATGGTTCGCGTTGCTAGGTTGATCGGGCCATAAAGCTGACGTTTGCGCGTCAGTTGTCGAGCCGCTCGATCTGCGTGCCGATTTCCGCCGCGACACGCTCAATAAACATCAACTGCCGCACCGCCTCGCCCGCCGCCTGATTCGCCCCGCTGTCGAGCAAGGCGCCGAGTTTGGTGAAGCGCACCCGTTCCTCATCGCGCAGTTCGGTGAGCAAGGCATCGAGTGCGTCGACGTTCTTCGCCGCGCCGGCATCTTCGATGCCTTCGCGCCACTCCATCTGCTGCATCAGGAACGCCGGCTCCATGGCCGTGTTGTTCTCGGCGCCGACATCGATGCCGCGCAGCAACAGCAGATACGTGGCGCGCTTCAACGGATCGCGCAGGGTCTGATACGCCTCGTTCGTGCGCGTCGCCCATTGCATCGCAATCCGTTTTTGCGCGTCGCCCGCCGCAGCGAAGCGGTCGGGATGCACCTGCGACTGCACCGTGCGATACGCATGGTCGAGCACGTTGGCGTCGAGCGTGTATTGCGCCGGCAGGTCAAACAGGTCGAAGTGGCTGTCGTTCAGCGAGGCCATCGAATCAGATGTGGTCCGTTCAAGGGGCGCGCTCAGTTTGCAAAATGACTGTGCAAAGTGAGTGCGCAAATAAGTCTGCAAAACAGGCTGCGAGCTCAGATGCGCGATCAGGTGGGACAAATTAAAAAGGCGGCCCGCGCCGCCTTTTTTCCGCTTCACGCGGACTCAGTCCCCTCAGACGCGGAACGATTCGCCGCAGCCGCACTCGTCCTTCACGTTCGGGTTGTTGAACTTGAAGCCCTCGTTCAACCCTTCACGTGCGAAGTCGAGTTCCGTGCCGTCGATATAGGCGAGGCTCTTCGGGTCGACAATGATTTTCACGCCATTGCAGTCGAATACCTGATCTTCGGGCGCGAGTTCATCCACGTACTCGAGCTTGTAGGCCAAACCCGAGCATCCGGTCGTGCGCACGCCGAGCCGCAGCCCGACACCTTTGCCGCGGCGGACCAGATACTTCTGGACGTGCTGTGCTGCCTTTTCGGTCAACGTAATTGCCATAGCGTTTCTCGTTGCGACCTTAAGCAGCGTGCTGCTTTTCGCCCGCTTCCGCGGTTTCGCCGTGGCGTTGCTTGTAGTCGGCAACCGCTGCCTTGATCGCGTCTTCCGCGAGGATCGAGCAGTGGATCTTGACCGGCGGCAGCGCCAGCTCTTCGGCGATCTGCGTGTTCTTGATGGACATGGCCTGATCGAGCGTCTTGCCCTTCACCCATTCGGTCACGAGCGAGCTCGAGGCGATCGCCGAACCGCAGCCATACGTCTTGAACTTCGCGTCTTCGATGATGCCGTCCGCGCCCACGCGGATCTGCAGCTTCATCACGTCGCCGCAAGCCGGCGCGCCGACCATGCCGGTACCCACTGCGTCGTCGTCCTTGGCGAAGGAACCGACGTTGCGCGGATTTTCGTAGTGGTCCAGAACCTTGTCGCTATAAGCCATGATTACACTCCTTGATTCGTTTCAACCTGCATTCGGTGCGATGTTTCGCTCAGCGGGTAAGCCTTGCGGCAACTTAGTGCGCAGCCCACTGGATCGTCGAAATATCGATCCCGTCCTTGTACATTTCCCACAGCGGCGACAGATCGCGCAGCTTCGAAATCTTCGTCTTCAGCAGGTTGATGACGTAATCGACGTCCTGCTCCGTCGTAAACCGACCCACCGTGAAGCGGATCGAACTGTGCGCCAGTTCGTCGTTGCGTCCAAGGGCACGCAGCACGTACGACGGCTCGAGCGAAGCCGAGGTGCACGCCGAACCCGACGACACCGCGACATCCTTCACAGCCATGATCAGCGATTCGCCTTCGACGAAGTTGAAGCTGATGTTCAGGTTGTGCGGCACACGTTTTTCCATGTCGCCGTTCACATAGGTTTCTTCCATGTCCTGCAGGCCGCGCAGCAGACGGTCGCGCAGCATGCGAATGCGCTCGTTTTCCGTGGCCATTTCTTCACGTGCGAGACGGAACGCTTCGCCCATGCCGACGATCTGGTGCGTCGCCAGCGTACCCGAACGCATACCGCGCTCGTGGCCGCCGCCGTGCATCTGCGCTTCGATACGGATACGCGGCTTGCGGCGCACGTACAGCGCACCGATGCCCTTCGGGCCATACGTCTTGTGGGCCGAGAACGACATCAGGTCGACCTTCAGCTTTTGCAGGTCGATCTCAATCTTGCCCGTGGCCTGAGCGGCGTCGACGTGGAAAATGATGCCCTTTGCCCGGGTGATTTCACCGATCGCCTCGATGTCCTGGATCACGCCGATCTCATTGTTCACCGACATCACCGACACCAGAATCGTATCCGGGCGCAGCGCGGCCTTGAACACGTCGAGGTCGATCAGACCGTCGTCCTTCACATCCAGATACGTGACTTCGAAGCCTTCGCGTTCGAGTTCGCGGGTGGTGTCGAGCACGGCCTTGTGCTCGGTCTTCACCGTAATGATGTGCTTGCCCTTGCTCTTGTAAAAGTGCGCGGCACCCTTGATGGCCAGATTGTCCGACTCCGTGGCGCCCGAGGTCCAGATGATTTCGCGCGGATCGGCATTCACCAGCGCTGCGACGTTCTCGCGCGCCTCTTCGACCGCACGTTCCGCGTCCCAGCCATACGAGTGGCTGCGCGATGCCGGGTTGCCGAACTGCTCGCGCAGGTAGGGAATCATCTTGTCCACCACGCGCGGGTCGACCGGAGTCGTGGCGCTGTAGTCCATGTAAATGGGCAGGTGGGGAATGTCGTTATTCATGAATCGCTCCGGGGGACATCATTGCTCTGGCTCTTGGGTTCTGAGTTCGCTGGCTTCGCGGCGCTCTATGAACTGGCCATGTTGAAAACGGAATTCGGTCCGCGCGGTGCGACGCGGGCGGGTTCGACCGCCGGCGCCTCGCTGCGGCGGTCGCGCAGCACAGCCGGCGCGCCTTCGCGCGAGCGTTGCTGATCGACCAGATCTTTCAGGGACACTGAATCCAGGTACTCGACCATTTTCTGGTTCAGGGTGGACCATAGTTCGTGCGTCATGCAGTGGCCGTCGTGCTGCTTGGTGCCTTCGCACGTGCCCTTGCCGCCGCATTGGGTGGCGTCGAGCGGCTCGTCGACGGCAATGATGATGTCCGCGACGGTCACGTCTTCGGCGCGGCGCGCCAGGTTGTAGCCACCACCGGGCCCGCGCACGGACTCGACGATCTCATGGCGACGCAGTTTGCCGAACAGCTGTTCGAGGTAGGACAGGGAAATGTGCTGGCGCTGGCTGATACCCGCAAGCGTCACCGGGCCCTGCTCCTGGCGCAGCGCCAGGTCAATCATCGCCGTGACGGCGAAACGGCCTTTTGTGGTGAGTCTCATGATGTATGGGGATCGCAATTCTCGACAAGTTTGGTCAAGTATAAATACATGAGCAAATTAGTCAAGTATCCACATTGCTATTTGGGTCATTTGCTTAATTGATTGGGCACTGAAACGGCGCGCTCGGGAGCCCATCGGGTCCATGTCGCCGGCTGCCACTCAGTGCGCCAGCTGCGGATGGAGCGCAGCGATCAGTCCGCGGCACGCGGCCTCGCATTGATCGAGCACCTGCTCGAAGCCCGCTGCGCCACCGAAATAGGGATCGCTCACTTCGCGCTCGCCCGCCCAACGGGCATCGGTTTGCGGCACGAACTCCATCAACAGGCGAATCTTGTCGCGCTGCGCCGATGGACAGATCCGGTGCAAGGCTGCGACGTTGGCGTCGTCCATCGCGATCAGCAGATCGAAGCGCTCGAAGTCCGGCACTCCAATCTGACGGCCGCGCAGCCCGGAAAGATCGTAGCCGCGCTGTGCCGCTGCGTGCTGCGCGCGCTCGTCGGGCGCAGCACCAATGTGCCAGTCGCCGGTGCCGGCCGAATCGACGGTGATGCGCTCCGTTAGCTTCGCCTCGTCCACCTGATGCCGCATCACCCCTTCCGCAGTCGGGGACCGGCAGATGTTCCCGAGGCAGACGAAGCAGATGGAGATGGTTTTCATCAAGGGCGCTGGATGCGATGCATCCGGATCGGGTTAGCGAACGGTGCCGCGATTATACAAAGGCAAGGAAAATCGCGCCCGGTGCGCGTACGGCGCGCAGCGCGACGCCACAGGACGTTGCCAGCCCGGGCGCGAGCTTACCCGCCTGGCTGCGTTGGCCGCCTGCGTTCTCACCCCGCACTCAGGACGCTTGCGACGCCTGCAGCGAGGCGACTGCGCGCACCGACTTACCCGACCGCACGGGATCGTTGCCCACGAGGCCATATGAAACGGTACGCGCCAGTTCCGCCGTGAGTTGATTGGCGCCGAGCGGCGGCTGCGCGATCCGCGAGACGGTTTCGCCACTTACGTACAGGCAGGCCGCCGCTGCGAGCGGCATAACCACGGCCACCGGCCAGTACATCGATATTGTCTTTTTCATGATGTCATTCTCTTCCGATTGAGGCATCAGGAGCCTTATAGCCCACTATGCCCAGTCGAAATGGTATAGAAGAAATCAATCAGGATAAACCCGCCATAGCGGGATACAGCGTTGCGCTGAGAGGAACAATGGCTCGAGGAGGGCGCTGGGGATGCGGCCGGCCTTGATAAAACACATCCTTACAAACTACTACAGTTTTCTTTCACCGGACATTCACAATGGTGGATCGACAAAAACGCAGCCCAGACCCATGTCACATCGAATCACCCGCTTTGCGCCTGCTTGCGCCGCCCTGGCTTTCCTCGGCGGCTGTGCTGTCTATCCGGATGCGGGGCCCGGCTATGACGGCGGCTATTACGGATATGGCGACGGACCTGCGGTGGTTCAACCCGAAGTGTCGATTGGCATTGGCGGCTCTTACGGCCCGTCGTATTACGACCAGCGTCGTGGCTACGGCCCAGGCTATCACGGCCAACCACACTGGGACGCACACCAGCGCCCGGACTACGGCGCGCATCCCCGGCCCGGCGAAGGAGGACCGCATAACCCGCCACCACAAGGAAGCACACCGGGAAGCGCATCTGGCGGCCCCGCTCATGGCGGCGCGCCGGGAGGGCGCCCCGGTGGTCCGCCGCCGCCGCAGGCCGGCAACGATGGCGGCCAGCACGGCGGCGGTAACGGCGGCGGTAACGTTGGTGGTAACGGCGGCGGCAACGGTGGTGGGTCGCGCGGTGGAAACAACCGTGCGGCCGGCTATGGCAACGGCCAGCATTCCAACTCGCATTGATCCCACGCGGTGCGGCTTAAGCCGCACCGCGTGGATCGGCCGCCCAGATTGGTCCCGCGCGCGGCCATCAGGCATGGCCGCGGCCGCCGCGGGACTCGCCAATGCGCCCGGACCACCGCGGCAAAGCCCGCGCACTATCCAAGATGACTACGCTGCGCCGCGTACAACTCCCGGAACGTGCGGCCAACCGGCGCCGGCATATCCCGGGTGTTGGTCCAACCCGCGGCGAGCGGCAGACGCGCAATCGCCCTTCGGCGGCCGCCCATTCTTTCGAGCACCCGCACCGCCAGCTTCGTGAAGAGGGCGTAGGCGTCGGGATGCAGCGCGAGAAAACCCCACACCGCCAGCCCCGCGCGCTCCCGCCACGGCCGCAGATGCCGCTCCACCTGCTTCTCGCGCAGCTTGCGCAGCAGGTCCGAGAGCGGAATACCGACCGGGCAGACACTATTGCATTCGCCACAGAGCGTGGCGGCCTGCGGCAGATCGAGCGCCTTATCGAGCCCCACATAGCTCGGCGTCAGCACCGACCCCATGGGCCCGGGATACACCCACCCGTAGGCATGACCGCCGACCTTCTGATAGACCGGACAGTGATTCATGCAGGCGCCGCAACGAATACAACGCAGCATCTCCTGAAAGTCCCCGCCGATCAGCCCCGTCCGCCCGCCATCGACGAGCACCACATACATATGCTCCGGACCATCTTGATCGCCCGACCCGCGCGGACCGGTCAGCACCGAGAAGTAGTTCGAGGTCGCCTGGCCGGTGGCCGAGCGTGGCAGCAGCCGCATCGCGGTGGCCAGGTCTTCGAGCGTCGGCAGGATTTTTTCGATACCCGTGACCGCCACATGCACGCGCGGCATCACCGTGCACATGCCTTCGTTGCCCTCGTTGGTCACGAGCGCAACCGAGCCGGTCTGCGCCACCAGAAAGTTGCCGCCCGTCACGCCCATGTCTGCCGTCATGAAATGCGGGCGCAGAACTTCGCGAGCCTCGCGGGTCATCTCGGGGATCTCGGTCAGCCTCGGCCGATGGTGCGTTTTGGCGAACAGATCGGCGATCTCGTCCTTATCCTTGTGAACCACCGGCGCGATGATATGGCTCGGCGGTTCGTTGTCGTTGATCTGCAAGATGTATTCGCCGAGATCGGTCTCGATCGACTGCACGCCCATCTGGCCGAGCACTTCGTTCAGGCGCATTTCCTCGGTAACCATCGACTTGGTCTTGATCACCTTCTTCACGTCGTGCCGGCGGGCGATATCCGCAACGAGCCGGGCCGCTTCCTGGGTCGTTTCCGCGTACAGGACCGTGACGCCGCGCCGGGTCGCCTCGCGCTCGAAGGTCTCGAGCCAGACATCGAGGTTCTCGAGCGCGCGATTGCGGCGCTCCTTGAGCGCCGCGCGGGTCGCGGCGAAGTCGATGGCGGTAAGCGCGGCCGCCCGCGCCGAAACGAACTTCGTCGACAGCTTGGTGAGGTTCTGCTGCAGGCGCTGATCGGCGAGGTTCTGACCCGCACGGGCCTTGAACTGCATCGTTTGAACTTGCATGGCGGCCTTTCGGATTCGCTTCCGGATTCAATTTCAATGAATGAAGGCACTGCGCGCGACAGCATCGCCGGGGCTAATGCCTTCTACGCAGTTTGAGATGACGCCTATGCGTCGCCGGCCAGCACCTGCGCGATGTGCAGCACGCGCGTCGCGGTGTCGCCCTTGCGGCGCAACCGGCCTTCAATATTGAGCATGCAGCCGAGATCGCCGAGCACCACCGCGCCCGCGCCGCTCGCGCCGATGTTCGCGCATTTCTCGTCGACGATCGCCGTCGAGATATCGCCGTACTTCACCGCGAAAGTGCCGCCAAAGCCACAGCAGTGCTCGCAATCCTTCATTTCGGTGACCGCCACACCTGCCTGCGCAAGCAGCGCGCGCGGCTGCGTTTTGACGCCCAGCTCACGCAGCCCGGAACAGGAATCATGATAGGTGACGGGTCCCACGAACTCGCCCGGCGCCCACTCCACTTTAGCGACGTTCACGAGGAAATCGGTTAGCTCGTAGACCTTGGGACGCAGCCGGCCGAAGCGGCTCATCATGTCCGGATCGTCGCCGAACAGATCGCCGTAGTGCACGCGGATCATGCCGCCGCACGAACCCGACGGCACCACGATGTAATCGAACTGCTCGAATTCCCGCAGGGTCTTCTCGGCCAGATCGCGCGCAAGACCTCGCTCGCCGGAGTTGTAGGCGGGCTGCCCGCAGCAGGTTTGCGCCGGCGGCACGATGACCTCGAAGCCTGCACGCTCGATCAGCTTGATCACCGAAAAACCTATCTCGGGACGCATCAGGTCAATCAGGCAGGTAACGAACAATCCGACTCGCATGGGCGCTCCTCCAGGAAAACGTCCCTGATTATCCGCTGTTTGCGGAACAATACCAACGCCGATACCGCACCCCGCGATGGGCGCCGGGCGCGGCCGCGAATTCGAATGGCGCCTCGAACGGCGTTCGCTTTTTTCACGATACGATATACAATCAGTTTTCCGCTGTTTGTTGCGTCAACCGATTTCTCCCCATGAGCGATACGAACCCGGATCCCAAGACTTCGATCCAGGTGATCGAGCGCATGATGCGGCTGCTCGACGCCCTGGCTGCGCATAGCGACCCGGTCAGCCTGAAGGAACTCGCGCTGCGTACCGAGCTGCACCCCTCCACCGCCCACCGCATCCTGAACGACATGGTGACCTGCCGACTGGTCGACCGTTCGGATCCGGGCACCTACCGCCTCGGCATGCGCCTGCTCGAGCTCGGCAATCTGGTCAAAGCACGCCTGTCGGTACGCGACGCCGCGCTGCTGCCCATGCGTGAACTGCACCGCCTGACCGGCCAGACCGTGAATCTGTCAGTACGCCAGGGCGACGAGATCGTCTATATCGAACGGGCCTACTCGGAGCGCTCCGGCATGCAGGTGGTGCGGGCGATCGGCGGGCGCGCGCCGCTGCATCTGACGTCGGTCGGCAAGCTGTTCCTCGCCGCAGACGAATCGACCCGCGTGCGCGCCTACGCGACCCGGACCGGCCTGTCGGGACACACGCAGAACAGCATCACGGATCTCGCCAAGCTCGAACGCGAGTTGTTGCACGTGCGCCAGCAATCCTCGGCCCGCGACAACGAGGAACTGGAACTCGGCGTGCGCTGTATCGCTGCGGGCATCTACGACGATACCGGCAAGCTCGTCGCAGGCCTGTCGCTGTCGGCGCCGGCTGACCGCTTGCAGGACTCCTGGCTGGGACAGCTCAGCAAGACGGCGCTGGTGATCTCCGCGTCGCTCGGCTATCAGCCCGAAACGCCGCCGGCCAACGCGCATCATCAACATGCCTGATTGACGCCCCTCGTCGAGGCGCACCGTCAAGGCGCGCGCCGGATGCAAAAAGCCCCGCATTCGCGGGGCTTTTCGTTGGTGCTGCCGACAGAACCTGAAGGCAGCGATCTTGCAGCGTCGTGCGGGCTCAGGTGCCCGGGCCGCCTGCGTCGGCACTGGTGATGTGCGTATCGCCGCCGTTGTCGAGCCACGTACGCAGACGCGTCGCATCCGCGAAGCGCGAGTACTTGCCCGACGAGTCGAGCAGCACCACGATCATCGGACGGCCATGAATGGTCGTCTGCATCACGAGGCACTCACCCGCTTCGTTGATGAAGCCTGTCTTCTGCAGACCGATATCCCACGTCGGGTTGCGCACCAGCGCGTTCGTGCTGTTGTAAGCGATCGAACGCTTGCCCGTGTAGACCTCATAGCTATGATCGGTCGAGAACTGGCGGATCATGGGGTACTGATAGGCCGCGTTGACCATCTTCACCAGGTCGCGCGCGGTCGACACGTTCTCGCTCGTCAGACCCGACGGGCTTTCGAAGTGCGTGTCGGTCATGCCGAGTTGCTTCGCCTTGGCGTTCATCGCCGCGAGGAAGGCCGGACGGCCGCCCGGGAAGTAACGCGACAGCGCCGCGGCGGCGCGGTTTTCCGACGCCATCAGCGCGATGTGCAGCATGTCTTCACGCGAGAGCACCGAGCCAACGGCCAAGCGCGAGCCCGTGTTCTTGATGTAGTCGCGGTCTTCATCCGTGACTTCGATCTGCTCGGTGAGCGGCGCCTTCGAATCCAGCACCACCATCGCCGTCATCAGCTTGGTGATCGAAGCGATCGGCACCACGGCGTGCGAGTTCTTGTCGAACAGCGATTCTCCGGAATTCTGGTCGACCACGTAGGCGACGCTCGAACGCAAGGCGAGTGCGTCCGGCGTGTCATGCAGGCCGAAGGCCTGACCGACTGTCGGCTGACGCGGTTCGAACGCGACCTGGCGGACCACCGAGTGGCGGCGACCGTTCAACGTATACGAAACGCGGCGCCTGCGGGTTTCCACGCGCGGCGCGTCGTCAGACGCGTCCGCGGTCGTGTCGACCTTGGCCGACTTCTTCGCAGCAACGGCAGAACCCGCCTTCCTGGCCGATTTCGCAGTTTTGAGGGTCTTCTTACTTGTTTTGGCAGGGGCGGCAGCGGCTGTAGCCGTCGCCGCGAAAGCGTCGACAGGCGCAGCGAACGCGGCTGCGATGACCACCGAGGCGGCCACCGACACAGCGGTGCTGAGGGCCACGCCGTGGATCACTTTTAGCGACGAAAACATGTCGGTTTTCATTGGTGTTCTGTCAGGGGCGGCGAGGATTTTACGCAAGTGTAGTAAAACCACGAAAAATTAGCAATATTAAGCACTTATCGGCGCTCCTTAAACCGGCTTGTAAGATCCGATTGCAAAAAGCCTATAAGCTTCGCGAACGCAATCGAAAAAAGCGATCATGTTCGCGGACGTTCGTCGGGCTGTTATTCGCGGGATTAGAGCGATCCTATCAGCATAACGGCAAATTAGAGACAACCTTGATACGGGGAAATACGGTCGTTCCGCGAGCCGCAAAACGCCGCTAGCCGGGGGCCAGCGGGCGTTTCTCGCGGGCTCCGGCCGATGCATCGAGCAGCAGACAGTTAAGCATCTGCTGCAGATCAACCATCGCGCATTCGACCGAGATGCCCGATTAACGTTCCATGACAGATTCCGGTTTACATGGATTGTTGTTTAAGTGCATCTCGCCGTCAGATTTTCCTTCGCGCCCTGCCGCTCCTCCGGAATGCACGCAGCGCCGCCGACGCAACGTCCGTTTCTCCGCAAATGCAGCAAAAGTTACCGCTGCAGCGCGCACCAGCACTGTGCAACAGTCAATCCGACATGCTTCACGGTTATGTCATATGCATTTCATAACGTCTTGTTTTGTCGAGAATTTCTCGACATTGTGCGGCGCACAAAAAGTACTTGACATCCACAGGCATCATCCTAAAATAGGTGTCATTGCTGCGATGCACAATACATCGCAGCTCGATGAATCAACGTTTTGCCATTAACCCAACGCGGTCCGCATTAGACGGACCGTCCATCCAGGAGCGTAAACATGTCTCTGCTGACCCCTGAGCAAATCGCCGCAGCACAGAAAGCCAACCTTGAAACGCTGTTTGGTCTGACGACCAAGGCATTCGAAGGCATCGAAAAGCTGGTTGAGCTGAACCTGCAAGTCGTCAAGTCGACGCTCGCGGAAAGCCAGGAAAATGCACAACGCGCGCTGTCGGTGAAAGACGCGCAGGAATTTTTCGCGTTGCAGGCTGGCCTCACGCAGCCGATCTCGGAAAAGGCCCTGTCGTATGGCCGTCACGTGTATGAAATCGTGTCCGCCACGCAGGCCGAATTCGCCCGCGTTGCAGAAGCTCAATATGAAGAGCAAAACCGCAAGGTGCAGTCGCTGGTCGACAACGTCGCCAAGAACGCACCGGCTGGTTCGGAAACCGCTGTCGCCGTGATCAAGTCGGCCATCACCGCCGCCAATACCACGTACGAAACGGTTCACAAGGCAACCAAGCAAGCTGTCGAAATCGCTGAAAGCAACTTCAACGCAGCCGCTACGGCAGCGTCGAAGGCCGCTTCGCAAGCTGCAGCTCAAGCTTCGCGCTCGGCCAAGAAGGCTGTCTAAGTCTTCATCTCAGTTTTTAACTGAGGTTTCGACTCAGGTTTCAAGCGTTTCAGTATTTCGCGCATCAACACGCGCCGGCCGTTTCACTGGCCGGCGCTTATCGTAGCAACAGCGCCGTACAGCCTCGCGTTCTACGCGTTCACTGGCGGCCGAACGCTCCGATACGTTGAACAGCGTATCGTTTGCCCGGCCAACGCCGGGATTTTTTTGTCCTGGCAATGACCGTCCCACTATCCAGGCTAACGAACGAAGCAAGTAATCTGAGCATGAGAACGAGGCGTGGCGAATGCCCTGCCCCGCTAAACAAAACAAAACGGCGCGCCCCGCAAAGGGCGCGCCGTTTTGTTTTTGCGGCCAGATTCAAAAGCCGACCTCAAGGCAAATCTTTGCGTTGATCGAGGACGCTTACGCCGGTTAAGCGCAAGCGCCCCATACCACCTTACTTCTTTTTCTGCGGCGGCAGATCGGTACAGACGCCTTCATACAGCTCAGCGGCCATGCCGACCGATTCGCCGAGCGTCGGGTGCGGATGGATCGTCTTGCCGATGTCGGTTGCGTCCGCGCCCATTTCGACTGCGAGACAGACTTCGCTGATCAGGTCGCCGGCGTTCAGACCGACGATGCCGCCGCCGATCACGCGATGCGTTTCTTCGTCGAACAGCAGTTTCGTGAAGCCTTCGTCACGGCCGTTGGCAATGGCACGACCCGAAGCGGCCCACGGGAACACCGCCTTGCCGTACTTGATGCCTTCAGCCTTCAACTGGTCCTCCGTCTTGCCGGCCCAGGCCACTTCCGGATCGGTGTAGGCGACTGACGGAATTTGCAGCGCATCGAAGTACGCCTTCTCGCCGTGCGCAGCTTCGGCCGCCACGTGACCTTCATGCACAGCCTTGTGCGCGAGCATTGGCTGACCGACGAGATCGCCGATCGCGAAGATGTGCGGCACGTTGGTGCGCATCTGCTTGTCGGTTTCGATGAAACCGCGATCCGTCACGGCGACACCGGCCTTGTCGGCCCCGATCTTCTTGCCATTCGGGCTGCGACCCACGGCGACCAGCACCAGATCGTAGCGTTGCGGCTCGGCCGGCGCCTTCTCGCCTTCGAAGGTCACGTAGATGCCATCGTCCTTGGCTTCCGCGCCGGTCGTCTTGGTCTTCAGCATGACATTAGCGAAACGCTTGCTGTTGTACTTTTCCCAGACCTTGACGAGATCGCGATCGGCGCCGGCCATCAGACCGTCGAGCATTTCGACGACATCGATCTGCGCGCCGAGCGTCGAATAGACGGTCGCCATTTCGAGACCGATGATGCCGCCGCCGATCACCAGCATGCGCTGGGGAATCTGACGCAGTTCGAGCGCGCCGGTCGAATCGACCACACGCGGATCTTCCGGAATGAACGGCAGCTTGACCGCTTCGGAGCCGGCCGCGATGATGGCCTGCTTGAACTTGACGACCTTCTTGCCGCCGTCCGTGACGACCTCCATATGATTGGGGTCGACGAACGTACCGGTACCGGTGACGACCTCGACCTTACGCATCTTGGCCATGCCGGCGAGACCGCCGGTCAGCTTCTTGACGACGCCGGACTTGAAGTCACGCAGTTTATCGAGATCGATCTGCGGCTTGCCGAACGTGATGCCGTGATGGCTCAGCGCATCGGCCTCGTCGATGACGAGCGCGGTATGCAGAAGCGCCTTGGACGGAATACAGCCCACATTCAGACAGACACCGCCGAGGGTCGAATAACGTTCGACGAGCACGGTCTTCATACCCAGATCGGCCGAGCGGAACGCAGCGGAATAACCACCGGGACCCGAACCGAGGACGAGCATCTCGCACTCGATATCCGCGCTGCCCGAAAAGCTGCCGGCTTGAGGCGCGGGAGCAGCAGCCTTAGGCGCAGCCGCTGCGGCTTGCGGTTTAGCTTCTGCCTGAGCGGCGGGTGCTTTTTCGGGCTCTTTAGCGGGAGCCTTGGGTGCATCTTTGGCCGGAGCCGCGTCCGCCGACGATTCGACAAGCGCGATGACGGTCCCTTGGGACACCTTATCACCGGGTTTGACGCGAACTTCCTTGACGGTGCCGGCGGTATCGCTGGGCACTTCGATGGAAGCCTTATCCGATTCGAGCGTCATGAGAGCTTGTTCGTTCTCGATGACGTCGCCCGGCTTGATATTGACTTCGATGACGTCGACATCCTTGAAATCACCGATGTCCGGCACCTTCACTTCGACGAGACTCATAGTGTCCCCTTCTCTTTTTGATCGTTGACGAAGAAGCGCAAAAAGAACCCAAAAGCAGCCTAAAAGCTAGCAGCGAGCCGGAACAGAAACATCCTTTGCTGTCCGCCCAAGGACCCGCCTTTCTTTTGCCTACTTTTCTTTGGAAGACGCCCCGAAGGAAGTACCCTTGGGGTGCAAAGAAAAGTAAATGCTGCCCCGCACAGGGGCAACGCTAATAGACCGACATGAAGGCAAGTTCAGCGAGGGACGTGGATAACCGAACAACAAGAAACCCACGCCCCCGGCGCAACAAAAACGTCAAACAATCACAGAATCACACGCCGAAAATCGGCAAGAATCGCACCCAGATACGCATTGAAGCGAGCAGCTTCAGCCCCGTCGATAACCCGATGGTCGTACGACAAGGAAAGCGGCATAGTCAGCCGAGGCACAAACTGCTTCCCATCCCAAACCGGCTTCATAGCGCTACGGGACAGCCCAAGAATGGCAACCTCAGGCGCATTAATGATCGGCGTAAAGTGCGTCCCACCAATCCCACCCAAAGAAGAAATCGAGAAGCACCCACCCTGCATCTGATCCGGCTTAAGCTTGCCCTCACGAGCGGCCTTGGAAAGCTCGGCCATCTCCTTGGCAATCTCAACGAGCCCCTTCTTGTCCGCATCGCGAATAACAGGCACAACCAAACCATTCGGCGTATCAGCAGCAAACCCAACGTGGTAGTACTGCTTGAACACGAGGTTATCGCCATCAAGGCTGGCATTGAACGTCGGGAACTTCTTCAGGCCAGCAACAACCGCCTTGATCACAAACGCCAGCATCGTGAACTTCACGCCGGCCTTTTCGTTTTCCTTGTTCAGTTGCACGCGCAGCGCTTCGAGCTCGGTGATATCCGCTTCGTCGTTGTTGGTGACGTGCGGAATCATGACCCAGTTGCGATGCAGGTTCGCGCCCGAGATCTTCTTGATACGCGAGAGCGGCTTCGGATCGACCGGACCGAACTTGGTGAAATCGATCTTCGGCCACGGCAGCAGGTTCAGCTCGCCGCCTCCTGCCGCAGCAGGCGCTGCAGCCGGAGCCGCACGCTGACCCGTCATCACGCCCTTGACGAACGCCGTGACGTCGTCCTGCGTGATGCGGCCCTTCGGACCCGTACCCTGCACGCGCGACACGTCGACACCCAGTTCGCGCGCGAACTTGCGCACTGACGGCGAAGCGTGGCTTGCCTTACGCGCACCGCCCTCGCCCGCCGGGATGAGCGGCGCCTGGGCCAGCGCGGACGGCGCAGCCGGTGCCGGGCTCGGCGTAGCCGGCGCATCGGACGGCTTTTCTGCCACGGGCTTGGCCGCAGGTGCGGGAGCCGGGGCAGCCGCGCCGCCTTCGGCTTCGATCACCACGATCACGGAACCTTCCGACACCGTATCGCCGACCTTGACCTTCAGTTCCTTGACGACGCCAGCGGCCGTGCTCGGCACGTCCATGGTCGCCTTGTCGGACTCGAGCGTGACCAGCGACTGCTCTTTCTCGACACGATCGCCGACCTTCACCGCGATCTCGATCACGGGAATGTCCTTGTAGTCGCCGATATCCGGAACCTTCACTTCCTGCACACCGCCACCGCTTGCAGCAGGTGTGGGAGCAGGTGCCGGCGCAGCAGCGGGCGCCGGTGCCGGAGCGGGAGCCGCCGCAGCACCATTGGCCTGTGCAGCAGCGGGCTTGGCCGCATCCGCACCGCCTTCGGCGCCTTCCAGCACGACGATCAACGAGCCTTCCGACACGTTATCGCCCACCTTGACCTTCACTTCCTTGACCGTGCCGGCAGCCGAACTCGGCACGTCCATCGTCGCCTTGTCCGATTCCAGCGTGACGAGCGACTGCTCTTTCTCGACGGTGTCACCCGCCTTCACCAGCACCTCGATCACAGGGATGTCCTTGTAATCGCCGATGTCCGGCACCTTGACTTCGATCGCTTGACTCATTGTTAGTGTCTCCTGGGCCGCGTACGGCGCCTGCTCCTATCGATCAGAAGCAGGCGTGCACGCCGTGGCACACGGGGAAGGATGCCTTAGACGGTCATCGGGTTGGGTTTGGCGGGATCAAGGTTGTACTTCTTGAGCGCCTCGGCGACGACCTTGCGTTCGATCTTGCCTTCGTCTGCCAGCGCGTTCAGCGCGGCAACCGTGACCCAGTAACGATCGACTTCGAAGAAGTGACGCAGCTTTTCACGCGTGTCCGAACGACCATAGCCGTCCGTGCCCAGCACGACGAACTTCTGCGGCACGAACGCGCGGATCTGCTCGGTCAGCGCGCGCACGTAGTCGGTCGATGCGATGACCGGGCCTTGTGCGTCCTTGAGCAGCTTCTCGACGTGCGAGAGCTTCTTCTCTTCGGTCGGGTGCAGCAGGTTCCAGCGCTGCATTTCGTGGCCTTCGCGGGCCAGTTCCGTGAAGCTCGGCACGCTCCACAGGTCGGCAGCGACGCCCCAGTCGTTCTTCAGCAGGTCAGCCGCGGCGATCACTTCATTGAAGATCGTGCCCGCGCCCATCAGCTGGACGCGCGGCGCCTTCTTGTCGGCTTCGGCCTTCCTGAACGAGTACATGCCCTTGATGATGTCCGCGGCGACGCTATCGCCCTGCGGAATCGCCGGATGCTCGTAGTTCTCGTTCATCACCGTGACGTAGTAATAGACGTCTTCCTGATCCGCGACCATGCGGCGCAGACCGTCCTGCATGATGACGGCGAGTTCGTAACCGAACGTCGGGTCATAGCTGATGCAGTTCGGCACCGAAGCCGCCCACAACAGCGAGTGGCCGTCTTCGTGCTGCAGACCTTCGCCGTTCAGCGTCGTACGCCCGGCGGTGCCACCCAGCAGGAAGCCGCGCGAACGCATGTCGCCCGCCGCCCAGGCCAGGTCGCCAATACGCTGGAAGCCGAACATCGAATAGAAGATGTAGAACGGGATCATGATCTCGCCGTGCGTCGAGTACGACGTCGCGGCAGCGATCCAGTCCGACATACCGCCGGCTTCGTTGATCCCTTCCTGCAGGATCTGACCGGTTTCCGATTCGCGGTAGAACATCAACTGGTCGGAATCTTCCGGCACGTACTTCTGGCCTTGCTGATTCCAGATACCAATCTGACGGAACAGGCCTTCCATACCGAAGGTACGCGACTCGTCCGGCACGATCGGCACGACGCGCTTACCGAGCGCCTTGTCCTTCAGCAGGATGTTGAGGATCCGCACGAACGCCATCGTCGTGGAAATCTCGCGCCCTTCGCCCGTGCCCTTCAGGAGCGGCTCGAATGCGCTGAGTTCCGGCACTGGCAGCGACTCCGCCTTGCGGCGACGCGCCGGCAGATAACCGCCGAGGTCCTGACGGCGAGCGCGCATGTACTCGAGTTCCTTCGAACCTTCTTCGAACTTGAGGTACGGCACGTTGACGATATCTTCGTCGGAGATCGGCAGACGGAACTGGTCGCGGAATTTCTTCAGCTGATCCACGTGCAGCTTTTTCTGCTGGTGGGTGATGTTCATCGCCTGACCGGCTTCGCCCATGCCGTAGCCCTTGATCGTCTTCGCGAGAATGACGGTCGGCTGGCCCTGCGAATTCGATGCTTCCTGGAACGCCGCGTAAATCTTGTGCGGATCGTGACCGCCGCGGTTCAGGTTCCAGATGTCTTCGTCGGACCAGTCGGCGACCAGCGCCTTCAGCTCCGGCGTATTGAAGAAGTGCTCGCGCACGTATGCGCCAGACTCCGACTTGTACGTCTGATATTCGCCGTCCACGACATCCATCATCCGGCGCATCAGCGCGCCCGACTTGTCGCGCTGGAACAGCGCATCCCAGCGGCTGCCCCAGATCACCTTGATGACGTTCCAGCCGGCGCCGCGGAATTCGCTTTCGAGTTCCTGGATGATCTTGCCGTTACCGCGCACCGGACCATCGAGGCGCTGCAGGTTACAGTTGATCACGAATACCAGGTTGTCGAGACGTTCGCGGCCGGCCATGCCGATCGCGCCGAGCGATTCCGGCTCGTCCGTTTCGCCGTCGCCGAGGAAGGCCCAGACCTTGCGGCCGTCGGTCTTCGCAATGCCGCGCGCCTGCAGGTACTTCATGAAGCGCGCCTGATAGATCGCCATGATCGGGCCGAGGCCCATCGAGACGGTCGGGAATTGCCAGAAGTCCGGCATCAGCCACGGGTGCGGATACGACGAGATACCCTCGCCGCCCACTTCCTGACGGAAGTTGTCGAGCTGGTCTTCGGAGAGACGGCCGAGCAGGAACGCGCGCGAGTAGACACCCGGCGACGAGTGGCCCTGCACGAACACGAGGTCGCCGCCGTGCTGCTCCGACGGTGCATGCCAGAAATGGTTATAGCCGACGTCGTACAGCGTGGCAGCCGAAGCGAACGAAGCAATGTGGCCGCCGACGTTCGTGTCCTTGCCCGCGCGCAGCACCATCGCGATGGCGTTCCAGCGTGTGTAGGAGCGGATCTTGTGTTCGATGTCCTGGTCGCCGGGGATGGGCGCCTGACGCGAGACAGGAATCGTGTTGATGTAGGGAGTATTGGCGGAGAACGGCAGATGTTCGCCGTGCACGCGAGCAAATTCGATTTGCTTTTCGATCAGATAGTGGGCGCGATCGGGGCCCACAGCAGAAATCACGCCATCCAGCGCTTCCAGCCATTCGCCGGTTTCCTGGGGATCGTCGTCTTTCTCGGCGGCGACATATTTCATGACTTCGTCGGGTACAGCGGACATGCTCGTCTCCTGAGGATAAGGAACGCTCTTTGAACAGACGACGCGGACGAGGTCCGACCGCGGCAGCTTCGGGCCGATTGTAATAAGGCGCTCGCCGTCTGCGCAACAAAATTTTCGAATTACGAGATCGTTTCTCATAATGCGGAAAATTGTTGCGGCGCACCCTGGTTTCGCTGCGGATCAACGGATACGTCGGCTAGTTTGCTCCGATTAGCGGTACTTTCAGCGCTTTTTTGCGCCATTTGCTAGTCACACGCTGCGCTACAATGCCAGCCATGTTGACCGAACGGCTTTTCGCACGCTCGGCGCGGCCCGCCCGAACGACGGCGGATTCGTCGCCGTCCCGCTGGCACCATGGACCATGGTGGTCGAATTCCTATTTGCTGACGCCGCTCCTGTCGATCCTGGTGTTCCTGGTCGTCATGAGCCTGATTCTGTGGAGTCTGAACCGGCGCGAGCAACAGCAGCAGGAAGACACGCTCTACCGTAACGTCGCGTGGGCGCAGCAACAGATTCGTCTATCCATGACGGGCGCGCAGGAACAGATCCAGGCGCTCGCGCGCGATCTCGCCGCGGGCCACGCCGATCCGCATTCGTTCCAGGTGTCTACCACGGACATCATGCAGGGGCATCCCGAAATCCTCTACATGAACTGGTTCACGCCCCAGCAGCAGCCGCGCTGGCCCAATACGGCGCTACCGGTGTTCGGCCAGCGCCTCGCAAAACCCAGCGACGCGCAGATGGACGAAGCCGTGAAGGCCGCGTTCAACGACGCGCGCACCTCGCGCCGCCAGGTGTACTCCCCGCTCATTTATGACGATCTCGGCAACGGCTATCTGACGCTGCAGACGCCGGTGTATCGCGACCGCGAGTTTCTCGGCTCGATCGCGGCGGTGTTCTCGATCGAAGGCGTCCTGAAGCACGACATCCCGCCGGAGTTGTCGGCGAAGTACAAGATCTCGATCATCGACCTGAACAACCGCGAGCTCGCCACCACCTCGACACGTCCGCGCCTGCCGCGCGACATGTTCTACGACCTGCCGCTCGACCCACCCGGCCAGGGCATCTCGGTGCGCGTCTACGCGTTCCCGCAGATGACCAACTTCACGAACAACACGCTCGTGTGGCTGGTCGCGGGCCTGTCGTGCTTCGTGCTGTGGAGTCTGTGGAGCCTCTGGAAGCACACGCGCCAGCGCTTTGAAGCGCAGCAGGCGCTGTATGCCGAAGCGTTCTTCCGCCGTGCCATGGAAAACTCCGTGCTGATCGGCATGCGCGTGCTCGACATGCACGGCCGCATCACCCACGTGAATCCCGCCTTCTGCCGTATGACCGGCTGGGACGAAAGCGATCTGGTCGGCAAGAACGCACCGTTCCCCTACTGGCCACGCGACGCGTATCCGGAAATGCAGCGCCAGCTCGACATGACGCTGCGCGGCAAGGCGCCTTCCTCGGGCTTCGAGCTGCGCGTGCGCCGCAAGGACGGGTCGCTCTTCCACGCGCGGCTTTACGTGTCGCCGCTGATCGACAGCTCGGGCCGCCAGACCGGCTGGATGTCGTCGATGACCGACATCACCGAACCGAAACGCGCCCGCGAAGAACTCGCCGCCGCGCACGAACGCTTCACCACCGTGCTCGAAAGTCTCGACGCCGCGGTGTCCGTGCTAGCCGCCGATGAAGCCGAACTGCTGTTTGCCAACCGCTATTACCGCCACCTGTTCGGCATCCGTCCGGACGGTCATCTGGAACTCGCGGGCGGCGGCTTCGATAGCGGCGAGGCTTCGTCCGATTCGATCGACATGGTCGACGCCTACGCCGGCCTGCCCGCTGCGGCACTGACCGAAAGCACCGCCGATGCCCAGGAAGTCTATGTACAGGGCATACAGAAGTGGTTCGAAGTGCGCCGCCAGTACATCCAGTGGGTGGACGGCCATCTGGCGCAGATGCAGATCGCAACCGACATCACGACCCGCAAGCAGGCGCAGGAACTCGCGCGCCAGCAGGACGAGAAGCTGCAGTTCACCAGCCGCCTGATGACGATGGGCGAAATGGCCTCGTCGCTCGCTCACGAACTGAACCAGCCGCTCGCCGCAATCAATAACTATTGCTCCGGAACCGTAGCACTGGTTAAATCTGGGCGGACAACGCCTGACAATCTGCTGCCCGTGCTCGAAAAGACCGCGCAGCAGGCGGTGCGGGCGGGCATGATCATCAAGCGGATCCGCGAGTTCGTGAAGCGCAGCGAGCCGAAACGCCAGGCCACCCGTGTCGCCGACATCGTGGCTGACGCGGTCGGGCTGGCTGAGATCGAGGCGCGCAAGCGCCGCATCCGGATCGTCACGGACCTGCGCTCGCGTTTGCCGGTGATCTACGTGGACCCGGTGCTGATCGAGCAGGTACTGGTGAACCTGTTGAAGAACGCCGCCGAAGCCATGCACGACGCACGGCCCAACGCGGTCGATCCGGTGATCCGCGTAGTCGTGCGGCTGGAGAGCGGCTTCGTGTGCATCAGCGTGGTGGACCAGGGTCCGGGCGTCGACGAAGCCACGGCCGAGCGTCTGTTTGAACCGTTTTACAGCACCAAGTCCGACGGTATGGGCATGGGGCTGAACATCTGCCGTTCGATTATTGAATCGCATCGCGGTCGCCTGTGGGTGGTCAACAACGTCGAGTCTGACGGCCATATCACAGGCGCCACGTTCCATTGCAGTCTGCCTATTGGAGAGCCTGATGGCCCGAGCAACGGCGGGTCAGAGGCGCCGACACCACAAACCGTTACGGGAGAGCTATGAACAGCCCAGTCACCACACAGGAAACAGTCTTTGTCGTCGATGACGACGAGGCCGTGCGAGATTCGCTGCGCTGGCTGCTGGAGGCGAACGGCTACCGCGTGCAGTGCTTCTCCAGCGCCGAGCAGTTCATCGACGCCTGGCAGCCGCACACGCACCCGGGCCAGATCGCGTGTCTGATCCTCGACGTGCGGATGTCCGGCATGAGCGGACTCGAGTTGCAGGAACGTCTGATCGCTGACAACGCTTCGCTGCCGATCATCTTCGTGACGGGCCACGGCGACGTGCCGATGGCGGTGTCGACGATGAAAAAAGGCGCGATGGACTTCATCGAAAAGCCGTTTGACGAAGCCGAACTGCGCAAGCTCGTCGAGCGCATGCTCGACAAGGCGCGCAGCGAAAGCACCAACGTGCAGCTGCAACGCGCAGCGGCCGAGCGTCTCGGCAAGCTGACCGCGCGTGAGCATCAGGTGCTCGAGCGCATCATCGCCGGCCGGCTGAACAAGCAGATCGCCGACGACCTCGGCATCAGCATCAAGACCGTCGAAGCGCACCGCGCGAACATCATGGAAAAGTTGAACGTCAACACGGTCGCCGATCTGCTGCGACTGGCGTTGTCGAACAAGCCGCAACAGACGCAGTAAGGCTTGTCGCATCAAGAAGGCTTGCTGCGGTAGTACCGAGCGAGCCTTGGAACGCCCCCCGCCTGACCGCCGTGCCGGCCGGACTGTTTCGAGTCCCGTCGGCGCGCGCTCCCTACCGCTCCGCTCTCCCCTGCTTTACGACCTTCTTCGCTAACCGGGGATCGCCATGCCCATCCGGCTAGCGAGCCCGCGACGGTATAATGCTGTACTTCGCAGCGACGCTTTTTCCGCGCCGCGCGCTTTTCGCGATCCGACCGGTTCGTGACGAAAAGCGCCATCGCACGTCGCAAACGCGTATGTCGCGAACGCGCACGTCGCAAACGCGCACGTCTCCAACGTGCCGAGTGTGCCGAACGTGCAAATCACGCGCGCCGCCGTGTCCCGCATTCCGAACTGCCCAACCTCGACCGACCATGACAGCCAAACTGATCGACGGCAACGCCCTCTCCAAGACCTTGCGCGCCAACGTCGCCACACGCGCCGCCGCCCTCACCGCCCGTGGCCATCAGCCGGGCCTCGCCGTCGTGCTGGTGGGCGACAACCCGGCCAGCGAAGTGTATGTGCGCAACAAGGTCAAGGCCTGCGAAGACAACGGCCTGTTCTCGTCGTATGACCGCTACCCGGCCACCCTGTCGGAAGCTGATCTGCTCGCGCGCATCGACGAGCTGAACCGCGATCCGAAGATCCACGGCATCCTCGTGCAACTCCCGCTGCCGGCGCATATTGATAGCCACAAGGTAATCGAGGCGATAGCCCCGGAGAAGGACGTGGATGGCTTCCACGTGGCCAACGCCGGCGCGCTGATGACCGGCAAGCCGTTGTTCCGCCCCTGCACGCCGTACGGCGTGATGAAGATGCTCGAGGCCTACGGGATCGACCTGGAGGGAGCGAACGCAGTGGTGATCGGCCGCTCGAACATCGTCGGTAAGCCGATGGCGCTGCTGCTGCTCGAAGCGGGCGCCACCGTCACGATCTGCCATAGCAAGACCCGCGATCTGGCCGCGCACACACGTAACGCCGACGTGGTGGTGGCCGCCACCGGCCTGCGCAACATCCTGACTGCGGAGATGGTGAAACCCGGCGCTGCTGTAATCGATGTCGGCATGAATCGCGACGAGGCCGGCAAGCTGTGCGGCGACGTCGATTTCGCGGGCGTGAAGGAAGTGGCCGGCTATATCACGCCGGTGCCGGGTGGCGTAGGTCCTATGACGATCACGATGCTGCTCGTCAACACGATCGAAGCCGCCGAACGCGCTGCCGACAAGGCGTAAAGAAGCACGAGGCCGCGCCGGCGGTCTGGCACAAATATCAACGCGGCGACACGCGAGGCGAACTTCTGATAATTTGTGCCGTAGCCCGATTGGAATCGCGGCGCTGCGCCCCAATAATGTGGGTATCGGGCGCCGCCACGAGCCACGTCCGCCGATTCACGCCTATTCATCCGCGTCAGACAGGAAGCCGCCTCATGTCCACTACTCATTCGACACACGACAATCCGCTCCTCGATTTCTCCGATCTGCCGCGCTTTGGCGACATCCGCCCCGAACACGTAACCCCGGCTCTCGACGTGCTGCTCGCCAATGCGACGGCCGCGGTCGAGCGCGCCGCAGAACCGAGCACGCCCGCTTCCTGGGCCGACGTGGTCGACCCGGTCGAGCGCGTCACTGAGCCGCTCTCGCGCGCATGGGGCGTCATCGGTCACCTGAACGCCGTGGCCGACACGCCGGAGCTGCGCGCCGCCTACGGCGAGAATCTGCCGCGCGTGACTGAATTCTGGTCGAGCGTCGGGCAAAACCTCGCGCTCTACGAAAAGTACAAGGCGCTCGCCGCCAGCAGCGACTTTGGCTCGCTCACGGGCGAACGCAAGAAAATCCTCAGCAATGCCCTGCGCGATTTCCGCCTGTCGGGCGCGGAATTGCCGGAAGACCAGAAGCCCCACTTCGCCGAATTGCAGGAGCGCCAGGCGAACCTCTCCAAGGCGTTTTCCGACCACGTGCTGGACGCGACCAATGCCTACACCTACCTCGTCGAAGACAAGGCAGATCTGGCGGGCTTGCCGGAAGACGTGATCGAAGCCGCTCAGGAAGCTGCCGAGCGCGAAGGCAAGACCGGCTGGAAATTCACGCTGCATTTCCCGTCGTACTTCCCGGTCATGCAGTACTCGGAAAACCGCGCCATGCGCGAGACGATGTACCGCGCTTACGTCACCCGCGCTTCGGAGCTGGGCGGCACCTACGGCGGCGGCAAGGCCGAGTGGGACAACACTGCTAACGTCGCCGAGCAGTTGAAGCTGCGTGCCGAAGAAGCGCATATGCTCGGCTATCAGAACTTCGCTGAAGTCTCGCTCGCCCCGAAGATGGCTGAGTCGCCCGCGCAAGTGATGGCCTTCCTCGAAGACCTGGCCACGCGCGCCCGTCCGCACGCCGAACAGGACTGGAAGGAACTGCGCGAATTCGCCGCAAACGAACTTGGCATGCCCGAGCTGCAACCGTGGGACATGACGTTCGCCGCGGAACGTCTGCGTCAGAAGCGCTATTCGTTCTCGGAAAACGAGGTCAAGCAATACTTCCCGGAAGACGTGGTGTTCAAGGGCCTGTTCAAGGTCACGGAAACGCTGTTCGACGTAAAGATCCGTCGCGACGAAGCAGCCGTGTGGCATCCGGATGTGCGCTTTTTCCGCATCGAGAATCAGGACGGCGCTCTGGTCGCGCAGTTCTACGTCGATCTGTATGCACGCGAAGGCAAGCGCGGCGGGGCATGGATGGACGATGCACGGGCCCGTCACAGGCATGCGAACGGCGGCGTGCAAACGCCGGTTGCGTATCTGACCTGCAATTTCTCGGCGCCGGTCGGCGGCAAGCCGGCCTGCTTCACGCACGACGAGGTGATCACGCTGTTCCACGAGTTCGGCCATGGCCTGCATCACATGCTCACGCGCGTCGATGAACTGGCTGTGTCGGGCATCAACGGCGTCGAATGGGATGCGGTCGAATTGCCATCGCAGTTCATGGAGAACTTCTGCTGGGAGTGGGACGTGCTGAGCGACATGAGCTCGCATGTCGAAACCGCCAAGCCGCTGCCGCGCGACCTGTTCGACAAGATGCTGGCCGCGAAGAACTTCCAGAGCGGCTTGGGCACGCTGCGGCAGATCGTGTTCTCGATGTTCGACATGAAGCTGCATACCGACTTCGACGCGAGCGGCCCGAAGAGCGCCAACGACCTCGCCCGCGAGATCAACGAACGCTTCCACGTGGTGCCGCAAGCGGCCTTCTCGCGCTGGCCGAACACGTTCAGCCATATCTTCGCGGGCGGTTACGCAGCCGGCTACTACAGCTACAAGTGGGCCGAAGTGCTGTCCGCCGACGCTTACGCCGCGTTCGAAGAAGCGGCTCAGGCGGCAAGCGGCAGCGTGCTCGATTCGGCCACCGGCACGCGGTATCGCAAGGAGATTCTTGAGGTGGGCGGCAGTCGGCCGGCGATGGAATCGTTCAAGGCATTCCGCGGGCGTGAGCCGAATATCGACGCGCTGCTGCGTCATAACGGCATGACTCCGGCTACGACGCACTAGGCTGGGCGCTGCGGCGCCTCAGGGTAAAAAGCCGGTGTCTTGCTTACGCAAGCACCGGTTTTTTTGTGGCCAAAGGGGCTGATGCAGCGAGCCGGGCTTACGCTAGGTGCATTGCTTGCGTTGGCGGCATTGCCGCGTTTGCCGACGCTACTTGCCGCGCGGTGCTCTCGGCCGCTATCGCGTCCTGCTCTTCAGCTAACCACGCTGCAACTTGAAATCGATCTGCGACGGCCGTCCCTCAAGCAAAAGCGTCGCACGCGCCGCAGGCGAACGCGCCACCACCTTGCCCCGCCGGATCACCGCCAGGCGCGCAGCGCGCAGACGAATCGCTTCGACCGGGTCACGGGCGTCCAGCAGCACGCAATTCGCTTCGCATCCCGGAGCAATGCCATAACCCTCAAGCCCAAGGATCCGCGCGGCATTCACCGTCACCGCGTCGAAGCACGCGTGCATTGCGTCGATGCCAGTCATCTGCGCGACGTGCAGTCCCATATGCGCCACTTCGAGCATGTCGCCCGAGCCGAGGCTGTACCACGGGTCCATCACGCAGTCGTGGCCGAACGCGACGTTGATACCCGCGGCCATCATCTCCGGCACGCGTGTCATGCCGCGCCGCTTCGGATAGGTGTCGCTGCGGCCCTGCAGCGTGATGTTGATCAGCGGATTCGCAATCGCCGCCACCCCCGACTCACACATCAGCGGCAGCAGCTTGCTGACGTAGTAGTTGTCCATCGAATGCATCGAGGTCAGATGCGAGCCGGTAACCCGGCCATGCAGACCCAGCCGGTGAGTCTGTGCCGCCAGCGTTTCGATGTGGCGCGAGAGCGGATCGTCCGATTCGTCGCAATGCATGTCGACGCGCAAGCCCTGCTCCGCCGCGTACTCGCATAGGATCCGCACTGACTCCGCGCCATCGGCCATGGTCCGTTCGAAATGCGGAATGCCGCCAACTACATCGACGCCGAGCGCAATCGCCCGCTTGAGGTTGTCGAAGCCGCCGGGGCTGCGCAAAACGCCGTCTTGCGGGAACGCCACGAGTTGCAGGTCGAGGTAAGGCGCCACGCGCCGCTTCACTTCGAGCAGCGCTTCCACGGCCAGCAAGCGCGGGTCGCACACGTCGACGTGACTGCGAATCGCCAGCAGGCCGCGCGCGACCGCCCAGTCGCAGTACTGCAGAGCACGCTCGATCAACGCTTCCTGCGTCAGTTGCGGCTTCAGCTCGCCCCACAGCGCGATCCCTTCGAGCAGCGTGCCGGACGCATTGACGCGCGGCAGACCATACGACAGTGTCGCATCCATGTGGAAGTGCGGGTCCACAAAAGGCGGCGTGACGAGCAAACCGGCGGCGTCGATTTCTTCCAGGGCGCTCGCCGCCAGGTGTGGCTCGACCGCGACGATGCGCCCCGCTTCGATGCCTATATCGACTGGTTCCTTATGCTGGGCAACGCTACGCGGCAGGCTGGCACGGCGGATGATCAGGTCCATGTCTCGCTCCTTTGACTGCCATCGATTCTATCGGCGTCAGAAAGCATTTGGGGAGACAGGGGTGGCAAGGGCGGCGACAGCAACTCGGCGAGAGGAGTAGCGAGTGAATTCGCGACACGCTACTGTACAAAAATACAGTAGCATCATCAAGACGCTCACGTATCTTCTCGCCCATGCCGTCTTCCATCCGCAACTCGCTCGCCTGGATTTTCGACGCTTTCGAGCGCGAACCAACCTACCTTAGCAAACGGATGTTCGGGTCCGACGCCGCCTATATCGACGGCCTGTTGTGTCTGGTTGCCTCCGATCGCGACCCGCCATGGAATGGCCTGCTGGTGTGCACATCGGAGGAGCGCCACGCCGCGCTGGTCGACGAAATGCCCGCGCTGCGGCCACATCCGGTGCTTGGAAAATGGCTTTATATCGCGCAAGACGATCCGGCGTTCGAACCCACCGTCGAACGGTTGACCGCACTCGTGCTCGCGCGCGATCCGCGCGTGGGCGTCGAGCCGAAGCCGCGCGGACGGCGTGGAAAATCCACCCTGCCGAAGACTTGACGGCGAATTTGCCGCCTTCACCCGAGCCGTACCGGCGCAATCCTGCCGATCCGTACCGCTGTCCACCACCCCGCCCGGCCTATACTCAGCGCTCGGCTATAAACACCGGCAGGACGGCGAGATGAAAACGATTGGCATCATCGGCGGCATGAGTTGGGAATCGTCCGCAGAGTATTACCGGCTCCTCAACCGCCACGCGAAGGCGCGTCTTGGCGGCCACCACAACGCGAGCAGCCTGCTGCTGACGGTCGATTTCGCCACCGTCGAAGCCCATCAGCGCGCGGGTGACTGGGACGCACTTGGCGCGCAGATGGCCGGCGCCGCCCGTCAGCTCGAACGCGGCGGCGCGGAACTCGTGATCCTCGCGACCAACACGATGCACAAGGTGTGCGAGTCGATCGAGCAGGCCATCACGATCCCCTTCCTGCACATCGCCGATCCGACCGGCAGCGCGCTGCGCGCCGCTGGCATCGAGCGCGTCGGCTTGCTCGGCACTCGCTATACCATGGAGCAGACGTTTTACACGGGACGGCTGCAAGAGCGCTACGCGCTCGACACGCTGATCCCGAACGAAACCGATCGCGCCGACGTGCATCGCATCATTTACGACGAGCTGTGCCATGGCGTGGTCCGCGACGACTCACGGCACGTCTATCAGCGGGTGATCGCGGACCTCGTTGCGCGCGGGGCGCAGGCGGTGATTCTCGGCTGCACGGAGATCACGCTCCTGATCAAACCGGAGCATGCCGCGTTGCCGGTGTTCGATACCACAGCGCTGCATGCGCAGGCTGCGGTCGACTGGGCGATCGACACCGATCATTGAGACGCAGCGGCAGGCTAGTGCCGCTGCGCGCCTAACGGCCCAGACCCGGTCAGGATACGTTAGGACTCCACGTCTTCCAGACTGAAGAGTTCAGTCTGGTCGTTATACGAGAAGATCTCGCCGTAACGGCCCCAGTTGATCACCGCGTCGAGCGTCTCTTCCGCGGCGCTGTCCGACAGGAAATCTTCCAGCTCCTGCTCGAAACGCACGCGCGGCGCACGATGTCCCGGCCGCTCGTTGAGCACCTTCTTGATCCGGCTGGCAAGCGGCACATGGCGCAGCAGATGTTCCGCAAACATCAACTTGCGTTCCTGCGTACCCAGTTCGGCGAACACACGCGCCGGCGGCGTCAGCAGAATGTCCCCTTCGCGCACTTCCGCGAAGCCCAGATGCTGCAGCACTTCGGCGACCGGGAACAGATCGTCCACCTCGAGATGCAGCGAACGGGCGATTTCCGGCATGTCCGCGCGGCCGTGGTACGGCGCCGCGGCCAACGTTTCGATCAGACCTGCCATCAGGTTGGTCGAGACATGCGGCAGCCAGTTGCCCAGTTCCAGGCCCTTCTTCGTCGACTCGTCGGTCTGACGCGCGGTCATCTTCGCGTAGATCTCGTCCACGAGGCGGCGGAACGCCGGATCGAGACGGTTGCGCGGATGCTTGAAAGGCACCTTGATCTCAGCGATCACCCGGCCGGGATTCGACGACAGCACCAGAATCCGGTCGCACATGAATACCGCTTCCTCGATGTTGTGCGTGACGATCAGCACTGACTTGATCGGCATACGGCCCTGCGTCCACAGATCCAGCAGGTCGGTACGCAAGGTTTCGGCCGTCAGAACGTCGAGCGCGGAGAACGGCTCGTCCATCAGCAGGAGCGTCGGGTCGACCACCAGCGCACGGGCAAAGCCCACACGTTGACGCATGCCGCCCGACAGCTCGCGCGGATAGGCGTTTTCGAAGCCGTCCAGACCGATCAGGTCGATGGCCGCCAGCGCACGTTCGCGCCGCTCGCGAGCGCCCACGCCCTGGGCTTCGAGACCGGCTTCCACATTCTGCAGAACGGTCAGCCATGGGAACAGCGCGAAGGTCTGAAACACCATCGCCACCCCCTTGGCAGGGCCATCGAGCGGCTTGCCGAGGTAGTCCACCGTGCCGTCGGTCGGCTGGATCAGGCCGGCAATGATGCGAAGCAGCGTCGACTTGCCCGAGCCCGAACGGCCCAGCATGCCGACGATCTCGCCTTCGCGCAGCGACAGGTTCACATCGTCGAGAACCAGCAGTTCGTCCTGGTTCTTGGCGAAGCCACGACTTACGTCCTTCACGCGCAGCACTTCTTCCCCGAGGCGTGGAGTCGTCGACGGCGTCTGGGACGCCGCCTGGAACAGGTCTGCAGATACCACTTTAGGATTTAGCATCGTGTTTTACTCTCAATCGAGCCGAAGCCTGGATTCGGCGAAGGCGTACATCGGACGCCAGAGCGTGCGGTTAAACAAGGTGACGAACAGGGACATCACGGCAATGCCGAGAATGATCTTCGGGAAGTCACCCGCGGCGGTGGTCTGCGCGATATAGGAGCCCAGACCGTGGGCGACGACTTTGGTGTCGCCCCACTGGACGTACTCCGCGACGATGCTCGCATTCCACGCCCCACCCGACGCGGTGATCGCACCGGTGACGTAATACGGGAAAATGCCCGGCAACATCACCTTGCGCCACCACTGCCAGCCGCGAATGCGGAAGTTGGTGGCGACCTCGCGATAGTCGTTCGGATAGGCACTGGCGCCCGCAATCACGTTGAAGAGGATGTACCACTGCGTGCCGAGCACGATCAGTGGCGACAGCCAGATGTCCGGGTTCAGGTGAAAGCGCACGATCACGATCACGAACACCGGGAACAGCAGGTTCGCCGGGAACGCTGCGAGGAACTGCGCGAGCGGCTGGATCTTTTCGGCCAGCGCCGGCCGCAAGCCAATGAGCACGCCAATCGGTACCCAGATCACGGACGAAATCAGAATCAGCAGCGCCACGCGCAGCAGCGTGATCAGGCCCAGCACCAGCACATGTCCCACTTCGGCAAGGTCGACACCGGTACGGACATAGGTCACGACGCGATAGACGACATAGAGCGTGAGGAGAATCACGAGGATCCCCCAGATCATGTCGCCGGCCAGCGATGGCTTTGGGCGGCGTGGCATGCTGAAGCTGATGCGGCCCAGGCCCGGCAGGCGCATCGGCACGCGCGCCGCGTTGGCGAACAGCTTACCCATCGGCACGAGGCCGCGGTGAATCAGCCGCGTGCGACGCACGAGATCGAGCAGCCAGGACTCCGGTGCGTTACCGGAGCTGGTGTTCTCCATGCGGAACTTGTCGGCCCAGGCGACGAGCGGGCGGAACAGGAACTGGTCGTACGCGATGATCACGATCGTCATGGTCAGGATGACCCAGCCGATCGCATGCAGGTTCTTGTCGGAAATCGCCTGCGCCAGATACGCACCGATGCCCGGCAGCGTAATCGTGTTGTTGCCCACCGTGATCGCTTCGGAGGCCACCACGAAGAACCAGCCGCCCGACATCGACATCATCATGTTCCAGATGAGGCCTGGCATTGAGAATGGCACTTCGAGTTTCCAGAAGCGCTGCCAGCCAGTCAGATGGAAGCCACGCGAGACTTCATCCAGATCGCGCGGCACCGTGCGCAGCGACTGGTAAAAGCTGAAGGTCATGTTCCACGCCTGGCTCGTGAAGATCGCGAAGATCGCCGCGAGCTCCGCGCCGAGTACGCGCCCTGGAAACAGCGCGAGGAAGAACGTGACCGTAAACGAAATGTAGCCCAGCACCGGCACCGACTGCAGGATGTCGAGAATCGGCACCAGCACGAGGCCCGCGCGGCGGCTCTTCGCCGCGAGCGTGCCGTAGATCAGCGTGAACGCCAGCGACGCCACCATCGCCGCGAGCATGCGCAGCGTCGTGCGCAATGCGTATTCAGGCAGGCTTGCCGGGTCGAGCGAGATGACCTGGGTCTTCAATGTCGACATCGGCGCAAGCGTCTGGTGAAAACCGATCCCCACCGAAGCAATCACGCAGATGATCAGCGGGAAGGCGACAAAGTCCCAGCCGTTGGGCAGCAGGCGCCACGCGGAAGCATTGGCGGTGCGGTTTAGATTAAAACTGAAATTCATCAGGCGTCTCCCCGGTCACGGGTTTTTGAAGCATACGGAGCGACGCTTACCCAATGCGCGGCAGCGGGATCAAACACTCGCGACGAAAAGCTGAAATCACTCATGGCGAAACATAGGCGAACAAAAGAACGGCACACACGCCTGCGTCATCCGCTCACGCGTGTCATCGTCACCGATGACGGCGCCTGCGGATAACACAAGATCGGGAGAATTCAGGAAATGAGCGACTTGAAGCTCTGCCAGAGTGCGATCAGCTTGTGGGGCTCGCGGGCTTGCAGCGACAGCATGGCGTCGTAATGGACGCGCGATTCCTGGACGTGCGGCAGTTGCGACAGAAGGAGGCCGAAGTTCATGGTGTTTCTCCGAGCGTTTGGCTTAACGCGATTCACTGGAAGCCAGCAGACCCGGAGTGGCAGCGCGGCATGCGCGCGACGGCAACGATCTACTCGCTTCCTTCAGACAAAGGGAAGGTGCAGCGGCATAAAGAACAGGATGTGGGGTAACTGTCAGGGTCCATGGGACACTCCTTATCGGCGTCGACCGCGCGCGCATCAAATGCGCGCCGCGTGTGTTTGTCTACACGCCTGGCGCACGCCGGGACCATTCCAGCGCGCGCGCAAGCGCAGCCACGAGCGAGGCTCGCGACACGAAGCCACAATGAACGCGCGGCATCGCTGTGTTCATGTGGCTCTGATAAAGGTGCACGGAGAGATTGATTACTACGGCGCGCACCGTCTGCCTGCTGGCAAGACGGCGGCGTAAAGAATACAGCGCGGGCGTCCTGCTAGTCAGGCGGCGAATCTGATCGAAGATCGACTACTGCTACTGTCCAAGGCATTAGCCCCATTTGTGACGACGCGGAATTCTAGACATTTTGAGAACCAAAAGTCAACTTGATTCGCTAAGCAAAGCCACTTCAATCGGGCTCTGTTACGCGATGCTTTTGGCGGCTTACGTCGCGCCTACGATGACGAGAGAAGCGGCTGGGTGAACACCCAGCCGCGAGGCCGAAGCCTACAGATTGATCTGGCCGCCCAGTTCGACGACGCGATTCGCCGGCAAACTATAGTATTCGGCCGCCTGTGCCGCATTCCGGCCAAGGAACGCGAACAGCTTCTCGCGCCACAGCGCCATGGCCTTGCTCTCCCCCGTGGCAAGCACCGTGTCGCGCGCGAGGAAGAAGGACGTATCCTGCGGTTCGTATTGCCAGTCAGGGATCTTCTTCGCGACCAGTTGCAGGATGCCCGGCACATTGGGAATCTCCATGAAGCCGTTGCGCACGGTGACCGAATAGCAGCCATAGCCCATGTCTTCCACGGCGACTTTCTGATCGTCGTGCACGTGCGGGACGTTGTCGGTCATGCCGGCCATGAAGATGTTGATGCTGTGCATCACCCGATTGTGCTTGAGGTTGTGCATGAACGCAGACGGCGTCATGCCTGCCACTCCACCCGGAAACACCGCCGTGCCATCGACACGCGGCGGCGGATGCGAACCGCCGCACAGCGACTTGATCAGTCCCGCGAGCGGAATGTTGTCGGTCTTCATGCGCTCCACCACCAGCTCGCGGCCGCGATGCCAGGTGGTCATCACCGTGAACAACAGGCCACCGGCCAGCAACGGGAACCAGCCGCCTTCGAATACCTTGCTGACATTGCTCGAGACGAACACCGCGTCGACCAGCACTAACGGCCCGATGACGACGAAGGTCGAGAGCGCTTTCCACTTCCACAGCGAATGCGTGATGAAATACATCAGCATCGTGGTCAGCAGCATCGTCGAGGCGACGGCAATACCGTAGGCCGCAGCCAGATTGTCGGAGGACTTGAAGAACACCACCAGAAATACGACCGCGGCGTACAGCGACACATTGATGAACGGCACGTAGACCTGCCCTACCTCATGCGTCGACGTATGGACGACGGGGATACGCGGCAGAAAGCCGAGCTGGACCGCCTGCTTGGTCATCGAGAACGCGCCGGAAATCACCGCCTGCGAGGCGATGATGGTGGCAGCGGTAGCCAGCAGAACCAGCGGCACGAGCGCCCAGCCGGGCGCCGACTCGAAGAACGGCTGCTCCACCGCTGCGGGCCGCGCCAGCACCAGCGCGCCCTGGCCGAAGTAGTTCAGTACGAGACTCGGCAACACCAGCAGCAGCCAGGCGAGGCGAATCGGCTTCTTGCCGAAGTGCCCCATGTCCGCGTAAAGCGCTTCGCCCCCGGTCAACGCGAGAAACACCGAACCGAGCACCACGAAAGCCGTGCCGGGTGCGTGAGCGACGAAACGCACGGCAAAAAGCGGCGAGACGGCTTCGATGATGGCTGGACCCGTCACAATATGCAGCAAGCCCAGCGCCGCCAGCGTGACGAACCAGACGATCATCACCGGCCCGAAGACCTTGCCGACCGTCCCCGTGCCCCGCTTCTGCAGCTTGAACAGGCCGGTGAGAATGACGAGCGAGATGGGCACGATCCACGCCGTCAATTTCGGATCGACCAGCGTGACGCCTTCCACCGCCGAGATAACCGAGATCGCCGGCGTAATCATCGAATCGCCGTAGAACATCGCGGCGCCGAACACGCCCAGCGTGAGCAGCACCGGCGAGAGACGCGCCGGCGCCACGCGCGACGCCAGTGCGGTGAGCGCGAGAATACCGCCTTCACCATCGTTGTCCGCGCGCATCACGAAGCTCACATACTTGAGCGTGACCACCACGATGATCGACCAGAGAATCAGCGACACGATACCAAACACATTAGGCTGGCTGATGCCGCCCGCGGCTTTCAGACATTCGCGTAATGTGTAGAGCGGGCTGGTGCCGATGTCGCCGAACACCACGCCGATTGCGCCCAACACGAGACTGGGCGCGGCGTTGACGGTCTGGGTCGTGGGGCTGGTGACAGATGAGGACATAGGGTGTCGTAAGTTAAATGAAAATAACGGCATGCCTGACCGTATTGGCGCCTGACGGAAATACGGCCCTCGCACCAGCGGAACAACAACTAGCTTGTAGCAGGTTCTTGATACAACGCGATGAAAATATGTCACAGCGGCGGGATTGTCTCGCTCACTCGCTGGTTTGCGCGAGGCCTTATCTGAGCTTCCAGATGCCCCAGATTGCAATGGCCAGCGCCAGGCCGAAACCACCGCCCAACAGAATGTATGTATCCATTTCAACGTCCTCGAAAGAAAGTTGCGTCGCGGGTCGTGTACGTTTTCCGCACCCTCAAGCGCCGAATACTACCTTCGGTTCCTTTCAGAAGCTAACGCTGGTGGGGTCATGGTGGCCACAGTCGCCATCCATGCGTACTGTCGCCACGATGGCTGTGACATTGGGCAGATTAGAATCCAATCCTTCAGGATAACGTAGTAGTTTTAGAGTGCGCCGCAATGCCCGAATACCGGTTGGCTGACCGCAAATGAAAAAGCCCGCGTGGCGACTGCCAGCGGGCTTTCCATATGCTTGGTTGCGGGGATAGGATTTGAACCTATGACCTTCGGGTTATGAGCCCGACGAGCTGCCAGACTGCTCCACCCCGCGTCAGAGAAAACGGATTGTATAGAGATGTCGGCAGATCGTCAAACAAACATGCAGATTATTTTTTCGGGCTCACAAATCGGCAACCGAGGCGCCTTCAACCTTGCCGTCGATGATGTCTGCGCCGTATTGGCTAGCACTACGCTTGGCGATGCCGAAATCGGAGAAGGTGGCGGGCCGCACGAGTCGAAACACGCGGCTTGCCTTCGAGCCGCTAATCGCACCCGGGCGGCAGACGCGCACGGCCACGTCATAGCCTTCGGCGTGCCGCTTGTGACCGTCGAACTTGTCGAACTCCCGCGAGAACACCAGCGGATGCACTTCGAAGTCCTTATAGATAGCCGGATAGAGTTCAGCCATGGCAATTCCCCGATACGTGAGTATTGAACCCACTATACGCCGTGCAATGAGAGCGCCGGCGATTTATTTTGCGGTGCGTGGCGGGGTGGCGGACGGCTGCGTTTTCCTGCTTCCCGTTCCTGCTGTGTCAGCACCCGGCATCGCAGTGCAGCACACGACTAGCCTGGCGCAGGGCCTAATGGTACAACCGGATCGCGGTAATATTCGGGCAACATCCCGCGTAGGCGTGCTCCACATGGACCGCCCGCAGCACAGGAACTCGCCCAGCATCCGACACCAAAAGAGAAATGCCGATGAAAATCGCCACCTGGAACGTCAATTCACTCAAAGTCCGCCAGCAGCATGTAATCGACTGGCTCGAAACGAGTCAGACCGACGTCCTCGGCCTGCAGGAACTCAAACTGACCGACGACAAATTCCCGCGCGCCGAGCTCGAGGAGAAGGGCTACCGGAGCTGGTTCGCCGGCCAGAAGACCTATAACGGTGTGGGTATTCTGGTGCGCGATGGGATAAGCGTCGACGAAAGCACTATCGTGCGCAATATCCCTGGCTTCGAGGATCCGCAGCAACGCGTGATTGCCGCGACGATCGAGGGCGTGCGCGTGATCTCCGCCTACTTCCCCAACGGCCAGGCGCCGGGCACCGACAAGTTCGCCTACAAGCTGCGCTGGCTTGAAGCGCTGCACGATTGGCTGGTGGGCGAACTCAAGCAGTACCCCAAGCTCGCGCTGGTCGGCGATTACAACATCGCACCGGAAGATCGCGATGTCCACGATCCGAAAGCGTGGGAAGGACAGAACCTGGTTTCGCCCGAAGAGCGTGCCGAATTCATCCGCCTCATCGGCCTGGGGCTTACCGACGCGTTCCGCATGTTCGATCACCCGGAAAAAGTGTTCTCGTGGTGGGATTACCGGATGATGGCGTTTCGCCGCAACGCGGGCCTGCGTATCGACCACATCCTTTTGTCCGAGCCGCTTGCCAAGGCCTGCACCTCGTGCGAGATCGACAAGGTACCGCGCAAATGGGAACAGCCATCGGACCACGCACCCGTGGTCGCGCAGATTAGCTAGACACCGGACCGCTCAGACAGTCCCACAGGAACTCATACTCCATCGCGTCATGAACGGCCTGCTCCAGTTCATCGGAGCCGCCACCATGGCCGCCGTCGGTATTCTCCCGATACCAGACACGCTCCGCCCCCAACGCCTGCATGCGCGCCACCATCTTGCGCGCGTGTCCGGGATGGACGCGATCGTCGCTCGTCGAAGTCGTGAACAGCACCGGCGGATACGCCACCCCGGCACGCACCTGATGGTACGGTGAGTAAGCCGCGAGCACGCGCGCCTCATCCGGCTCGTCCGGGTCGCCGTACTCGTCGATCCATGAAGCACCCGCATGCAGCAGGTGATAGCGGCTCATATCGAGCAGCGGCACCTCGCACACCACCGCGCCAAACAGATCGGGACGCTGTACCATGCACGCGGCAACCAGCAGGCCGCCGTTGCTGCCGCCCTTGATGCCCAGCTGCGCGGCCGTGGTCACACCGTCGTCGATGAGCGCCTGCGCGACCGCGATGAAATCGTCGAAGGAACGCTGCCGGTTTTCGCCTTGTGCCGCGAGATGCCACTCGGTGCCGAATTCGCCGCCGCCACGGATATGCGCGACTACAAACACGCCGCCCTGTGCGAGCCAGCCAATCCCGGGGCCGGTCAGGTAGCTCGGCGTGAGCGGAATCGCGAAGCCGCCGTAGCCAGTCAGCAGACACGGACGTGCGCCTTCTGCCTGCCCCGTTTGCTGGGCGGCTTCAAGCAACGAACGCGGACCGATCACCGTGTACGGCACGCTCGTGCCGTCAGCGGAGCGCGCATGGTCCCGCTTCACCGCGTAAGGCGTGGCGTCGAACTGGGTCGGCCAGCGGTCGAGCAATTCCCATTCGGCCAGATTGTCCTGCGTGAGATCGGCGAGCCAGTACTCGGGCGGCAGCAGGTAATCGTCGACGTCGACAAACACCTCATCGTTGAGCGTCGGCTCGATCGGCGAGACGTCGACCTGCGAGCTCGCGCGGGCCGGAAACTCACGCGACGACCAGTGCCATTCGCCACTCTCAGACTGCTGCGGCTGCCAAAGCACCGTCTTACTCTGCACATCGTCGAGATACGAGACGATCAGATGGTGGCGCGTGTGGGTCCAATCGCATGCCGAGGTCTGCGCGTTCGGTGTGAAGAGCGAGACGAACCGGCGCTCGCCGGCCAGAAACTCGCGCTCCCGGATCGCCAGCAGTGCGCCGCCCGGATAGAGCGCGTCCCCGCATGACCAGTCGAGACGCGGCTCGAGCATCAGCCACCCTTCCCAGCCGCCCACCGCCACATGCTCGGGCACGTCATAGCGCTGCCACGCGCCGTCGGCGTCCAGGTAGTACGTTTCAGAGTCGAAAAAATCGACGCTGCGCACCACGGTATGGCGCAGATCGATCGGGTCGTAGTTCGCATCGACGCTAATGTCGTCGAAATCTCCACGAAACACGACCGGCGCATCGGCGAGCGCAGTGCCGCGCGTCCAGCGCCGCACTTCACGCGGATAGCCCGAGCGCGTCAGCGTCTTGCCGCCTTTGTCCCAACCGACGTAGACCGTATCGCGATCGATCCACGACACCGCATGCTTGCCCGCCTTGGGGACGCTAAAGCCATCGCTCAGGAAGCGTTGCGCGTCGACGTCGAATTCCCGTACCACCACCGCGTCCGATCCTCCGGGCGACAACGTCACAAGCGCGCGATCGCCGTCCGGATAGAGAATGTCGAGTTCGACGCAAACCCACGGCGTGCCCTCTGCTTGCCCGAGCGCATCGAAGTCGAGCAGGTTCTGCCAGACCGGTTTGCCGTTGCGCCAGCTCGCCCATGACGTGCGTCGCCAGATGCCTTTGGGATTGCGCTCGTCCTGCCACAGGTCGTAGGCCCAGTCTTGCCAGCGATCGGGAATCACGGGCCGTTCACGCGGCAGATAGGCCTCGGCGAGACGTTGTGTGAGGGTATGGAAGCGTGCACCGCTGCACCATGCTGCGCGCGTGCGGGCATTCTGCTGCTCGACCCAGGCCATGGCGGCCGGGTCGTCGAGCAACTCGAGCGACTGATAAGGATCGGGAGATTGCGGCCAGTGAGGCCCGGAAGACGAACTCGAAGTTGAAGCGGAAGCAGGCATGGTAGGCCGTCGTAACTGAACAACGACGATTATGCCTTGTGATCAGCCTGGCGCTCGCGAAGCGGTGTGACCGCGTGGTCAGGCTGCATGCGTCGGGACCCTGGGCGCCACACGGAATAACTTGCCCAAGAGGCAGGACCGGGCCGACGCTGCGTCGCAGCGCCGGCCCATTGCTCAGGCCCGCATCAAGGCTCGAGGTTGAGCTCCTGGATCTTGCGCGTGATCGTATTGCGGCCAATGCCCAGCCGCTCGGCAGCCTCCACCTTGCGGCCGCGGGTGAAATCGAGCGCCTCGCGAATCACCGCAGCCTCAAAGCGCCGGGCGAGTTCGTCCATCACATCGGGCGCGTTCTCGCGCAACATCCGTGCGACTTCGGTGCGCAGTCCGCTTTCCCAGGCACTGACGGTCGCAGCGACCGTCATGCCCGGTATCACCGGCAAATGCGACGATACTGCAGCGCCGTTCGCGGCCGACTGACCCGCTACACCGCTGCCCGAATCCCCCGCCAACCCACCGCCTGCCGCGATCTCAACCGAGCCTGCCTGCGCCGGCACCAGATCGGGCGGCAGATCCTTGATCTCGATGGTCTGCGCCGGCGCCATCACGGTCAGCCAGTTGGCGAGATTCTCGAGCTGCCGCACGTTGCCCTGAAACGGCAGCGACGCGAGATAAGCCAGCGCTTCCTCGGACACCCGCTTCGGCTCGACGCCCAGATCACGCGCGCTCTTCTGCAGAAAATGGCGCGTCAGCAAAGGAATGTCTTCACTGCGTTCGCGCAACGCCGGCAAGCGCAGCCGGATCACATTCAGGCGGTGATACAAGTCCTCACGGAACAGGCCCTGACGCACGCGCGATTCGAGATTCTGGTGCGTAGCGGCAATCACCCGCACATTCGCACGCAGCGGATTGTGCCCGCCGACCCGATAAAACTGCCCATCGGACAGCACGCGAAGCAACCGCGTTTGCAGATCGAACGGCATATCGCCGATTTCGTCGAGAAACAGCGTGCCATTCTCGGCCTGTTCGAAGCGCCCTTGACGCATCGCCTGTGCGCCGGTGAAGGCACCACGTTCGTGGCCGAATAGTTCGGACTCCAGCAGATCCTTCGGAATCGCCGCGGTGTTCAGTGCGATGAACGGACCGTTCGCGCGTGGGCTATGTCGGTGCAAGGCGCGCGCCACAAGTTCCTTACCGGTGCCTGATTCGCCGGTAATGAGCACGGTTGCTGCAGAATGGGACAGGCGGCCGATGGCCCGAAACATGTCCTGCATCGCCGGCGCCTGGCCGAGCATTTCCGGTGCATCGGCGACGCGCTCGTCCCACGTCTGCTCGCCACGCATGCTTTCGTCGACCGCGCGGCGAATCAGTTCGACCGCCTTGTCGACATCGAATGGCTTGGCGAGATATTCGAAGGCGCCGCCCTGAAATGCAGCAACGGCACTGTCGAGATCCGAGAACGCGGTCATGATGATGACGGGCAAGCCCGGCACCTTGTCGCGCACCGTCTGCAGCAATTCGAGGCCCGAACCGCCGGGCATGCGAATGTCGGACACCAGCACCTGTGGGCTGTCGTGATCGAGCGCGGCTGCCGCGTCGCGCACGTTCGCGAAGCTGCGTGTCGCGAAGTTCTCACGGGCGAGTGCCTTTTCGAGCACCCAGCGTATCGATTGATCGTCGTCTACTATCCAGATCGGCTTCATATGGTCGGTCAGAAGTCTTTAGGTGCGCTTTTGACGCATGTGGTATTAGCAGTCGAGCGGCAGCAAAATCTGAAACTCGGTGTGACCCGGACGGCTTTCCACTTCGATCAAACCATCGTGCTGCTGCACGAAAGTCTGCGCGAGCGTGAGACCCAGACCGCTTCCATCGTCGCGCCCCGAAACGAGCGGATAAAAAATGCGGTCACGGATGTCTTCTGGAATGCCTGGTCCGTTGTCGATGATATGCAAGTCCAATGCCAGCTTACATAAACGTTTCGCAATGGTGATCTTGCGCGCCACGCGCGTACGCAATTCAATGCGTGCGTCACCCTGCGAAATCCGTTCGCGCAGCGCTTCCGCTGCATTACGAACGATATTGAGCACTGCCTGAATCAGTTGTTCCTTGTCGCCGCGCAGATCGGGCACGCTCACGTCGTAGTCGCGTTCGATGGTGAGGCCGCGCGGAAACTCCGCGAGAATCACGGCCCGCACGCGTTCGCACACTTCGTGAATATTCACGTCGCCCACGATATGCGGATGACGATGCGGTTCGAGCAGCCGGTCGACCAGCGTCTGCAGCCGGTCCGACTCCTTGATGATGACCTGGGTGTACTCGCGCAACTCGTCGCGCTCACGTACGCCCAGTTCGAACTCCAGCAGTTGCGCCGCGCCGCGAATGCCGCCGAGCGGATTCTTGATTTCGTGCGCGAGATTGCGGATCAGTTGCTTGTTGACCGCGGTCAGATCGTTGATACGCTCTTCGCGGTCGGTGCGCAGGTGGCGCTCGTTTTCGAACAGTTCGAGCAGGACATAATCCGGCGCACCTTCCAGGTAACCCACGATCGCATGCACATGCAGCGGCTCGTGGCCCTGACGCTCCAGCACGGCATCAAGGTGCGTCGCATGGAAACGGTGTTCGGCAATCGAGGCGACCGTCGCGATCAGTTCGTCTGAATTCGCGAAGATGTCCGGCCACGCCATCTGTGTCAGTTGCCGGCGCGAGAGATCGAGCATCGCCTCCGCGGAAGGATTCGCAAACGCGACGCGCAGCGTGCGCTTGTCGAGCACGAGCACGACCGTCGGCAAAGCCTCGAACCCCGTCAGCAAACCGGAATCCACCAACTGTGCGTTTTCCGACAGCGGCTCGGCATGCCCTTTTCTTGCTTTGATCAGATTCTTCAGAACCATCTTGCAGTCTGGCCGATGAGAGATGGTGATACGACAGACGACGCGCACGTTGGTCTCGTGAACCGCAGCGCAAACGTTGCCTCGTGCTCAACAAAAAAGGGACGGCGCCGCCGTCCCTTTGTGACCCGCATTCGATCAGTCACGAGCGTCGGGCGCGCGCTTCGCCACTTGCGCGGCGAAGCGCTATCGCCGCTTACAGCGAGTAGTACAGTTCGAACTCGACCGGGTGCGTGGTCATACGCACGCGTTGCAGTTCCGCTTCCTTCAGTTCCAGGTAAGCGTCGATCATCGCATCCGTGAACACTCCGCCACGCGTCAGGAACTCGCGGTCGGTGTGCAGCGCTTCCAGCGCCTGGTCGAGGCCAGCACACACGGTCGGGATCTTTGCATCCTCTTCCGGCGGCAGGTCGTACAGGTTCTTGTCAGCGGCTTCGCCCGGATGGATCTTGTTCTGCACACCGTCCAGACCTGCCATCATCAGTGCCGAGAAGCACAGGTACGGGTTAGCCATCGGATCTGGGAAGCGCGTTTCGATACGGCGGCCCTTCGGGTTGCTCACGTGCGGAATACGGATCGATGCCGAACGGTTACGCGCCGAGTAAGCGAGCTTGACCGGTGCTTCGAAGTGCGGCACGAGACGCTTGTACGAGTTCGTCGTCGGGTTCGTGATGCCGTTCAGCGCGCGGGCGTGCTTGATGATGCCGCCGATGTAGTACAGCGCGAATTCCGACAGGCCGGCATACCCGTTGCCTGCGAACAGGTTCTGGCCGTCCTTCCAGATCGACTGGTGAACGTGCATGCCCGAACCGTTGTCGCCGACCACCGGCTTCGGCATGAACGTCGCCGTCTTACCGTACGTGTGCGCGACGTTATGGACGATGTACTTCAGTTGCTGCGTCCAGTCAGCGCGCTGCACGAGCGTCGAAAACTTGGTGCCGATTTCGTTCTGGCCCATGCCCCCGACTTCGTGGTGGTGCACTTCGACCGGAATGCCGATCTGTTCGAGCAGCAAACACATTTCCGAGCGAATGTCCTGGAACGAATCGACCGGCGCGACCGGGAAGTAGCCGCCCTTCGTGCCCGGACGGTGACCCGTGTTGCCGCCTTCGAATTCCTTGCCCGACGACCAGGGTGCTTCTTCCGAACCGATCTTCACGAAGCAGCCCGACATGTCCGTGTTCCACTGGACCGAGTCGAAAATGAAGAATTCAGGTTCCGGACCGAAGAAAGCCGTGTCGCCAAGGCCCGTGCTCTTCAGATAGGCTTCGGCGCGCTTTGCCAGCGAACGCGGGTCGCGCTCGTAGCCCTTGCCGTCAGACGGCTCGACCACGTCGCAAGTCAGAACGAGGGTCGACTCTTCATAGAACGGGTCGATGAAGGCTGTGCCAGCATCCGGTACGAGCAGCATGTCAGACGCTTCGATGCCCTTCCAGCCGGCAATCGATGAACCGTCAAACGCATGGCCGCTCTCGAACTTGTCTTCGTCGAATGCCGACACCGGCACCGAAACGTGTTGCTCTTTGCCGCGCGTGTCGGTGAAACGGAAGTCGACAAACTTGACGTCCTCGTCCTTGACGATTTGCATGACGTCGGCCACGGATTTACTCATAACCTATCTCCTGATTAACGAATTCGGCGGATTTAGCCGCCGCCCAAATCTAGCTGACCCGTCCCGGCACGTCTACCTCGCATTTCTGCAATATTGCCGCAGGCGCCGAAAGCCGGTGACCGAATCGATCGGCACCACATAAGCACCTTCTGTGCCATGTGTGCGCCAAGCCGGCGCAAAGGCCTACCGCCACGCGCATTTGCGGGGAATCGCCGCACCCCGACAAGCGTGAACGAACCCTCTTTCCCGAGACGTCAGCACCATCATAGGGCAATCCCGAAATGCGCATCGGGCGAAATCCCAGTTTTGGGGCAGTCGATGTATTTTGCACCCGCTTGGGGCATTCGACCTGCTGGTTGGCCTGCTCGGCGCCGTGGCCTGTGCAGCACCCATGAAGGACCCGCCGCGCTAGAATCATCTTTTGGTCCGAAGGAGATTTGCTGTCATGAGTACGCTCGAACAGTTGTATGCCCAGGCCGAGAAGCGCCGCCTCGACAACCAGTTGCCCTACGCCGGCGCGTTGTCGCCGGCCGAGGCATTCGAGCTCCTTCAACTCGATCCACGCACCCGCCTCGTCGACGTACGCACGCGTGCGGAACTCGATTGGGTCGGCCGGCCGGTAATCGGCGACGGCCAGTACGCTCATGTCGAGTGGACCCGCTATCCGGGTGCCGTGCCAAATCAGGAATTCCTGCAGCAACTGGGCCAGAACGCCAGCACCGACACGCCCGTGCTGTTTCTGTGCCGCAGCGCCGCGCGCTCGAAGCTCGCCGCCATTGCTGCGACGCAGGCCGGCTTCACCAAGGCGTTCGACCTGCTGGAAGGTTTTGAAGGCGACAAGGACGGCCAGGGGCATCGGAAGACGGTCTCGGGCTGGTGTTTCCGCGGTTTGCCATGGATCGGCGCATGAGGCCTGATTAAAGCCTGGTAAAAGCCGCGCCCGTATGGAGAACCGACTAGAGCGCGCCTGAAGCAGCACGCTTGAAGCAGCACGCGCCAACGACACATTGACTCTATCGTCGGCGCGGCATGTGACACTGCGATGATGCGGCCTCGCGCCCGCTCAAGCGGTGGATGTCACCGCTTCGATCGCTTTAATCATCGGGCGCCGCCCGAGAGGCGCCCGATGAACTCAAAGCGCGGCGGCGATACCGAAGACGTGCAACTTGCCGGCGCTGACCTGCCTTGGCAAGGTCACACTCACCACCACTTTGCCCGGCGTGAGCGGCACTTTCTGCGCAAACAGATAAGTCTTCACGGCGTTGTTGGTGCCATCGCCGGCATTGCGGTACGTGGTTGTCAGCGCAATGGGATCCACCGGCGCAGCACTGCCTCCATTGAGGGTCCAGTCGTCGAAGGCAAGCGTGAACGGTGTGGTCGTGCCGTCAGCATAGGTCACGAGAGCGGCGCCCGAGCCAGGACCGTTGTTGGCCGAACCCAGCAGAACCAGCGAATTGCCTCTCGTACCCGGCGGCATCGCGATAGTCTGCCCAACCGCAACGGCGTTATCGAGCGGGCCGCCGGACAGGATAAAGCTGGCGCCATCGAAGACGAACGGTTTGCCGGGTCCCGCGCCGGCCGCCGTCAATGCCTGCGACGAGTAGCTGTAGAGCGAGCCGTCGAAGTCCGCGCCCAGGCCGTCCGTATCGGTACTGCCGTCCGTGCTGATGCCGTGGTTGTTGAATGCATCCGCCACGTTCCGCGCGACCGGCACACCATATGACGGCGGCGCGTCGGCAGCGTTGGATCCCCAGTCCGAAGGCGACGAACCCATCACGAAGTTCAGCGTCGCTCCGTCGGCCAGCGCGTCGACGTCGAGCCACGAACTGCTGTGGGCGGCGCCATTGACGCTCAGGCTTTGCACGTAATTCGCGTCGGGTGCGCCGGGTGCCCGGATTCGCAGCGTCTTGCCGTTCCCCAGGTGAACGGTAATCGACGAAAACTGCGGACTGCCGATTGCGAAGCCGCCGACACCAGGAATCTCCGGATAGAGGCCGAGCGCACCCCACACATACCATCCCGACACAGCCCCCAAGTCGTCATTGCCGGGCAAACCGTTCGGCCCTGTGCCGAAGGCGCTGGCCATGATTTGCTGTACGACGTTCTGCGTACCGGACGGCGAGCCAGCCCAGTTGTACAACCAGGGCACCTCGAAGGTCGGTTCGTTGCCCATATAGAAATTGGGCAGGCTCGTCCCCGCGTTTAACACCGTGAAGAACGTGTTCAGCCGTGACACGACAGTCGTATTGTCGCCAAGTTGAGCAAACAGTCCCGCAGGGTTGAACGGCACCATCCACGTGTACTGCTCTGCGTTGCCCTCCACGTAGTTGTCGGTACTGCTCTGCGTTTCCGGGATCCAGCTGCCGTCCGAATTGCGCCCGGCGTTAATCGGTGGTGTCAACGACGTGTTGAGCACGTTTTGCCAGTAAGCCGAGCGGCTCCGCAGCATTTTCTGGATCGTCGAGTTGCCCAGTTCGCCGGCAAACTGCGAAATGGCGAAATCGCTGCTGGCATATTCCAGCGTGGACGACGCCTGCCCCCATTCGCCGCTCGTAATGTAGCCGAACTGCAGATAGCTGGCGCGGCCGCCGTTCGTCGTCACCCCATTGCAGGCGGTACCTGGAATGTTGGCCATCTGGATCATATGGTTCAACGCGCCCGTTGTATCGAAGTTGCGTGCGCCGAATCCGTATGCGCCCGCCAAAATCAACGACCCGGCATCACCCGGCATTACGCCGTCTTCGACGTTGTTATTGACCCAATGTGGAATCGCGCCGCACTGGTCCGCATCGTTCACGAGCGACTGCGCCATGTCGCTGGTCTCCTGAGGAAACAGCGTGGCCTTGAGCGGAATCAGCGAACGGTAGATGTCCCAGCCCGAAAAGCTGGTGTACTGCGCAGCGTGGCCTGCGCTGACCTTATGGACTTGCTGGTCGAAGCCAATATATTGGCCATTCACATCGCTGAATACGCTCGGCGCCCAGGACGCGTGGTAGAACGCCGTATAAAACTTGGTCAGCGCAGTGGTGTCGCGGCTGCTCACCTGAATGGTATTGAGGCGTTGATTCCATATCGCATCGGCCACCGCCTTCACACCATAAAAATCCCACGACGGATTTTCCTTCTCAAGATTAGCTTTCGCATTGGCGACACTCACGTATGAAATACCGATTTTCATGAGAACCGTCTTGCCTTTACCGAAATTCAGCACGGCAACGCCATTACTAATGGAAGATGTTGACGCGAATGGCTGGCTGAACTGCGCATAAAAATAGACCGGTACGTTCGTTGAATTGCCGCAAAAATGGCCGCCGGTTGTACTGCCCGAAACAGTTTGGGCGTCCACCTGGGTGACCGCGCCGGCAACGCCCGATTCCGTATTGGTATAGGTCGTATTGAGCACGAGCGTCGACGGTTGCTGATCCGGATACGTGAAGCGACCGAAGCCGGTGCGCAGGGTCGCTGTCAACTCGACCTTGATCTGGTTGTCGAGCAGCACGGAATAGGCGCCCGCTACCGCCTTCTCGTTGGCGTGGTTAAACGTTTGCGCGAGCGGCTTAGTGGCATCCAGCGTCGGCATCACAGGGAATTCCCCGTCGTTGCCGGAACAACCTGCGCCGCTCATATGCGTCAGGCTGAAGCTCTGGATCGAACCGATGTCATAGTAATAACCGGCCGGCGAACCGGGCTCCGCGCTGTTCGACGGCGCTGTGGTGGTATTCGTATCAGGCGCCCATTGCACCATGCCGTTCGGCAGGCCGGCTGCGGGCACCACACTGCCGGCTTGCCCTGCGGGCACCGGATTCGGAGAATTGCTGGCCAACGTGCCGATCAGCGGATTGACGTATTGGGTCAAGCGCATGGAGGCCTGGTCGGCTGCGGGGATTTGTGCAGCGTCATTCGTGGCCGCTGAGCTTGAATCGCTAGAACTGCCGCCCGCGCCACCCTCACCTGTGCTGCCAAGCTGTTTGGCCGCGACTGCAGCACTCCCAGCGCCAGCAGAGCCCGGACTATCTCCTCCACAACCCGCCAAAGCACCTATCAAGATCAGAGCGACCGAAAGACGGCGTAAAGCTATCATGGTTGTCTCCTGAATATTGTTTAGTCATCCGAATCATCATTTTGAGAATGAGGCAATGACTGGAGGCCATGCTATACGACGGGTTCAAATGGCGTCAACTGATTATCCATTGCCCATTTCTGTTTATTTGAATTTACTAAACAAGCTAATATCCTTTCAAAACCATTAAGCAATCGCTTCGATTGGATAAATGGGACTGCAGGCGCAACCTGACTATGCAAGACGCATTTAATTTAATGAATTCCGGAAATGATACCAATGCGGTGAATGAGAGGAATTTTTAGAAATCCGCATGAGTCACGTGCTATTCCCGCAGCTACCGCAATGCGGCAATGGGTCGTGGTCAGTGCCGGGCAGTCTTTGCCATCGGGATGCCGGGACGGCCGGTCTGCCGTGTCCGCAGCGCGCGCACGACAACTATGGGCGAATCGGCGTACGCGCGCGGGGCTTTGAGTCTGCACCGCCAGAGGTTCATTCTGTGGTGCAGCAAACCGGGCAGGCCCAGCCCTCAGCTACGCGGCTTGCCTGCGGCCGCCGCCGCTTCCGGCTCGACGATATCGCCACCGAGCAGATGCACGCCCTCGCGCAGCTTCACGAACGCTGCGGCGACCGCCTCCGGCTCGCCCTTCACACCCAGATCGATATGCCGCCGCGCATAGATGCCGCCGCGCTCCGCATCGCCGACGCTCGGCAAGCTGAACACCCGCACGCTGGGGAAATCATGCTCGATCTTTTCCATCAGCGGCGTCAGCGTCGATTCCGGCAGCTCGAACACCAGCAAGGACTTTTCCGCGTGCGGCATGGCGTGGTGCAGATGCGCGTACTTCGTGTCCAGCACCCACTCGATCATCGGCCACGCCATCACCGGGAAGCCCGGCACGAAGTGGTGATCGCCCACCGAAAAGCCTGGGATCTTGTTGTAGCCGTTCGGAATGATCGACGCGCCCTGCGGATACGTGCCCATGTTGAGACGGTGACGATTGTCCGGCGAATCGAGATCCACGGGGTTGGGCGAACTGGCCGGATGCGTGTCGCGAATCCGTTCGCGGATCAGCTCCGCCGCTTCCGGATGCAACTCGAGCGGCACGCCGAGCGCGGCGGCCGCGCACTGACGCGTGTGATCGTCCGGCGTGGCGCCGATGCCGCCCGTCGAGAACACGATGTCGCCGGAGGCGAAGCTGCGGCGCAGCGTAGCCGTGATGCGCTCCGGCTCGTCGCCGATGTACTCAGCCCAGCCGAGCGACAGGCCGCGCGCGGTCAGCAGTTCGATAACCTTCGGCAGGTGCTTGTCGACCCGCCTGCCCGACAGGATTTCGTCGCCTATGATGATGACGCCAAATGCCATTGCCGCCTCGCAGATAAATTCAGTAGGGAACCACGGACGCCGCGTGACGGGCGCCCTGCTCTTCCGCGCGCATGCGCTGCAACGCGCGCAGACAGTAATAGCCGAACCATAGCGCCGAAAAGACGAGGATGAACGCATAGATCCAGATCGTCACGGCCGTGATCACGGGGAACAGCACAATCAGCCAGACCGACGTGGCCCATAGCAACGTCGGCAGCGAACCCAGCAAGCCGCTTGCGACGCCGATCAGCAGCAGCGGCAAGCGGTAGCGCCGCACCAGCGCGCGCCGCTCGTCGCGGCTTGCATGCAAGGCGAGCGCGTCGTATGTCATCACCCGGTAGGTGAGCCAGCCCCACAGCAGCGGCGGAATCAGCGCGAAGAACGGCGGGATCAGCCACAACGGCAACGTGACGACCAGCAACACGAGGCAGACGAGTGTGGTCCAAAGCGCCTGCGCGAGACTACCGTACCACGTTCCGCCACGGCGCATCTCGAGGCCGACGAATTGCCGCGCGGACAGATGACGGATCACGCCCGGCATCGACAGCGTGGCGATCAGCAGCAGGATGGTCACCACGATCAGCGGAATTGCCACAGCAATCACAATGAATGGCGCGAGCACGGCATGCAGCGCAGAAAAACCGAGCCAATCGAACAGGTGATAAAGGGTGGTCGTGAACGACCAGCTTTCGAGCCAGACGCGTGTCGTGCCGATCAGCGTTTGCCAGGAAAACCAGAGAATCACGCCCCATACGACCGTCGCCGTAAAAAACGGCAAGAAGGTCAGCCAGAGCATGCGCGGGTGGAGCGCGCTTGCCAGCGCGCGGCCGAACGAGCGCAACAGATCATTCATGCGAGCCAGTGCGAGTGAGCGAAACGATAGGACAAAAGCAAGCCGGGAAAAATCCAGCGCGAAAAAGCGACGCGCGAAGTCTGCACAGGATAAACCACGCAACGGAGCGTCGGTAGTGCCTCACTCCGTGCCGCCGGTACCAGGGGCGGACGGGGAGGTAAAAATGGCGGATCAGACTGAGGCGGGGTCGTTGCCCGAAGCGCTGCGGTTCTTCTGCGACAGGCGTCCGGCGATGCGCACGAACGCCAGCCCGTGCTGGGCACAGAAGCCTTCGCCGTATTGCCGGCCGTCGAGCTGGTCACGAATGCCGGTCGGCTCAATCTCGCGGTTCCACGACACGCTGCCGAACAGCATGTCCCACCAGGGAAACAGCACCCCGAAGTTGCAGCCGTACTTCAGACCTTCATGGCCGTAGCCCATCGCATGATGGCGCCGATGGAACGTGGGACTGACGACGAGCCGTTCGCCCAGCCAGCCGAAATACAGCCGGATATTCGCGTGCTGCACGCTCTGCGCGAGATTGGTGATCGCCACCAGTACAACGAACTGCGACGGCGGCACGCCGATCACCAGCGCGATGGCCGCAAAGAACGACGCTTGCAGCAGATCGTCGAGCAAATGATTGCGGTCATCGGACCAGAGTGACATCTGCCGCTGGCTGTGATGCACCGCATGCAGTTCCCACCAGAGCCCGATGCGATGCTCCCAGCGGTGGTACCAGTAGCCGGCGAAATCCAGCACCAGCAGATAGAGCAGGAACGTGACGACGGGCTGCGTGGTGACGCCGGGCCACAGATTGTCGAAGTCGACGTTCGAGATATCGTGCAGGCGTAGCCACGCCTGCACGTTGTCGAACAGGGGCCGCAGCGCAAAGAAGAAGAGCAGGTTCAGGATGCCGAGTTTCGCGATCCACGTGTAGATCACGTCGACGCGCACCGCCTTGCGGTTCTCCCACCGCTCGGCCGGACGCAACGCCTCGAGCGGGCGCAGCAGCGCGTACATCGCCAGCACTTCGAAGACACCGACGATCACCCAGTAGAGGCTGTCGTACGTGTCCTCGTCGTAGTCCATCAGATTGAAGCGGAACAGCAGCGGCTGCACCACGTCGACGTACAGCATGGTCTGCACCGCCGAGACCAGGCTATCGAGCGCCGAGACGATCAGATGCAGCATGCTGCCCGTCCTCGTCCTGCCTCGCCTTGCGCCGCCGGCCCGCCCTGCTGCCCACTCATGCGCCGTTGGGCGCCGTTACCGGCGCGCGGTCGTAGAAATAGATGCCGTGCGGCGAGCGGCCCACAGCGATCGTCTGGATCAGCTTGCGCGTGGTCAGATCGATGATGCCGACGTGCTTCGCAAAACGGAACGTGACCCACAGATAGCGCTTGTCCGCCGACAGTTCCATGTCGTCCGGCCCCGGCATCAGCCCGGTGATATCGCCGACGTTGGTGAGCGTGTCTTCGTCGATGATGCTGATGGTGCTCGCGACGCGATTGGACACTGCCACGTGCTTGCCATCGGCAAGCGAGCGGAAGTTGTGCGCGCCGTTGCCGGTCTGGATCGTCTTGACGATCTTCTGGTTGCGCCAGTCCACCACCGCGACGTAATCCGCGCCGGTCATGCCGATCAGCAGATATTTGTCGCCGGGCGTCATCCACAGGCCGGCCGGCACCTTGCCGACTTTCATCTTCCACTTGACCTGCTGGGTCGCGAGATCGATCGCGGCCAGTTCGCCCGAAACCTGCAACGTGACGAACACGGTTTTGCTGTCGTTCGAAAACGCCATATGGCTCGGCATCACGGCGAGCGGCAGGCGACTCGCGAGCGTCATGTCGTGCCCGTCATAGTGGTAAATGTCGAGGCGGTCGAGCCGCAAGCCCGTTGTCACGACCCACTTCTTGTCAGGCGAGAAACCGATCTGATACGGATCTTCGATGTTCTCGACCCAGCGCTGCACCTTGCCGGTTTTCGGGTCGACGAACATCAGGTTGTTCGAGACCGAATTCGCGACGATCAACGAGGAATTGTCCGGCGTCGCCATCAGGTGATGCGGCTCTTTGCCGGTCGGCACCGTTCCGACCAGCTGGTGCGTCGCCTCGTCGATCAGGCTGAGCGTGGCTTCGCCGGAATTGAGCACAATCACGTTGCTGGCGTGGGCGGCCGGGGAAAACAGGCCTGCAGCGGCCACCAGCGCGGCGCTGGCGGCGAACGTGGCGGAGAGGCCGGGAAAAAGAAATTTGCGCATGAAAGCTCACTTCGGAGAACAGCCGGCATTGTAGACCGTTTGTAAGCGTGCACGGTTGATGCAAGTCGGGGTTTGAGCGGCGGCAAACACGCGCGGGAGACCGGGGTGGCTGGGTCATGGGACATCCTGGCTTGGCTGTGTGGTCGAGCCTGACGCTCGCTATCGAGGAACGACCCGGAAAAACAATTGGAAGCGGTTTGCTTTTATAGCGTTCGGGTTAATGCAGCCGCGCCTGACATATTAATCACAAATCAACAAAACTTAACTTTCTTATTTACTCGCGGTATCAATAAGAATTGATGAGATGTTTCTCTATTGTTCCTATTTTAAAACATTGATTTACATTCATAAAAACAAAATCACGTCTGCGCACACGATTTAAGAATTAACTTATATCGACCCAAGGCCGCCCAGCCTGACAATGCCGCCGATCATCGCCCATACCCTTAATCCCTGTGGAAACAAGCGCGTGACGCATTCGATCTGGACGCGCAGAAAATTTCAGCAGGACCTAAACAGCCGGAATAACCGCGGTCGGTATGTCAAATTTTGTGCGCGACCTATAAGGGCGATGGCGCCGTTACCAGATCAGAATGTAATTACGCGTTATCCACGTGAGTAACACCGCGGAGTTTGTTAAAGAATGAACAGAATTCACAAATCGGTTTGGAATGAAACGACGGGCGCGTGGGTCGCCACGTCGGAAACGGCACGCTCGAAGACCAAGCGTGGGACCTCGCGCAAGCTGGTGATGGCGCAGGCGGTGTTGGCGGGGGCGGTGTTGATGGCCGGTGGGTCGGCAGCGTATGCGGCTGGCGATGCGGCTACTGCATTTTTTGATGCCACCGGCGGGAATCCGTCAACGGACCACACCGCGGCAGCAGGAGGCGTGGCATCGGTTGCCGCTGGCGTAAATGCGGCAGCAGTGGGCAACAGTTCCACCGCCATCGGCGCCTCGTCGTGGGCTCTGGTTGATTTCAGCACGGCGGTCGGCGACCTGGCGACGGTATATGGCGTCAACGGGACAGCTATTGGCACAGGTGCAGTAGCAAAGGGGTCCAATTCGGTTGCGATCGGCTATGCTGCGACCGCCGCGAGCCCCAACAGCGTTGCACTGGGTGCAAATTCGACCACGGGTGCCGACCTCACCACGACTGCTTACACGCCGAACGGTCCTGGCGCCACGGCGATCGCAGCGGCAAGCGCAGCAGGCGAAGTCTCAGTGGGCTCCGCAGGACAGGAACGGCGCGTGACCAACGTCGCCGCCGGCTCGGCCCCCAGCGACGCGGTCAACGTCAGCCAGTTGAGTGCGGTCGACGCCGAGGTCAGCAACGTCAACGGCCAGGTCACCACGATCAGCGGCCAGGTCAACAACCTCAGCAACCAGGTCACCACGATCGGCGGCCAGGTTAGCAGCATCAGCACCGAGGTCAACGACATCGCCCAAAGCGGCACGATGCACTACTTCAAGGCAACCGGTCTCACTGACGGCACAGACGACGCAGCCGCCAGCGGCAAGCAAGCGGTCGCGGCTGGTGCAAACGCCAGCGCAACCGGCGACAACTCGACTGCGCTCGGCGCCAATTCCGTTGCCAGCCAGTCGGGCGATACCGCAGTCGGCGACGGCGCGCTCGCATCCGGCCCGGCCGCGACGGCAATCGGCACCAATGCATCCGCAACGGCGCTCGGTAGCGTCGCGCTTGGCAACTTCTCGACCGCCACGTCCGGCGGTTCAATCGCAATCGGTCAAGGCGCAAGCGCTGTTGCCGACGGCCCGTCTCTACCGCGATCGGCACCAATGCCTTGGCAACGGGCTTTGGTAGCGCTGCACTCGGCAACATGGCCACCGCCAGCGCCGACGGCTCCGTCGCCTTGGGTCAAGGCTCCGTGGCCGACCGTGCCAACACCGTCTCCGTCGGATCCGCTGGCAGCGAACGCCAGATCACCAACGTCGCCGCGGGCGTCGAAGGCACGGATGCGGTCAACGTCAACCAGTTGAACGCCGTCGCCAGCCAGGCAGCAGCAACAGCCGCGAAGGTCGACGGCGCGGTGATGTACGACACCAACGCAGACGGCTCCGTCAACAAAAACAGCGTCACGCTGGGCGGCGACAGTGGCACGGTCATCCACAACGTCGCGGATGGCGTGGTCGCAACCGACGCAGTCAACCTCGGCCAGTTGGATGCAGCTATCGGCAGCGCGATCAGCAACATCGCGGGCAACACCGGTAGCGCGTTCTTCAGCGCCAACGGCGACACCAACACCGAAGCCGCTCAATCATCCGGCACGCATTCGATCGCGGCCGGCGCGAACGCACAGGCAAGCGGCACGAACGCGGTCGCCGTCGGTGCGAACTCGGTCGCAAGCGGCAGCAACGCCACGGCCCTCGGTGCAGGCGCGAACGCCAGCGCCGACAACGCGGTTGCATTGGGTCAAGGTTCGGTGGCAGATCGCGCGAACACAGTATCAGTCGGCGCAGCCGGCAGCGAACGCCAGATCACCAACGTTGCAGCCGGCGTGCAAGGCACGGACGCCGTCAACGTCAACCAGTTGAATCAGGGCATGAGCAGCGCGCTGGGCGAGTCGAAGAGCTACACGGATGACCAGATCCGCTCCGCTCTTCGCGACTCCTACGGCGGCACGGCATCGGCGCTGGCCGCTGCGGGTCTGCCGCAGGCCGTTCTGCCCGGTCATGGCATGGTGGCGGTCGCAGGCGGCACGTATGCCGGCCAGTCGGCGGTCGCGCTTGGCGTGTCGCAACTGTCCGAGACCGGCAAGTGGGTCTACAAGGTGCAAGGCACCAGTGATTCACGTGGTCAGTTCGGCGCGTCGATTGGCGCAGGGATGCACTGGTAAACAACGGAGGTCTTGCCTGGACCCATAACGGTAAGCAGCGAGTGGATGCAGGTCCGGGCGGACTGCATCTTTTGCGCGACATCGATTCGGAAGAGTCGATGTCGCGTTTTTTTATGTGCGCCGCGACTGGCCGAGCGAATTGCCGACTAGGCACGCAATCTTGCACGCGCAGCGCCAGCCCGCTTACCTCTGCATCGACTCCCACACCTTGTACAGACGCTTCACCGAAACCGGCATCGGCGTGCGCAACTCCTGCGCGAACAGCGAAATCCGCAGTTCCTCCAGCAACCAGCGGAATTCCGACAGCCGCGAATCCATCACCCCGCCGCGCTGCGCGAGCGCCCGCTGATAGTTCTGCAGCAACGGTTGAAACTCGGCGAACTGCCGCGCGTCACGAGCCGAGTCGGCTTTCAGCTTGTCGATACGCAGCGCGATGCCCTTCAGATAGCGCGGAAAGTGCGCGAGTTGCGTATACGGTGTGTCGATCACAAAGCGTTTGCCGATCAACGCGTCGAGCTGGTTCAGCATATCCGCATGGGCCGCCGCAAACGTCTTCGCCTGCACGAGCTTTTTGGTCACGCTCGCGTATTCGGTCAGAATCTGCCCAATCAGCCGCGCGATTTCCTGCGCCAGCAAGGTGAGGCGGCTGCGCCCTTCGTCGCGACGCGTGTGGAACGTCACGTCGTCGTCCGGCAGCGGATCCTGCAGACAGGCGCGATCGAGCGCGGTGTCGATCAACTGGTCGCGCAGTTCTTCCTGCGTGCCGCGCGGCATGAACTGCATCGCCATCTCGCGCAGACCCGGCAGGTTCTTCTCCAGGTACTTGATCGGCTCCTTCAACTGCAGCGCGAACAAGCGCCGTAGGCCCGCACGATGGATACGCGCGGCTTCGTCCGGTGAATCGAATACTTCGACGTCGCAATGCGTGCCGCGATCAACCAGCGCGGGATAGCCGAACAGCGTCTGGCCGCCGCGGCGGATTTCCAGCAACTCCGGCAGCTTGCCGAAATTCCACGTGGTCAGTTTTTCGTAGAGCGCGGTAGTCGTCGATCCTTCCTGCGACGCAGTTTGCGGAACCGGCACGCCACCTGGTCCGCGTGCTGCCCGACCCGCTCCTGTATCGCGTGACGATGAGCCCGCACCACCTGCGCCACCCGCTTGCCCACGCGGACCGCCGCCCTGGCCGTGCCCGCTATCGCCGGAAGCGGCGCCGAACCCGCCACCAGCACCCGCCAATGCCACGCCCGCCGCCCCGGCCGCAATCTTCTGAAAATGCTGCTGCGCCTGGCCGCCCAGTTCCGCGCGCAGTTGCGCCAGATTGCGGCCCATGGCGAGCTGCCGCCCATGCTCGTCCACGACCTTGAAGTTCATGAACAGATGTGCCGGCAAGGTCTCGAGCTTGAAGTCCGACTGCTTCATCGCGACCTGGGTCTGCTCTCGGACATCGGCAATCAGCGCCTCCAGCAAGCCGCCCGCGCCGAAGCGCTGACCACCCGTGCGGTCGACAAAACCAGCCGCATATTCCGGCAGCGGCACACAATGACGCCGCAGCTTCTGCGGCAAGGACTTGAGCAGCAGTTGCGTCTTTTCCTTCAGCATGCCCGGCACGAGCCATTCGCAGCGCCGCGCATCCACCTGGTTCAATGCGTAGAGCGGCACGGCAAGCGTTACGCCATCGCGCGGCGAACCGGGCTCGAAGTGATAGGTCAGCGCCATCTCGACGCCGGCCATCGTCATCCGCTTCGGAAACAGGTCCGTCGTAACGCCAGCGGCCTCGTGGCGCATCAGATCGTCACGCGACAGGTACAGCAGACGCAATTTGTCTTCCGGCTGGCCGCTCTTCTTCACTTCGTCGCGATACCAGCGCTCGAACGACGCGCCCGTGTAAATGCCCTGCGGGAGCGCCTGATCGTAGAAGCCGTAAATCAGTTCATCGTCGACCAGCACGTCCTGGCGGCGTGATTTGTGTTCGAGCTGCTCGATATCTGCGAGGAGCTTGCGGTTGTGTGCGAAGAACGCGAGCCTGGTATCGAACTCGCCCTCCACCAGCGCGCCGCGAATGAACAACTCGCGCGCCCGCGACGGGTCCTGCTTGCCGAAGCTCACGCGCCGCCGGTGGTAAATCGGCAGACCGTACAGCACGGCGCGCTCATACGCCGACACCTGCGCCGCGCGCTTTTCCCAATGCGGCTCCGAGAGGGACTTCTTCAGCAGATGCGCGCCGATCTGTTCGATCCACTCCGGCTCGATCTTCGCGATACATCGCGCGTACAGCCGGCTCGTCTCGACCAGTTCAGCGGCCATCACCCAACGCCCGGCTTTTTTCACCAGCGCCGAACCCGGCCACAGATAGAACTTGATGGTGCGCGCGCCGAGGTAGTAAGGCTCGTCGTCGGCTTTCAGGCCGATATTGCCGAGCAATCCGGTCAAGAGCGCGAGGTGAATCTGTTCGAAAGTGGCCTCGGCTTCGTTGATGCGCCAGCCGTGTTCGCGCACCACCGTCAACAATTGCGAATGCACGTCGCGCCATTCGCGCAGGCGCAGTTGCGAGAGGAAATTCGCGCGACACTCGTCCTGCAGTTGCCTATTCGACTTCTTGTGCGCGATCGCTTCTTCGAACCAGTTCCAGATTTTGAGCCATTGCAGGAATTCGGAGCGCTCGTCGGCGAAGCGGCGGTGCGCCTGATCGGCCTGCTCCTGCGCTTCGATAGGCCGGTCGCGCGGATCCTGCACCGACAGCGCGCTCGCGATGATCAGCACTTCGCGCAGCGCCTGCTGGTCACGAGCGGCCAGAATCATGCGGCCGACACGCGGATCGAGCGGCAAACGCGCGAGTTCGCGGCCAAGCGGCGTGAGCTCGTTGTCGTCGTCAACGGCGCCAAGCTCATTGAGCAGCTGATAGCCATCGGCGATCGCGCGGCCAGGAGGCGGCTCGATGAACGGGAAGGTTTCGATTGCGGTCAGATGCAGCGACTTCATCCGCAGAATCACGGACGCGAGCGACGAACGCAGAATCTCCGGATCAGTGAAGCGTACGCGCGACTGGAAATCGGTTTCCTCGTACAGGCGGATGCACACGCCGTCGGCGACCCGGCCGCAACGTCCCGCTCGCTGATTGGCCGCAGCCTGCGAGATGGATTCGACCTGCAACTGCTCGACCTTGTTGCGATACGAGTAGCGCTTCACGCGCGCCAGACCCGTATCGACAACATAGCGAATCCCCGGCACCGTCAGCGAGGTTTCCGCCACGTTCGTAGCCAGCACGATGCGCCGCGCGTTGGAAGAACGGAACACGCGCTCCTGCTCCGCCGCCGACAGGCGCGCAAACAGCGGCAGAATTTCCGTATGCGGCGGATGGTGCTTGCGCAGTGCCTCGGCGGCGTCACGGATTTCACGCTCGCCGGGCAAAAACACCAGCACGTCGCCGGGGCCTTCGCGGCACAGTTCATCCACTGCATCGATGATTGCGTCCATCAGGTCGCGATCGGTCTCGCGCTGCGATTTGGGCCGTTCGCGCGATGACGATGAGGAAGAGGAGCCTTCCGCCGATTTCACCGCCGGACTGTCTTCCGCCACCGGGCGATAGCGCACTTCGACGGGGTATAGACGGCCGCTCACCTCGATCACCGGCGCCGGTTTCTCTTCGCTGCCGAAGTGACGCGCGAAACGGTCCGCATCAATGGTTGCCGAGGTCACGATCACTTTCAGATCGGGGCGCTTAGGCAGAATCTCGCGCAAGTAACCGAGCAGGAAATCGATGTTCAGGCTGCGCTCGTGCGCTTCGTCGATGATCAGCGTGTCGTAGGCCTTGAGCAGCGGATCGGTTTGCGTTTCGGCGAGCAGAATGCCGTCGGTCATCAGCTTGATCGACGCCCCCGGCGACAGATTGTCGGTGAAGCGCACCTTGTAGCCGACCACTTCGCCGAACGGCGTGCCGAGTTCCTCGGCGATGCGCCGGCCCGTCGCCGATGCCGCGATCCGGCGCGGCTGCGTATGGCCAATCAGGCCCGAGCCGCCCGCACCGAGCCCGCGCCCAAGCCCGAGACAGATTTTCGGCAACTGGGTGGTTTTGCCCGAGCCCGTCTCGCCGCAAACGATCACGACCTGATTGTCCGCAATCGCACGGGCGATTTCTTCGCGCCGGCCCGAGACCGGCAGCGCTTCGGGGAAGGTGATCGGGGGAATCGGATTGGGCTCGACCGTGCGCACGGGGCGTGGCGGACGAGGCGCGCGCGGTTCGCGTTCGGCGTCGGCGCGGCGCGACTGGCCAGCGTGCGGGGTGGTTTGCTGTCGCGCTTCGCTGGTTCGCTGACCGCCCCCTTGCTGGACCGCTTGCTGTCGCTCGCCCTGCGTCCGCTGCGCGGTCGCTTGCGGCCCTCCTTCGCTGGTCCGCTGCTGGCCCGTTCGCTGCCCCGCAGCCGGCGAAGCTCCAGCGCCGGTGGCACGCGCCGGCCTCGCTACGTCCTGCGCATCGCGGGGCGTATTCCGCCCGCGTTGATCCGGCCCCTGACCTGCCCCCACCGGCCGGCGAGCGTCATCGCGCGAGCGCTGCGGTTGCGCTTGCGTTGTTTTTCCTGCGGGTGCCCCCGCCTCACCACGGCGGCGTTGCGATTGATCCGGCTTCTGTGACGCTTTCGGGTCAGCGCCTTGCTCGCGACGCGGCTCGCGCGGCTGCTGCCGTGCCTGCGGCGACTTCTGCCCTGGCTGAGGCTGTTGCTGCGCGCCGCCAGCGGCGCGCGCACGACGCTCTGCCTCGCCGAGCGACTCGCGCGATGGATCTGATCCGGCGTCTCGCGCCGTTTTCTCGTTCGCCGGAGCGGGAGTTTTGGGTACATTCGACATGGGGGCGCATTATAATCCCGGGCATGAATTCCCAAACCGACCTCGTCCCCACGCCCGCGAGCGTTCCGGCCCCGTCCGGCGCTTCGGAATCCGACTCGCAACACGCGCAATTCGTCGACTGGATGCGTTCGGTTGCCCCCTATATTCACGCGTTCCGCAACAAGACGTTCGTCGTCGGGTTCGGCGGCGAAGTGGTGCATCAGGGGCTCCTGAATGCGCTCGTCTCCGACATCGCGCTGTTGCAGGCCATGGGCATCCAGATCGTGCTCGTCCACGGCTCGCGACCGCAGGTCGAAGAGCAGATGAGCCTGCACGGCGTGGAGTCCGAGTTTTCGCACGGCATGCGCATCACCGATGCGCGCGCGCTCGAATCCGCGAAAGAAGCGGCCGGCGAAGTGCGTCTGGACATCGAGGCCGCCATCAGCCAGGGCTTGCCGAACACGCCGATGGCGCACGCGCACATCAGCGTGGTGTCCGGCAACTTCGTGACGGCACGGCCGGTCGGCATTCTGGACGGGGTCGACTTCGCCCACACCGGCGTGGTGCGCAAGATCGACGCGGATTCGATCCGCCATTCGCTCGCGAGCCGCAAGCTGGTGCTGCTCTCGCCGCTCGGCTTCTCGCCCACTGGCGAAGCGTTCAATCTGGCCATGGAAGACGTCGCCTCAGCCGCCGCTATCGCGCTGCGCGCCGACAAGATCGTGTTCCTGACTGAAACGCCGGGCCTGATGCAGGAGGGCGAAGACGGTCCCGAACTGATGCGCGAACTGTCGCTCGACGACGCGTACAAGCTGCATGAAAGCGGCGAAGTCACCGGCGACGCCGGTTTTTATCTGAAGCACTCGATCCGCGCCTGCCGCGGCGGCGTGGCGCGGGCGCACATCATCCCCTACGCGCTCGACGGCAGCCTGCTGCTTGAACTGTTCCTGCACGATGGCGTGGGCACGATGATCTCGTACGAGAACCTCGAAAGCCTGCGCGAAGCGACGCCGGACGACGTCGGCGGCATTCTGGCGCTGATCGAGCCGCTCGAATCGGACGGTACCCTCGTGCGGCGCGGCCGCCACCAGATCGAACGCGACATCGACCATTTCTCGGTGATCGAGCACGATGGCGTGCTGTTCGGCTGCGCGGCGCTCTATCCGTACACGCAGGAACGCATCGGCGAAATGGCGTGCCTCACGGTCGCACCCGAAGCGCAAGGCACCGGCGACGGCGAGCGGCTGCTCAAGCGCATCGAGCAGCGCGCCCGCGCGCGCGGACTCACACGCATTTTCGTGCTGACGACGCGCACCGAACACTGGTTCCTGAAACGCGGCTTTGTGAAGGCTACGGTCGACGACCTGCCGGAAGATCGCCGCCGCCTCTATAACTGGCAGCGCAAGTCGCTCGTGCTGATGAAACAGCTGTGAGCGGCCCCATATAGAGCGACTGCCCGATAACGCAACAGCGCGCAACAGCGCCCCCACATTGATACAGTAACTATTTTTTATGGGACCGGAGTAAGTGCTGAAGCACTTACTCCGGTCGACACAGGAGAAGCACAGCATGGCTCGTATGGTTCAATGCGCGAAGCTCGGCAAGGAAGCCGAAGGCCTCGATTTCCCGCCGCTGCCCGGCGAACTCGGCAAGCGGATCTACGAAAGCATCTCGAAGGAAGCCTGGCAGGCATGGCTCAAGCAGCAAACCATGCTGATCAACGAAAATCGCCTGAATATGGCCGATCCGCGTGCGCGCCAGTACCTGATGAAGCAGACCGAGAAGTTCTTCTTCGGCGAAGGCGCCGATCAGGCTTCGGGTTACGTGCCGCCGTCGCAGAGCTGATCTGCTGGCCGACCGCGGAGCACGCATATCTGCATGTCCTTTGACGAAGAATCCGCGCCGTGTGCGCGGATTTTTTTGCCCGTTCGACGTGAAACGCGCCATCCAGCGGCGCGCTCGGCAGGCCGCTTTTAAGCCCGCGTTTCAAATTCTCACACTCGCCCGGATCCCGCGCCCCATAAAGGATCAAGCCGCCTCGGACACCCCTCGGCGGGCCTCTCGGTTTGCACGATCCTCCGTCATCGTGCTATCATGTGCACCGTTCCAACAGTAATTCACCATCATTTCGCGTTCAATTTACTGTGCGGCGCCGTGCGCGACTCACATCGGATTGAGCAGTTTTTATACAAGAAGGCTTGTCGGTCACGTCGCGAGATCCTCGCGCTCATCACCGGCCTTTTTCGTTCCAAGCCTTTCAGCGGCGCCCGGGCGGTTTCAGGCTTCCCCAGCGTCCTCATGCATCTGCCCCCCTTCCACGGCCACGCAGATGCAAACAATCAGCAGCACCTAGAGCAGTGCAATTTCGCGACATGCGCGTTTGCGACATGCGCGTAGGCGATGTGCCTGGCAGCGGCGTTTCCGTTTTTACGCCCTTGTCTGCCCATCACGGCCTCGGCATCGCCCTCGCCCGGTTCGCGAAACTGCACTTTCCCAGCACCCGTGGCGGAACGTTCATGCGCGTTTTCATGAGTTTCGTCGCAGTCATTGGAGTTTTCACCTTGACCGCTTCCAGCAACGGCTTCTGGCGACACAAAAACCAACAACAACGCCTCACCCTCGACGACATCACGGTCGTCGACAAATCCCTCCTGAAACGTGCGGTCGGCGCGATGGCGCTAGGCAACGCGATGGAATGGTTCGACTTCGGCGTGTACAGCTACATCGCCGTCACACTCGGCCGGGTGTTTTTCCCGTCGAGCAGTCCCTCTGCGCAGTTGATCGCCACCTTCGGCACCTTCGCGGCAGCCTTCCTCGTGCGCCCAATCGGCGGCATGGTGTTCGGACCGCTCGGCGACCGCATCGGCCGTCAGCGCGTACTCGCGATGACCATGATAATGATGGCCGCCGGCACCTTTGCGATCGGGCTGATTCCGAGCTATGCCTCGATCGGCATCCTCGCGCCAGCCCTGCTGCTCATCGCGCGTCTGGTGCAAGGCTTCTCCACCGGCGGCGAATACGGCGGCGCCGCGACCTTCATCGCCGAATTCTCGACCGACAAGCGCCGCGGCTTCATGGGCAGCTTCCTCGAGTTCGGCACACTGATCGGCTATGTGCTCGGCGCCGGTACCGTCGCGGTGTTGACAGCCACGCTGTCGCACGAGGCGCTGTTGTCGTGGGGCTGGCGCGTGCCGTTCCTGATCGCCGGGCCGCTGGGTCTAGTGGGCCTCTACATCCGTATGAAGCTCGAAGAAACGCCCGCGTTCAAGAAGCAGGCTCACGCGCGTGAAGCGGAAGACAAGGCGCTGCCCAAGCAAAGCCTGCGCGACCTGCTAGTGAAGCAGTGGAAGCCGCTGCTGCTGTGCGTCGGCCTCGTGCTGATCTTCAACGTGACCGACTACATGGCGCTGTCGTATCTGCCGAGCTACCTGTCGTCGACGCTGCACTTCGACGAGACGCATGGCCTCTTTCTCGTGCTGCTCGTGATGGTGCTGATGATGCCGATGACGCTGTTCGCCGGCCGCCTGTCCGACACGATCGGCCGCAAACCGGTGATGCTGTTCGGCTGTGTTGGCCTGTTCGCGCTGTCGATTCCGGCTCTGCTGCTGATCCGCACGGGCACGATGTTGCCGGTGTTTGGCGGGCTGCTGATCCTTGGCGTGCTGCTGTCGTGCTTCACCGGCGTGATGCCGTCGGCGCTGCCGGCGCTCTTCCCCACCCGCATCCGTTACGGCGCGCTCGCGATCGGCTTCAATCTCTCCGTCTCGCTGTTCGGCGGCACCACGCCGCTCGTGACCGCATGGCTCGTCGATCGCACTGGCAATCTGATGATGCCCGCGTACTACCTGATGGGCGCATCGCTGATCGGGATCGTCTCGGTGCTCGCCTTGCGCGAAACCGCCCGCCAGCCGCTGCTCGGGTCGGGTCCTTGCGTGGCCACCCGCGCCGAAGCACACGCCGTGCTGCGCGGTGAACGCGAGGCCGAAGAGATGGATGAGAACTATGCGTCGGGTGCTACGGCGCGGGCGTAATCGCATCGCGCAATGCAAGCGGCTATCGAAACGGACCGCACGTGTCTTAGCATGTGCGGTCCGTTTTTTACGTCAGCAGCGAATGGAGCGTAGCCGTCGCGCGCGCGCCGTCCACGATCAGCAGTCCCGCCGACACCGGCAGTTTGAAGCGCCGCGGCCCGGCGCTGCCCGGGTTCACGAACAGCACGCCGTCGCGCTCGTCGATCAGCGGCTTGTGCGAATGCCCGGTCACCACGACCGCGATTCCCTTGCTGCGCGGATCGCCGCCCACGTCCGCGATGTCATGCACGACCAGAATCGTCACCTGCTGCGCCGTGAGCGTAGCGTGCGTGGGCAATGCGCGGGCCCAGTCGCCCGTGTCGTTGTTGCCGCGCACGGCCGTGACCGGCGCGATCCGTCCAAGTGCATCGAGCACTGCCTGCTCGCAGATGTCCCCCGCGTGAATGATCGCATCGCACCCTGCGAGATGCAGCAGCGCTTCCGGACGCACGAGATTGTGCGTGTCGGAAATCAGGCCAATGCGGGTAATCGTGGAGGCAGTGGTCATTCGCGGGTTGCGTCCTTGGCAGGCACTGTCTTTGTCGGTAGGGTTGAGCCAGTTTATATTTAGCTCAGCCCCGCCTCAAGGCATGAGTGAAGCGGTTATCCAGCGACCCCGTAATGACCGTCAAGCGGATACGAAGCAGCACAATATGGCTCATATTCTGATGCCCCTGCCCTCCAGGGACGCGGACCCCAGCGAAGTCGCCGTGAGTTGGCAGATCCTGCGCGACCGCGGCCACCGGATCAGTTTTGCCACGCCCGACGGCCGCCCTGCCGAATGCGACGCGTTGATGCTGCACGGCCGCGGTCTCGATCCGTGGGGGTGGATTCCGGGGTTGCGGCGCCTGGCGCTTGTCGGTCGATTGCTGCGCGCCCGCCGGGATGCCCGCGAAGCGCATGCGCGACTTCGCGCGGACGCGGCCTTTCAGCGGCCGTTGCGTTGGGATCAGCTCAATAGCGCCGACTTCGACGGGCTGCTGCTGCCGGGCGGTCATCGTGCGCGCGGCATGCGCGAATATCTTGAGAGCGAGCGTCTGCAAGCCGTCACCGCAGCGTTTTTCGCGGCCGGCAAGCCGGTCGGCGCAATCTGTCATGGCGTGCTGCTGGCCGCCCGTAGCCGTCGCGCCGACGGGCGGTCCGTTTTGTTCGGAAGGCAGACCACCGCCCTGACGTGGGCACTGGAGCGTAAAGTCGCGCTGCTGGCGCGCTTCACCCGCTTCTGGGATCCCCACTATTACCGCACCTATCTCGAGTCGCCCGGCGAGCCACGCGGCTATATGTCGGTTCAGCAGGAAGTGACCCGGGCACTGGCACGTCTCGATGATTTCCTCGACGTGCCGCCAGATGCCCCGGACTACCGTCGCAAAACCGGCGGCATGGCTCGCGATAGCCGCGATGACGAAGGGCCTGCGTTCGTGGTGCGCGACGGCCACTATGTTTCGGCACGCTGGCCCGGCGACGTACATCGCTTCGCGCGAAGCTATGCCGAGTTGGTCGAGGAACGCGAGTCACCTGAAATTCCCTGCGACAGTCTGAATTGCTCTTAAAGAACGCACTCATCGGCCCCGTTCAGCTACATACATGGCCGTCCGCGGCAGATACTTCGAAAACAGCGCCCCGAGCGCGTGCCGCGGCACACATCACAAAGTGCGGGACTCAGATATTCCGTTCAGACATTCCCGCCACCCGGGGCGTAATGAACCGCGAGCCATACGCTCGGCTCGGTTTCCTGCGTCCACGCGACGCGATGCCGGCAATGTGCCTCGATCAGCACATGGTCGCCCGGCCGCAACACGTGCAGTTGCGGGTCGCCTTCGAATTCAAGCGTCGCTGCGCCCGTCAGGAGTACGACCCATTCGTCGCGCGGGCTGTCATACCAGAAGCCTGGCGCGCTCGCCTGGCCAGTCGAGATGATCCGCTCGATCGTCACACCGCCCTGCTCGACGAGCGTATCGAAGCGCTCGTCGGACCCTTGCGTTGAACCGATTCGGAACAGATTGCCGACGGTCGGCATGGCGACTCCCTGGATCAGCGGTTGCAAGGCATCGAACTGAGGCCGTGCGCCCTACTTCAGCGGCTTGAGACCGTCGAGCAGGGTCGGCACCAGTTCGCTGATGGTCGGATGGATATGCATGGCGTATTGCAGCGTCGGATACGGCGCGCCCGCCGTCATGATGTCGATGAACGTGTGAATCGCTTCATCGCCTTCAATACCGAGAATCGCCGCACCGAGGATCTGTTTCGTTTCTGCGTCGACCAGCGCCTTCATGAAGCCGTCAGTCTCGCCGCGTTCGCGCGCGCGGCCGACCCGCGTCATCGGCATGGTCGCGATCAGCGCGGCGCGGCCGGACTCGCGCACCTCGGCTTCGGACAAGCCCACGCGGGCAAGCGGCGGATCGACGAAAACCCCATACGCCATGATGCGGGTATCCGCGCTGCGCGTGCCGCCGTCGAACAGATTCGCAGCCACGATCTGGTAGTCGTCATAGGACGTGTGGGTGAACGCACCGCGGCCGTTGACATCGCCGATCGCCCACACGCCGGGCACGCTGGTGCGCAACGCCCCGTCGACCGGGATCATGCCCTGCATGTCCGTTTCAAGGCCGGCTGCCGTGAGGCCGAGGTCGTCGGTATTCGGCTTGCGGCCAATGGCGAACAGCAGATGCGAGGCCTCGATAGCCGGCTGCGCGCCGCCGAGATCGATCCGCACACGTTCGCCGTCGAGCGGTTCGACACGGTGCGGTTGCGAGCCAAAGCGAAACTCGATGCCTTCGCGCGCCAGCACCTTCTGCACCGCCAGCGCGAAGTCGGCGTCCTCGCGGGCAAGTACGCGCTCGCCGCGCACGATCACCGTCACCCGGCTGCCGAAACGGCGGAATATCTGGGCGAATTCGAGCGCGATATAGCTGCCACCGACAATCGCCAGATGCTCGGGCAATTCGGTCAGATCAAGCAGCGAGGAATTAGTGTAGTAGCGAATGCGCTCGATTCCTTCGAGCGGCGGCACGACCGCACGCGTGCCGGTGTTGATGAAGATTTCGTTCGCTTCGAGGTCCTCGACGATCTGGCCTTCCGGCCCGCTGACGCTCAGCGTATGCGGCCCGGTAAAACGCGCATGACCCTTGATCACGGTGACGTTGGGCGCACCGCGCAGCCATTTTTCGACGCCGCTGCGTGACTGGCCGATGATCTGGTCTTTGCGCGCCTTGACCTGTGCCAGATCGACCGTCACCGGTCCCGCCACGTGCACGCCGTACGCGTCCGTGTTCCGCGCCACGTGCGCGACGCGCGCGCTCGCTACATAACTTTTGGTGGGGGTGCAGCCGACATTGACGCAGGTGCCGCCGAACTCGGCCCGCTCGATCACAGCCGTCCTGCGGCCGTTTGCGCCCAGGCGCACCGCTAGCGGCGATCCGCCTTGTCCGGTACCGATCACGACTGCATCGAAGTGCTGTGGCATGACTTGTCTCCCGAGGGCTGGTGGCAGCGTTGTGCCATCTTACTAGCGCTCGCGAGGATATGCCGTGACGTCTTGAGGGGTGGTGATGGACCCGCAGGCCCGCAGTTTCAGGTTGGGATTACGTGTGACGAATCTGCTGCGGTTTGCTCAGCCGTGGCAATGCGCTGCGCAGATCAGTTCGCGCGAGCGTTGCAGCGCCGCCTGGGCGCCCTTCGTGGCCACCATCAGGCCCACCTGGCTCAGGTTGAAATCCTGCGCCACCATCATTTGCATCAAGGCCACCATCGGCAGGACCACCGATGGGTGATAAAGCTGTCTTTCGATTAATGCTCGCATTTCCGCTCCCGGCGCGTCCCGCCGCTTCGGCAAGACGTTACTTTCGTTTCGATGGTGGAATTCTAGGCATCCACGCAGCGCGGATAAATAGCCGGAAAGCGAAGGGACTTGTCGCGGAAAGTGAATAATCCGCCAAAGGCTGGCGAACGGCCCGCGGAAGGCCAGCCGGCGGGGCGTGCGGCCGACGGCGGCGGATTGGGAACGGCCGCTTCGGAGGCGGTCAGGCCGACCAGCCCGGCAGCCTCCACGCGCGCTAAAGGGTTATTCGAGCAACGCGGGGTTATTCGAGCGGCGCGCCGATGAACACCGGCAGCGCCTCGGCGCGTTCGGAAAACACCGCCAGCGCCGGATAACGCGCCGCGTCGAGCACGCCCGGCAACATGAACTGCGTAAAGCGCCAAGCGACGGCGATCGTTATATCCGGCTGCATCAAACGCTCGCCGAACAGCCAGCCGTCGCGGCCGGCCAGACGCGTCTCGAGTTCGGCATAAGCCGCGTGCATCTGCTTCTGTACCCGCTCGACCCACGGCTCGAACTGAAACTCCTGCGGCCGCAAATTGCGCTCATAGACCGTCTGCATGGCCTTTTCGGTGGCCGCGAGCCCGAAGCCGATCAGATTCAGCGCCTGCAACCGCGCACCGGCCTCCTCGGGCATCAGACGGCGGGCGGGCTGCACTTTACGGTCGATGTGATCGAGGATCAGGGTCGATTCCATCAGCACGGTGCCATCGTCTTCGACAAGGGTCGGCGCCTTGACCGCCGGATTGATCTTCGCGAACTCGTCGAAGTGGCGAAACACCGAGACGCTGCGATGCTCGAATGGCAGGCCGAGCACGGCCAGCGAAATCGCCACACGGCGCACATAGGGGGAGTCCAGCATGCCGATCAGTTGCATTCGTTACCTTGTGGGTCGAGATGGAAGGATTGCAGGTTGCGCGCATAGGCGCCTGCCGCCACCGGGCGGCTGAACAGATAGCCTTGCTGCTTGTCGCAGTCGATCGAACGCAGGAACGAGGCCTGGGCCGGCGTCTCCACCCCTTCGGCCGTGACATTCATGCCGAGCGAATGCGCCATCGCCACCACGGCCTGGGTGATCGCAATGGAGTCGCGATGATCCGGCAGGCCGGCGACGAACGAGCGGTCGATCTTCAGGTTATGCAACGGAAAGCGCTTCAGATACGACAGCGAGGAATAGCCGGTGCCGAAGTCGTCGACGGAGATCCGCACGCCCATGTTGCTGAGCGCGCTCAGGATCGGCAGCACGGTTTCGCTGTCGCTCATCAAAAGGCGCTCGGTAATCTCCAGTTCCAGCGCATCGGGTCCGAGTCCACAGTGCGCGAGACAGCCTTCGATCTGCTCGACCAGGCCATCGCTCACCTGCCGCGGCGACAGGTTCACCGCAATCACGAGGTCCGGGCCGAGCGTGCGCCGCCATTCGGCCAGTTGCTCGCACGCGCGCTCCAGCACCCAGGTGCCGATCGCGACAATCAAGCCGGTGTCCTCCGCGACCGGGATGAACTCCACTGGCGAGACGTCGCCCAGTTCGCTGTTGTACCAGCGCAGGAGCGCTTCCGCGCCGACTGTGCGGCCGCACCGGCTATCGATGATCGGCTGGTAGACGAGACTCAGCTCGCCCGCCGCCAGCGCGCGGCGCAGGAACTGCTCGATCGCGAAGCGCCGTTGCAGGTGCTGGTTCAGCTCCGCGGTAAAGAACTGGAAGTTGTTGCGGCCGCGCTGCTTGGCCGAGTACATCGCCGAGTCGGCATTGCGCATCAGGGTCGGCACATCAAGGCCGTCTTCCGGAAAGAGGCTGATGCCGATCGACGCCCCCAGGTAGTACTCGTTGCCGGCCACGGCGAACGGCACGCCCACCGTCTCGAGGATCTGGCGCGCGAGAGCGATCAGATCTCCGGTGTCGTTGTAACCGCTCACGACAATCACGAACTCGTCGCCGCCCACCCGCGCGAGCGTGCCCTCTTCTTGCACGCACGACGCGAGCCGGCGCGCCACGCTGCACAGGAGCGCATCACCCGCTTCGTGGCCGGCCGTGTCGTTGACCTTCTTGAAGCCGTCCAGATCGACGAACAGTACGGCAACGCGTGCGAGCTCGTTATCCAGACCCGAAGGCTCGAACAGGTCGCGCATCCGCTCGGTCAGGTAGGCGCGGTTATAGAGGCCGGTGAGCGAATCGCGGGTGGCGAGGTATTTGAGCTGCTGCTGGGCCTGGCGCACCGGGCCGATATCGGTAAACGAGATCAGTACCGACCCCGGCTCGCGCTCGCCAGGCTTCAGGATCGGCACCACGTTCAGGTTGATCCAGATAATCTCGCCGTCGGTGAGCTCAAGACCGATCGTCATACCGAGCACCGCTTTGCCGGTCGCGAGCACGCGCACCGTCGGCCGCTCGGCGTTCGCGATCGGCGTGCCGTCTTCATGATAGGAGCGCACCATCACGGTAAAGATATCGTGGCCGAGGAGGTCCGCCCCCGCATGCAGCATGCGCTGCGCACTCGGATTGCAGGCCAGCACCACACCGTCGCGCGACTGCACCACGATGCCCTCATTCAGGTGATCGACGACCAGACGGTGATGCTCTTCGCTTTGCGCGAGGCGTTGCGCGATGGCGTCCTGATGGACCGCGAGGCCGACGCTGCGGCCAATGTTGCGCAGCACCGCCTCCTCTTCGAGACTCGGGCCGCGCCGGGTGCGATGGTAGACGGCGAACGCGCCGAGCACCCTGCCCTCGTCGTTCTCGAACGGAATCGACCAGCATGCGCGCAAGCCGATCGGCAACGCGAGATGCCTGAAGTCCGCCCACAGCGGATCCGTCTCGATGTCCTCGACCACGACCATCCGCCGCAAAAACATCGCCGTGCCGCACGAGCCGACCTGCGGGCCGATGACGGCGCCGTCGAGCGCAGCGGTGTAAGACTTCGGCAACGAGGGCGCGCCGCCGGCGCGCGCATGGATGCCATCCTCATCGAGCAGCAGGATCGAACAACTCGCGCCCTCGCCGAGCAGTGCCTCCGCATAGCGGCACACTTCGTCGAGCAACTCCGGCAGCGGCGTATTGCGCGTGATCAGCCGCAATACGCTGCGCTCGGAAGCCAGCAATTGCTCGGCCATCCCCGACGGATAGCGGGTGCTGTCAGACGCTGCTGCAACCGTGTCACCTGGTGTCACCTGGCAAGTCATATCTGAGCCCCCTATCCCGACATCGGCAGGTTCGGACGGGTAGCACACTGGGGTTTACGCCTGGACCCATCAATCGATCCATTGAGCATGGCAAAGCCGTGCCGGCCACCTAGTTGTGCGTGTGCAAATCCGGATTCAGTTGCCCCCATGTTTTGTTGCGCGAGAGCGCCTCGACCGCGCCGCTCTGCGAATTGCGCCGGAACAGCCAGCCGGGTTGCCCCGACAGCGTGGCGGCCTTGACGACCGAACCATCCGGCAAGCTCACCCGCGTGCCGGCCGTGATATAGCAACCGGCTTCGACGACGCAGTCGTCTCCGAGCGAGATGCCGATGCCCGCATTCGCGCCCAGCAGGCAGCGCTTGCCCACCGACACCACCTGCGTGCCGCCGCCCGACAGCGTGCCCATGATCGACGCGCCGCCGCCGATATCGCTGTGATCGTCGACGACCACCCCGGAGCTGATGCGTCCTTCGACCATCGAAACGCCGAGCGTGCCCGCATTGAAATTGCAGAAGCCCTCGTGCATCACCGTGGTGCCCGGTGCGAGATAGGCGCCGAGGCGGACCCGATCCACATTGGCGATGCGCACGCCGGACGGCACCACGTAGTCGGTCATGCGCGGGAATTTGTCGATGCTGGTGACTTCGAAAGGCGTGCGCGCGGCACGAGCCTTCATCCGGACCTGGGCGACCGCTTCTACGACACAGGGGCCGAACGAGGTCCATGCGACGTTGGCAAGCAATCCGAACAGTCCGCTCAGATTGGCTTCATGCGGTTTGATCAGCCGGTGGCTGAGCAGATGGAGGCGCAGGTAGACGTCATGGGCGTCGAGCGGCGGCTCGGCGAGCGACGCGATCGCCGTACGCACGCCAACCACCTCGACGCCCCGGCGCTCGTCGGGGCCAAGGCAGTTCGCCGCCGCGTCGCCGATCGCACGCGACACTTCGTCGTGCGATAGACGGACTGTGCCGGCCGCCGCGACTGGCTCATCGGCCAGTTCGGGTTCGGGAAACCAGCTATCGAGAATGGTGCCGTCGGCGGCCACGGTCGCGAGGCCAACCGCCATCGCACCGCCCGTCTTGTGTTCACCCAATGCCATCGCGCCTTTCTCCAGTGAAACTCAGTTGTTAGGCGGCGGCTTGCCCTGGTTGCCGCCCCCGCCCCCTCCGCCGCCCGGCCGGCCGCCGCCTCCCGGTGGGCGTCCACCTGAACCGCCGGGGCCGCCTGGGCCGCCGGGACCGCCCGGGCGTTGAGCACCCGCCCCGGGACGCTGGCCGCCCGGGGGTTGACCGCCTGGGGGCCGTGCGCCACCGTTGCCTGGAGGTTGACCGCCTGGGGGCCGTCCGCCGCCGTTACCTGGAGGCTGGCCGCCCGGAGGCCGTCCGCCGCCGTTGCCTGGCGGGTGTCCACCTGGAGGTCTGCCACCCGGACCACCGGGCGGCGGTCCCGGCGGGCGTCCGGGTGGACGTCCCGCGCCGGGACGCGGCGGCGGTGGCGGTGGGTGATGCGCCCAGCGCGACTGATTGTGATACCAGGGCCGGCCACGGTAATAGTTGCCCCAGTAAGTGCCAATCGAAAACGTGACGATGGGCAACCCGATCACCGTGCCGTAATTCAGCACCGGCACGGGGCTGCCTTGATAAGGGTAGCTAATACGGCCAGCGTAAACCCAGCCGCGCAGATTCGGCAGTGCGACATCGCACCATGTGTAACCGGCCACGCATCCCATCACGGTGACGGGTGCGCCGCCCGGCAATTGCGACACGACCGGATAGTCTCGTGCGGGCCCCGCGCGAAGGTTCACCGGGCTATTGGTAACGGCCTGCGTCTGCGCGAAGACGGCAGCGGGCACGAGCAACAGACTGGTCAACCCTGCATAACAGCACTGCACGAACTGTCTTCGCATTGTGGCCTCCTCGGCGGGGCGGTTTTTGATTGTCGCTGCGTGTTCTGGTTGTTGCTGCTGGTTGTTGCTGCCTGAGCTAGCGTACCGCATCCCGATGAACGCCGCAGGTCATTCGCGGCGGCAGCGGGAACATTTGGTAAGCAGGTCGCAAATTCGTCCCTTTTTTGAGGTCTGCGCAATTCCAACTCGGCCGATCATTCATCGCACACCCGAACCCTGTTTCGCCGGTACCGCCATGAAGATCTTCCGAACTGCCGTTCTCGCGAGCTTGCTGCTCAACCATCTGCCGGCCCATGCGACCAGTTTCGATTGCACCAGGGGCCGTTCGGTCCCGGAACAATTGATCTGCCATCGAGCCGATCTGTCCGGCCTCGACGACCAGCTCGGCAAGCTGTACTGGCAAGCGCGACGCGCCGTCGCCAATCCGAAGGCGTTCCGCGCCGATAGCGACAGCAAATGGGCCTGGCGCGAAGCGAATTGCGCCGACGAGGCCTGTCTGAAAACCTGGTACGCCGGGCGCATCGAGGAGTTGCAGCGTTTGCTGGCGAGTCTGCGGCAGGGCCCGGCTGCTGAGCCGAGCAAGCCGGCGGAGTCAGTTGAGCCGGATCCGGCACCGCGTTTGCATGAACTATCCCGCGACCCGGAACGACGTGGGCTCGCGCATGTCCAGCCGGATGCCAATGCCAATGCAAGCGGAACAACGGTTGCGCTGCAATGCACCTCCGCCGATCCGGGCATCACCATGCATGACCAGTGTGCGACGGTCCTTAAGCAGGACACGCGCTGGCAATATCCGCCCCATAGCGGCGACTGGTTCTGCGGGCTGGCGAACGTGGCGCAATCGCTGGCCAAACCAGAACCAGAACCGGTTGCGGAACAGTAAGCGCAGAAGACGCGCTACCTGCCGGACGCCATCCCCACGAGATACCCCCGCACCGCCACTTCGACACGCCCGCGCAGATCCACCGCGTCGGTTTCACCGCCCTGGCCGGCGCCGTCGATCATGCCGTGAGCGATCGCCAGCACATCCTGCGCGGCCTGCTGGCGGTCCGGCACGGCGGGCGCATCATCAAGCAGCAGCGCATCGACCATGATCTGTTGCAGCACGTCGGTTACGCGCTGGTTGCGCTCCCCCATCGGCAGACGCTGCTCCTCAAAATCGACGATGCGCGCCAGCGCCGGCCGGCGCATCTGATGCGCCACCGCCGCCTCGATCAAACCGGCCAGCACCTCGGCACAGGTGCCGCCCTGCGCCGCCTCGCGCGCCTGCCCGAGCAGCGTGGCCGTTTCGCGCTCAATGAGCGCGGCCGTCAACGCATCGCGATTCGGAAAGTACTGGTAAAGCGAGCCGATGCTGACACCGGCGCGCTCGGCGACCGCGTTGGTCGTGTAGCCCTCGAGCCCCAGAGTCTCGAGAATGCGAGCAGCCGCCTCGAGGATTGCCTCGACGGTCGCCGTGGCACGCCGCTGAGTGGGCGCCTTGCGGGGCGCAAGCGCATCCGGACGTTGATTTCGGGCCATGGCTGGAAAGCGAGTAGTGAATGCGAGTGAGTGCTCATATTCTATCTACTCCTCCAACCCGAAAGGAATCCTGTCATGACCGACTCGCCCAACCACGCGAAAGAGGCATCCGATAGCGCCGCCCTCCCCGCTGCCCTGACCGTATTCATGCTCGTGAAAACCCGGCCCGAATGGCTCGAGCTTCCCGAGGCCGAACGCTCAGGGGTGTTACGCGAACACGTCGAACCGATTCTGCGCAAGTACCGTGGGCAGGTGAGCCTGCGGCTCTACGACACTGAGTTCTATTCGAGCGTCGTCACCGATGTCTGGATGTGGGATGCCACGAGCCACCAGGCCTATGAGCAGGTGGTGGAAGCGCTGCGGGAGACGCCATTCTGGGATCGCCTCTTCGATATCGTCGAGATCCTTCCCGGCGTCGAGAACGCGTATGGCAAGCGCGAGCAGCGGGCGCCGCCCGCGGCGTAAGCGCGCCGCCTGCACTGGCGCTCGCGCCCCAGCCGTCAGGTCGCGGACTCGATCGCAACGCTGTTAGCGTAGGCGGGAACGTAAAACGTCCTGTGTGCTTTCTCTCAGGCTATATAGTGTGTTTGCCGTGCCAGAGAAGCGCCTCCCCGCGACGATCTTCGGGTCGTCGCCCTTGCGCTTCACTAGCACTGCACGAGGTATATCGGCCAGGAAAGATGCAATCTTTATATCTGATTAACCCTGAATTTTTGGCGCCGTAATCCTTTCCTTTCCATTCCTCGGCAACCATTTGCGAACGTTCGAACACCACCCGGTTCACCCGGCAGGCGCCACCTGGGCCCCTTGAATGCCATGCCGGGCCAGCGCCGCCGCGACGAACCCCGACGACTTCATCTCCTCGACAAACTCCCGCAGATATTGCGCAGTTGCCTCGCCACGGTTTCTTGGCGTCCCCATGGCCTGCTGAATGACCATGAAACGCTCGTCCAGCAGACGCAACCCGGGATTAAGCGCGGCGTCCGCCTCGAGTTGCTGTTTGACACCCGCCGCCACCTCCAGCCCTTCTTCGAGGAAGGTCCGAACCACAGCGGGCGAACTCGGCGCACGCACGATTTGCGCGTGACCCAGTTCACGCGTGAGAAACAGGTCATAGGCACTGCCCTTGCCCACCGCGACGCGGTGGTCCGCAGTGTCGACCTCCGCGTTGCGGCGAATTGCGGATTCGTTGCGCACGAGGTAATAGCCTTCGATCAACACATAGGGCGCGGTAAAGGCAATGCTCCCGCCGCGCGCAGGATCGATTGCGAAGAAGCCGATGTCAGCCCGCTCGTCCGTCACCGCCTCCACCGATTTGCCCGCGGTGTCGAAGACGACCTGTTCGACCTCGACGCTGAGGCGCCGGGCGAACTCGTTGGCCAGATCGATCGAGATGCCGAATGGCTGCCCCGTGGCGGCGTCCTTGTTGACGAGGATGGGATTGCCGAGGTTGATCGACGCCCTTAGCTTACCGGTGGGCGTGAAGGCAGCGTGAATGGAAGGCGTGAGGGTCATCTTCGAGTCTCCAGACGACGCTATGGGTAGATGTTTCCACGTCTGCATTTTTGCACTTTTCATGGTCAAAATGCGATGTAAATGAAATCCCACAAGCAGGAAGCCACCCCGGTCGTGGCGGCGCGCGTGTGTCAGTGTTGTTCGAAACGCAGTGCTCGAACAGCACACGCTCTTTGCGATTGCGGCCACGTATCCCTGATTTGCAAAATCTGACCGAGCTGCCATGTCAGCGCCAGGGTGAGGCCATTGAGGACCTCATACAATTTGGCGGTTTGCAGAGCAGGCGTGCGAGCAACGCTGCGCAGGTCTGACGTTCGCCGAGTTTCGACGGCGGTAGGAGTTGTGCTGTGGATGATCTGGATTCAATGCGAATCTTCGTCAAGGTGGCTGACCTTGGCGGCTTCAGCCGCGCTGCCAGCGCGATGAGAATTTCCAATGCGGTAGCGACACGCCACGTGGCCGATCTCGAAGGCCGTCTAGGCACGCGGCTACTCAACCGCACTACCCGGCGTCTGTCTCCGACTGAATCCGGCCACGTCTATCTCGAGCGTATCCGCCACATTCTTGAGGAGTTGGACGACGTCGAGCAGATGGTCACGTCGCGCAACCTTGAGCCGGTGGGGACCTTACGAATTGTGGCGCCGATGGTGTTCGGTCTGCATACGCTCGCGCCTGTGCTGCAAAGCTATGCCACGCGGTACCCGTTGGTCATGCCTGATATCACGCTGGTGGACCGTCCGGTCGATGTGGTCGAAGAAAGCTTCGATGTCGGCATCGTGATAGCGCGGCAGACGCGTAACCCGAATGTCGTTGCGCGGCGTCTAACGACTTCCAGCATGATCGTATGCGCGCCGCCCGACTATCTCCGGAAACACGGCACGCCGACGCGTCCCGAGCAACTGTCCGAGTATCCGTGCCTGTCCCTCTCTACCGACTACTGGGGTGAAGAGTGGGCGTTTACCGGCAGGGACGGCGAGGTACGGGTGCGTCCGACAAACGCAATTGTCGCCAACAATACGGAAATGTTGCGCCAGTTCGCGCTGCTTGGGATGGGTATCGCGATCCTGCCCAGCTATCTGATCGACCACGACATCATGCGTGGCAACCTTGTGACGCTGCTCAACAACTACCGTCTGCCACAGATAGACATCAACATCGCGTACCCAAGCCGCCGTTATTTCCCCGCCAAGCTACGCACGTTCATCCATCATCTGTACAGGCATTTCAATCCGATGCCCCATGTTGTGCAGAGCGTGTCATGAGAAGAAACCGTACACCGTACCGTACGGATTCCCGTTGTTTTTGCGCATCATTGAACGCCACAAACCGGCAATATGCGACGGCCCAGGACGTGACCCATATGCTTCCACGCTTGTTGCGTACACAGCCGAATCGCTTTTGCATCAAGGCTTTGCCGTGCGGTCTGCCCGCATCGTTTCCTGGCTAAAAAATCAGTATTGCTAAAAATCGAGGATTCGCTTCGCAAGTGCCTCTTTACACTGCACCTGCCCTGAACTGACGCGTTTTGCATGAGGTGCGAGTGAGTCCCCGGACCCTGCATTGCCTGCGAATGCGCGAAGCCGTTCCCTGAACGCGGGCTTCTATATACAAACAAATCAGCATTCTGTTCCCGGAGCTAGAGATATGAAAAAGGCTGTAATGTTGGCTGCCCTGACGGGCGCTGTTGCCACTGCTGCACACGCTCAGAGTAGCGTGACGCTGTACGGCATCATTGACGAAGGCATTACCTACACCAGCAATCAGGGCGGCCACAGCAACTGGCAAGAAACCGATGGCGCGATCAATACGAGCCGTTGGGGCCTGCGCGGAACGGAGGACCTGGGCGGCGGGCTAAACGCCATCTTCACGTTGGAAAACGGTTTTAACGGCACCAACGGCGCACTGCGTCAGAACGGCCGCCTGTTTGGCCGCCAGTCGTTTGTCGGCCTGTCGGGCAACCAGTACGGCTCCGTCACGTTAGGTCGCCAGTACGACAGCGTGGTCGATTACCTCGGCCCGCTGGCACTGACCGGCACGCAATACGGCGGCACGTTCTTCGCGCACCCGTTCGACAACGACAACCTCGACAACGATTTCCGCGTCGACAACTCGGTCAAGTTCCAGAGCATCAACTACGGTGGCTTCAAATTCGGCGCGTTGTACGGCTTCTCGAACGAAGCGGGCGACTTTGCGAACAACCGCGCGTACAGCTTTGGCGCTTCGTATAACTACGCAGGCCTGACCGTCGCGGCCGGTTACCTGCAACTGAACAGCGACGTCACGTCGGCGGCCATCACGAACACCAACGGCGCACTCGACGGCGACAACACGTTCTTCGCAGGCCGCCAGCGCACCTGGGGTGCCGGCGTCAAATACGTGTTCGGCCCGGCCACGGCAGGATTCGTCTTTACGCAGACGTTGCTGAACCAGGCATTCGGGATTTCCGCGAGCCAGTCCGGCGTGACCGGCGGTATTGCATTGGATGGCGGGAGCGCCCGTTTCAACAACTATGAAGTGAACGGGCATTACTCCATCACCCCGGCCATTAGCGTCGCCGGCGCCTATACGTACACCGACGGCAGCCTCAATGGTGCCGATCCGAAGTGGAATCAGGTCAATGTTCAGCTAGCCTATCTGCTGTCCAAGCGCACCGAGCTGTACATGCAAGGCGAATATCAGCACGTGACCGAAGACGGTGCTTCGATTGGCGCGATGATCAACGGACTGTCGGCGGCATCGGCTACCAACAGTCAGGTTGCCGTGACTGCAGGTATCCGTCACACGTTCTAAGCGGATATCAGCATCGCAGCAGTATCGAAGTGACACCGAGAAAATGCCGTCCAGCCAAAAGCTGGCCGGCATTTTTCAATGGCGCTGCGGAACTGGCATGCGGCATCTTTGACAAGCGACTATCCTGTCGGGCGGATACGCTCGCCCAAGAAAAACGCCCGCCTCTATGGGCGGGCAAAAGTGTTTCTCGGAGACATCTGCCTTGCGGCAGCGCTGCACGGCACACCCTGGACCTCTCGCGTCCAAGGCGCACTGAGTGCAACGTCATGTCGTCGCGGCCAGGCGAGGCCGTACATTGGCGGCCCGTGAATTCCTGAATAGCGACGCCGATGATTTTAGAGACTTAAGGGCGCTACGATAACGCCAGTTTCGCGGAAAATAGTTATGCCAAAAGCGAAACAGATACCCGCGCAATGGCGAAGACTTCCTAATCCGCAGTCCACCCTATCCGCTTTCGCAAGCTCACCAGAGCGCCCAATTGCAGTCCACTTGTTTTTCACACAACAGTATTGTGTGAAAAACACGTTTTCAAATGATTTATCGCCTATTACGCTGCCACGCCTTAACGCTGTGACGTCAAACTAATACCCGCCTATGCAGCGGCCAATGCCTGCCAGATTGAAAGCTCGACTCGAACATTGCAAAGCGCTATTGGAACGGATAGCGCCGTCAAAAGCGCCTCACAGCGCATCGCATCACGAGGTCATTCGTATTCCTATACTTACAAGTCATGTTTGCGCCATGTTTGCCAGGAGCCCCCGATCTGATTTTGCTGCCGGCAGGCGACGAACATCAGCACGTTGTGAAAGCCTGGTGACGACCTTATCTTGCCTGGGGTTTTATTTTCCCATCAGCAGTAATTTCGGGCTTTGTGTACATTCTGCCTTGGCTCAGGCTAGGGACTCTCTCCACGCCTGCAACACGCGCAACAACGTCTTCCTCCAAGCCTTGGAACCCACATGCTCGGCCTAGTCCGTATCGCCCTGCGGCGACCCTATACTTTCGTCGTTCTGGCGATCTTCATCCTCATCATCGGCCCCCTGTCCGCGATGAAGACGCCCACGGACATTTTCCCGGATATCAGGATTCCGGTGATCAGCGTGGTGTGGCAATACACCGGCCTGCCGCCTGACCAGATGGTCGGCCGGATCACGTCCCCGTTCGAACGCACGCTTACCACCACCGTTAACGACGTCGAGCATATCGAGGCGGAGTCGGTATCCGGCTTTGGGATCATCAAGATCTTCTTCCAGCCGGGCGTGAATATCAGCACGGCGAACGCCCAGGTGACGGCGGTCGCCCAAACCCAGTTGCGCCAGTTGCCGCCGGGTACGACTCCTCCGCTGATCCTGAACTACAACGCGTCGACGGTGCCGATCATCCAGTTGGCGTTGTCCGGCAAGGGGCTGACCGAACAGAATCTCGGTGACCTTGGCCTGAACGCAGTGCGGCCGGTTCTGGTGACGGTCGCCGGCGCGGCTATTCCGTACCCGTTCGGCGGCAAGACGCGCCAGGTGCAGATCGACGTCGACCCAGCTTCCATGCAGGCGCGCGGCTTGTCCGCCCAGGACGTCGCCAATGCACTGGCGGGCCAGAACCTGATTACACCGGTGGGGACGGAAAAGATCGGCGACTACGAATACACGGTGCAACTGAACGATGCACCGTCACAGATCAAGGCCTTGGGCGATCTGCCTATCAAGGCGGTCAACGGCACCACCGTGTATATCCGTGACGTTGCCAGCGTTCGCGACGGCAGCCCGCCGCAGACCAATATTGTGCACGTCAACGGCAAGCGTTCCGTGCTGATGTCGGTGCTCAAGAACGGTTCGGTTTCCACGCTCGGCATCATTTCCGGCATCAAGGCTCAGGTCGCCGCGGGGAAAGCCTCGTGGCCGGACAATCTGCAGATCGATCCGATCGGCGACCAGTCGCTGTTCGTACGCGCCGCCATTTCCGGCGTGGCGCGCGAAGGCGTGATTGCGGCCGTGCTGACCAGCCTGATGATTCTGCTGTTCCTCGGCAGCTGGCGCTCGACCATCATCATCGCCACCTCCATCCCGCTCGCCATTCTCGGCTCCATTGCCACCCTGTCCGCGCTCGGTGAGACGTTGAACATCATGACGCTCGGCGGTTTAGCGCTCGCGGTGGGGATTCTGGTCGACGATGCGACGGTCACGATCGAAAACATCAACTGGCACCTGGAGCACGGCAAGGAGGTGGAGACCGCGATTCTCGACGGCGCCGCGCAGATCGTCACGCCGGCGTTCGTCTCGCTGCTGTGTATCTGTATCGTGTTCGTGCCAATGTTCTTCCTGAACGGCGTCGCTCGCTTCCTGTTCGTGCCGATGGCCGAAGCGGTGATCTTCGCGATGATCTCGTCGTTCATCCTGTCGAGAACCCTCGTGCCGACTATGGCCAAGTACCTGCTGAAACAGCACGTGCAAGGCGAACACGAGCATGCGTCGAAGAGCCCGGGTCCGCTCGGGCGCTTCCAGCGCGGCTTCGAAGCGCGCTTTGAAAAAGTACGCGCCAAATACCATGGTTTGCTCGAGCTGGCGCTGACGCACCGGCGTCCGTTCGTGATCGGCTTTCTCGGCTTTGTGATTCTCTCCTTCGCACTGGTGCCCTTCCTGGGCCGCAATTTCTTTCCTGCGGTCGACTCCGGACAGATCCTGATGCACGTGCGCGCCCCGGTTGGCGTCCGCGTCGAGAAGACCGCGCAGATCTTCGCGAATGTCGAAGGAGCGATTCGCGAGATCATTCCGCCGGCCGAACTTGGCACCGTGGTCGACAATATGGGCCTGCCGGTGAGCGGCATCAACACTGCTTACAACAACACCGGCACGGTTGGCTCGCAGGACGGCGACATCCAGATTGCGCTGAATGAAGGCCATCGTCCGACGGACGAGTATGTGCGCGAGATGCGCGAGAAATTGCCGCGGGAATTCCCCGGCGTCACCTTCTCGTTCCCGCCGGCTGACATCATCAGTCAGATCCTGAACTTCGGTTCGCCCGCGCCGATCGATCTCCAGATCCGCGGCAACAACCTCGACGCCAACTTCGCCTATGCCGACCGTATCCTGCGCGAGGTTCGCGATGTGCCGGGCGTGGTCGATGCACGAATCGCGCAGTCGCATGCCAATCCGACCTTCAACGTCGACGTGGACCGCACGCGCGCGCAACTGGTCGGCATCAGCGAAGGCGACGTGACCAACAGCATGGTGGTGAACCTCGCGGGGTCGAGCCAGGTCGCGCCCACGTTCTGGTTGAACAATGCGAACGGTGTGTCGTATCCGATCGTGATGCAAACGCCGCAATACAGTCTCGATTCGCTCGCCGCGCTGCAAAACCTGCCGATCACCGCGCGCGGGGGCGGCACCCCGCAGATCCTCGGTGGTCTCGCGACGGTCCAACGCACCAGCACCAACGAGGTGGTCAGCCAGTACAACATCCAGCCGATGGTCGAGATCTTCGCGACCACCCAGGATCGCGACCTCGGCGCGGTGGCCTCCGATATCCAGCGCATCGTGCACGAAAACGCCGACACGTTGCCCAAGGGTTCGACCGTCGCACTGCTGGGTCAGGTGCAGACCATGAACAGTGCCTTTGCCGGTATGTTGTTCGGCCTGCTCGGTGCGGTGGTGCTGATCTATCTGATCATCGTGGTCAATTTCCAGTCCTGGGCCGATCCGTTCGTGATCGTGACCGCATTGCCAGCCGCGTTGGCGGGCATCGTCTGGATGCTGTTCGCGACCCACACCACCCTCTCGGTGCCGGCGCTGACCGGGGCCATCATGTGCATGGGGGTGGCCACGGCCAACTCGATTCTGGTGGTCAGCTTCTGCCGCGAGCGTCTTGCAGAACACGGCGATCCATTCAAGGCCGCGCTTGAAGCGGGCTTTACGCGCTTCCGTCCGGTTCTGATGACCGCGCTTTCCATGATCATCGGTATGGCGCCGATGGCGCTCGCGCTCGGCGAAGGCGGCGAGCAAAATGCGCCGCTCGGCCGTGCCGTAATTGGCGGCCTGATGTTCGCCACGACCGCTTCGCTGTTCCTCGTCCCCGTTATTTTCTGTATCGTCCATGCGCGCCCCGGGCGCGCAGCTACCCCGGCAGCCGTCTCGGGAGGTCCTGCACATGTCGTCTGATTCCGCTTTCCCCGTTAATCCGCCGTCGCGCCGTCCGCTCAGGGTTGCGGGCGTAGTCGGCATCCTGGTCGTCCTCGGCATCGTCGCTGCGGGCATCACGCTGCGCGCCGAAGACGCCCGCAAGCTGAAGACCTGGACCGATGCCCAGGCGGTGCAGACCGTCACGCTGATCCAGCCGATCCACGATGCCAACGGCCCGTCGCTGCAACTGCCCGGACGCCTCGAGGCCTATACGCGGGCACCGATCTTCGCGCAGGTCAGCGGCTATCTGAAGTCATGGAATGTCGATATCGGTGCACATGTCAAAGCAGGTCAGGTGCTCGCTGAAATCGACACCCCCGAGCTCGACCAGCAACTGGTGCAGGCACGTGCCGATCTCCAGAGTGCCGAGGCGAATGCGCTGGTTGCGGGAACCACGGCCAAGCGCTGGGAAGCGCTGCGCGGCACCGATTCCGTCGCCCAGCAAGACGTCGACCAACGCACCGCCGACTACACCGCGAGAGCCGCGATCGCGGCAGCGGCCAAGGCCAATGTCGATCGTCTCGTTGCCACCAAGGCCTTCGCGCACATCGTGGCGCCCTTCGACGGTGTGGTGACAGCCCGCGACACCGACGTCGGCGCGCTGGTGAATGCCGGCAGCGGCGGTGTCGGCCAGGAGCTGTTCGCAGTGTCCGAGGTCAAGCAGTTGCGCGTGTACGTACAGGTGCCGCAGAACTACTCCCCGGCGATCCATGACGGCACGACCGCCACGTTGACCGTGCCCGAGTATCCGGACCAGCAGTTCACCGCGCGCGTCGTGGCCGCGGCTGATTCGGTCAATTCGAATTCAGGCACGACACTCGTGCAATTGCTGGTCGACAATGCCAACGGCAAGTTGCTGCCCGGCGGTTTTGCCAGCCTGAAATTCACCCTGCCCGTCTCCGCCGATGCGATCCGGGTCCCGGCTAGCGCACTGGTTTTCGATAGCCGCGGCATCACGGTCGCGACACTGGGCGCGAACGACGAGGTGCAGTTCAAGCATGTGAAAATCAACCGCGACCTCGGCGACTCGGTGGAGATTGGCGCGGGGCTCGCCGCAACCGATCGCGTGATCGATACACCGCCCGACGGGCTCGTCGACGGCGACCACGTGCAGGTTGCCACGGCGGCTGACAAGAAGGCGGCGGCACATGGTTAAGTATGGACTTCCGGCGCTGCTATCAGGCGTGGTCGCGCTCTCCGCGTGCTCGCTCGCACCGAAATACCAGGTGCCATCGACACCGATCGCCGCGCAATACAAGACGGTTGGACCGTGGACCAGCGCACAACCTGCCGACCAGATCGATCGGAACGGCTGGTGGAAGATGTACGGCGACGCACAACTCGACGACCTCGAAACGCGCCTGCTCGCCAACAACACCGATCTGCGCGCTGCGTACGACCATTATCGGCAGGCCCAGGCGTTTGTGGCGCAAGTCGAGTCCGGACTTTATCCGACCGTGAGCGTGAGCGGCGCGCCGCTGCGCGAGCGCCAGTCCGACACCGCCCCGTTGCGTGGCAATGGGCCGGCGGACTACAACTCCGTCACGCTCGGTGCCTCCGTCAAATACGACCTCGACCTATGGGGCCGCGTACGCGACTCCGTGGTAGCCGGCAAGGATGAAGCGCAGGCGACCAAGGCCGATCTGGCGTCAGTGCAGCTCAGCCTGGAGGTCGAACTCGCGGACACTTATGTCCAGTTGCGCGGACTCGATCAGCAAACCGAACTGTTGAGCCAGACCGAGGTGGCGTTCGCCAAGGCGCTGCAACTCACGCAGACATTACACGGCAGCGGCATCGTGTCCGGCCTCGATGTTTCGCGCGCGCAAACGCAGCTCTCGTCGGCGAAATCGCAACTGTCGCAGAACCTCGCTCAACGGGCGCTGCTCGAACACGCCATCGCCGTACTGGTCGGCACATCAGCCTCGGAATTCAGTCTGCCGCAGCAGACCGCTGCTATCGCATTGCCCGCTATTCCCACGGGTGTGCCCTCCATGCTGCTGCAGCGCCGGCCCGATGTTGCGGCAGCGGAGCGCCGGGTCGCGGAGGCCAATGCACAGATTGGTGTAGCGCGTGCCGCTTACTTCCCGGACATCACCCTTGGACTGCAAGGGGGTGTGCAAAGCGCGGCCTACGCCGGACTGGTTAGCGCACCTAATGCGTTTTGGGCGATAGGTCCACAGCTCGTGCAATACATCTTCGACGGCGGCTTCCGTCGCGCAAGACTCGATGCCGCCAAGGCAGCAACCGACGAAGCCGGCGAGCGTTATCGCGGCGTGGTGTTGTCCGCATTCCAGCAGGTTGAAGACAACCTCGCCCTGCTGTCGTACCTCGGCACCGCGCTTGACGAGCAACGCGACGCAGCCGCGTCGGCACAAACCACCGTGGATCTCGCGTTGCGCCAATACAAGCAAGGCACCGTTGGCTACCTCGACGTCGTAGAGGCGCAGACCGTGGAGCTCGACGCACAGCGTGGCGTGCTCGACGTCCAGACCCGTCAGCTAAGCGCGAACGTGCAGCTTCTGCATGCGCTAGGCGGCGGATGGTCGAGCGACGAACTCGCTCAAGTGGCGGCAACGCCGGCGCTCGTCGCGAGCAACGGCGAACACAGCACGCACTGAAACCTGGGTCGATGAGCCGCGTGGCTAGCTGGCCACGCGGTGTCGCGATTGAAGCGAGGTTAGGTTAGGTAACCTGAGGGTGATGGTTTTCGGCGCCCGCTGTGAATCATCCCTTACGGGCGCTGTATACCTTGCGCATTCACTTTTATACGGTACAGAGACGTTGATGCCACGATATACATCGTGTCACGGCTCTCACCGCCGAAGGTCAGGTTCGCCACCTTCTCCGGTACAGGGATCAGTGCAAGCTTCGTGCCGTCAGGATGGAAGACCTGTATCCCGATTGCGCTGCTGGTGAAAACCCAACCCCGGCTGTCCAGGCGAAATCCGTCTGGCAAGCCCTCTGCATCGGCGATGGTCGTGAAGATCCGGGCGTTGGTCAAAGACCGGCCGTCTACGACATCGAACACGCGGATATTGTGGAAGCCTTTGTCACCGTACGGGATCTTTGACGTGTCCGACACGTACAGCAGTGACTCGTCCGGCGAAAATGCCAGTCCGTTCGGGCAAATCAGAAGATCCGTCATGACGTCCAGCGTTTTATCGCGCGGATCGAATCGAAACACGTAGCAGCCCCGCATTTCCTGGGCAGATTGATGCCCCTCGTAGTCGGACAAGATGCCGTAAGGCGGGTCGCTGAACCATATCGTTCCATCGCTTTTCACGACTACGTCGTTAGGCGAATTCAGGCGTCGGCCATGGTAGTGATCCACGACGATCTCATCGACAGGCTGGCCAAGATTCGGGCCGAATCGAGTGCGAATCACGGCACGCTGTCCGTGAGAACAATGCAGCAGGCTGCCGTCCGCTTCACGGTAATGACCGTTCGTAAATTCCACGCGATCGCGCCAGACGCTCGCGCCCTCGTCGGGGTGCCAGCGCATCATCCGGTTATTTGGAATGTCGCTCCATAGCACGGCGTTGTCCTCGTGCATCCAGACCGCGCCCTCGCTCCATATGCAGCCGGTGGCGAGCTTCTCCAGCTTCGCATCGCTCGCCAGCAGATCGCGGGCACGTTCGTCATAGATCTCTATAGCCGAATTTTTCATTTCGCTTCACTGGCCTTCGGTTAAGCTATGGTTACCGATAACTAAGAAGCCCACCCTAACATGAGCAGATAGCACGCACAATGCGGAGTTGCGGGTAATTCGGTCGCGACGTGCTGGATGCGCCAGGACCGGATGGCATCCTCATTAATATTGCGCGGCGCAACATCTTCGACGAACGGACTTTCCTTAACTATCGCACCAGGCGGCGCATCGGCGGCTCTCCCCCACACATCTACCGGACGACATCATGTCTCACGACACTTCATCCCACGATAACCCGAAGAGCGACGACGGTACGTCCGAACGACGCCTGCGTAGCCGTCGCTGGTTCGACGATCCCTCGGATCCCGGCATGACCGCGCTGTATCTCGAGCGCTATATGAACTACGGCATTACGCGTGAGGAATTGCAGTCAGGCAAGCCGATCATCGGCATTGCACAGACCGGCTCCGATCTCGCGCCATGCAATCGCCATCATCTGCAGCTCGCGCAGCGCGTACGCGACGGCATTCGCGACGCGGGCGGCATTCCGCTTGAATTTCCGGTGCATCCGATCCAGGAAACCGGCAAGCGGCCCACCGCGGCGCTCGATCGCAATCTCGCGTATCTCGGCCTCGTGGAAATCCTCCACGGCTATCCGATCGACGGTGTGGTGCTCACCACTGGTTGCGACAAGACGACGCCCGCGTGTCTGATGGCGGCCGCCACCGTCAATATTCCGTCAATCGTGCTGTCCGGCGGACCGATGCTCGACGGCTGGTGGAAGGGCAAGCTCGCGGGTTCCGGCACGGTGATCTGGGACGCGCGCAAGCGCCTGTCGGCCGGTGAAATCGGCTACGAGCAGTTTATTGAAGAGGTGTCGTCTTCAGCCCCCTCCGCCGGGCACTGCAACACAATGGGAACGGCGCTGTCGATGAATTCACTCGCCGAGGCGCTTGGCATGTCTCTGCCTAACTGCGCTGCGATTCCGGCGCCCCATCGTGAACGCGGCTGGATCGCGTATCAGACCGGCAAGCGGATCGTCGACATGGTCGTCGAGAATTTGCGCCCGTCCGACATCATGACCAAGGGTGCGTTCGAAAACGCGGTCGTGGCAGCGGCCGCGCTTGGCGCATCGTCGAACTGTCCGATTCACATGATCGCGATTGCGCGTCATATGGGTGTCGAGCACACGCTCGATGACTGGCAGCGCCTCGGTCCTGACATACCGCTTCTGGTGGACTGCCAGCCTGCGGGGCGCTTCCTCGGCGAGGCGTTCCATCGCGCGGGCGGCGTGCCCGCCGTGATGCGTGAGCTGTTTGCAGCCGGCAAGCTGGACGGCAGTGTGCGTACCGTCACGGGCCGCACGTTGGAAGAGGATCTTGCGGTGGTTGCAGAACCTGACCGCGAGGTGATTCGCGCCTACGATAAGCCCCTCAGGGAAGCAGCCGGCTACGTGGTGCTGTCGGGCAACCTGTTCGATAGCGCGGTGATGAAGATCAGCGTGATCGATCAGGCGTTCCGCAAACGCTTCCTTTCCGACCCGGCACATCCGGAAGTGTTCGAAGGCAAGGCGATCGTATTCGAAGGGCCTGAGGACTATCACGCGCGGATCGAAGATCCGGAACTCGGTGTCGACGATCATTCGGTGCTGGTGATTCGCAATTGCGGGCCGGTTGGGTATCCGGGTGGCGCTGAGGTCGTCAATATGCAACCGCCTGCGGCGTTGATCAAACGCGGCATCGATACGCTGCCGACCTTGGGCGATGGCCGTCAGAGCGGCACGTCTGCGAGTCCGTCCATCCTCAACGTCTCGCCAGAGTCTGCAGTAGGCGGCAACCTGGCACTGCTGAGAACGGGTGACCGTTTGCGGATCGATCTCAACTCACGCAAGGTCGACGTTCTCATTCCGGACGAAGAGATGGCACAGCGCAGAGCCGCGTACACGCTACCCAAGCTAGAGCACAAGACGCCATGGGAGGAGATCTACCGCAGCATGGTGGGGCAGCAAGGCACGGGCGCGTGCCTCGAACCCGCCACGCTGTATCTGAACATTATTGAAACGCGCGGGGAGTCGCGACACAATCATTGATGCTTCAAGGGGTCGTCAAGAGGTCGTCACGCGCTCTCGCGTTGCACGACCTCGTAGTGGATTTTGACGAGCTTCGGCGTCTCGCGCCGCTCGCGCGCCGGCGCGTCCTTCTCGCGGCGTGATTTGCTCGGTTTCGCGCCATGGTCGATTTCGTCGACCGCGGTGAGCAGCGACTCACCCGCCGCATGGCCGATGCCGTATGGATCGACGGCAATAGTGGTGATGGTTGGATAGCAATGCCGCGACACTTCGAAATCGCCGAACCCCGCCACCGCGATATCGCGGGGGACGACGAGGCCGCGCCGATGGCAGGCCATGATCACGCCGAACGCGTGAATGTCGCTCGCACACATCACCGCGTCGGTATCGGGCCAGCGTTCGAGCAACAGGCCGAGCGCCGCTGCACCATGTCCCATCGCAAGACCGTGCGCCATGTCGGTGGTCCATTCGGTTTGCGTGATATCACGTGCCTCATGGCGGCCCTCTGCGCGCACCGCGTTCAGATACCCTCGCCGCCGCGCGATGCCACGCAGGTCCAGTTTTGACGCACTGCTGACGAAGCCGATCCGCTTATAACCCCGTGCGTAGAGATAATGCACCATGGCGCCCGCTGCTTCGGCGTTCGAGAAGCCGACGACGCGGTCGATCGGATGCCGGGGCAACTCCCACGTTTCGATTACCGGAATCCGCGCCCGAGTCAAAAGCGAGCGCGCCTCGTCGGTATGGTGGCTGCCTGCCAGCACGATGCCGCGCGGCTGATAGCGCAGCAGCGTCTTGATCAGCGCTTCCTCGCGTTCCAGCAGGTAATCAGTATTACCGAGCAGCAGTTGCAGGTTGCGCGATTCGACGACGTCGTTGATCCCACGCACCATGTCCGAGAAGTTGGAACTGGAAAGAGACGGCACCAGCACGACGACAAAATTCGACCGTCCCGACGATAGCGCACCGGCGCTCGCGTCGGCGACATAGCCGGTTTCCGCGACGACGCGCAGCACGCGCTCGCGCGTCTCGGTGCCGACATGCTGTCCGGTGAGAACCCGCGAGACCGTCATCTTCGACACGCCCGCGAGGCGGGCGACGTCTGCCATCCGAATGGGTCCGGACGATGAAAGCGGATCTTGGGATTTGCTGTCTGTACTCATGCCGACGTTAGTAGAATTTGATCGGTAGATGGTACAGGAAGGGCGTGCATCTACCACCAAAGTGATATAGGCGAACCCAGATTCTAGAACGATACTGGGTCGAACCTGCAGCGTGCGCAAACTTCCATGCCTATCTGCCGATGCTCGTGTGGCTCGCAAGCAGGCGCGCCTGGTCATCCCTGTCGAACGCGGTTCGCGGGTTTGCACCGGTTAGTCGCAACCGGATGTTGCGTCAATGCTTTCGCAAGGAGATTCACATGAAAACAGCCCTACTCGTCGCTGGTGGGCTACTCTGTATGTACGCCTGGCACGCCAACGCGCAAGACACCACCGCAGATCCGACGACCGCAACGCAGGCTAGCGCAGTGAATTCGGAAGGTCCGGACGCTTCTGCAAACTCCATGTCTGGCGGCCCTGCCATGTTTCATGCAAAAACCCGGGCAGACGTCTATCAAGACCTCGTGCGCTCACAGCAGGATGGCCAGGCGGCGCGCCTACAGGAACTCTATAAAGGCAATTGAGCATCCCTTGAGCACCTGATTTGGGCAGGCGCAGACAACGGCAAGCCGGCGTTAAAGACCGGCCCTCGAATCGCGCCGCAGAATTACTGCTTCGAACGCGATTTGTCGGCCTCCAGCCGGCGCGTGATGAGACGGATCAGGTAGGTCGCAAACTCGGGGTCCTGGTAATACATCCGCATAGCGTCGGTCGCCGAAACCATCAGCAATTCGCAGTCGCTCTTGCAAACGGCCGTGCAAGTGCGGCGATGGCCCGGAGAAAACAGTCCGATTTCTCCCAGTATCGTGCCGGCTCCCACTTCGACATCGATCTCCTGAAGACCAATCGTCCCGCGCACAATGTAGTAGAGCGCATCGCTCGGCGCGTCCTTGTGGAACAACACGTCACCACGTCTGAAGTGGCTGGGGGGCAAATGGGAGAGCAGCCGTTTTATGTTGAGCTGCGCATCGAGCGCATGATGAAGCTGCGCATCGCCAACCTTCTCCAGCCGCGCGGCCGCGATGCTTGCCTGCCCGCGGCTACCGACCTTCAGCGCCTTGTACACCGTGTACAGATGCACTTTCACTGTCCCTTCCGCAATGTTGAGCTGCCGGGCGATCGACTTGTTCGATTCCCCGCGTGCCGCGAGCGCCAGGACGTCGATCTGGCGCGGCGTGAGCACGCAGGTGTCGGCGCGGGATGCCGCAGCGGCGCGTGACGACGCTTGCGCCGCAGAAGGCGCAGCTATGTTGTTCGCGAACGCGAGCAGCGTAGGCGGCAAGGAGGTGGCGCCGGCCAGCACGACCCGCAGCGCACCTAAAAGCGCGCTTGCGGACTCTGCTTTATTCAGGCAGCCAGTCACACCGACGGCAATGAAGGTGTCGATAGTGCGCTGATCGACCTCCGTCAGTAGCGCAAAGGCTGGCAAACCCGGAATGCTGCGACGCCACGCGGCTGCCGTGTCGAGCGCGTCGCTCTTGTGGTCGCCGTCCAATACCAGCAGATCGGCGCTCAACCCGCTTTCGACAGCACTCGTCCCGTAGTCGACACATTTCACCTCGGTGTACGGTGCGAGATCCCCGAGCAGGCGTGCTACGCCTTCGCGAAACAACCCGGCCGGTGCGACGAAAATGATCAGCATATGCCTCACTTCTTCTGGAATCGGTGAACTCACATTCGCCTGCGCCTTGTATTTCGTATGAACATTCGCCAGAGCAAAAAAACGGGACCCGCAGCGGTCCATTGGCGCATCGCTATTTGTTATAGACGAAAGGCCACCGTTAGGGGCAAGCCGCCGTGCCAATCATCAGTTGAATCCGCACACGTGAGCGAACCGCCGCAAAACATCGGACCACGTGAAAACGTGCGCCGCTGCCGGTCAGCACAGAAGTCAAGGATTATGAAAGGCTAGAGTCTACGCCTACAATGCCCTGAAGATAGACCCGTCGTTGGAGCCTCAGAGGAGGGAGAGAAATGACGGAACGCCCGCCGTACATCTACACCAGCGGCTCACCGGTGCAGCATACGCCCATGCACCTCAACGCATCCGACATGTATGGCTTCTTCATCAAAGGGGACTTGGCGAAGTTGCAGGCAACGGTCGATGCGACGCTCAATCGGGTCGCCGCCAATCAGATGCTGTTTCAGGTGATATCGCCCTACATCATGCTCACATTCACGCGCGTGCAGCATGCCCAATCGAGCTTCCCCGCCGATCACAACAAGGGCTGGGGTAAGGAAGTCGACATTATCCCGTGGATCATGGTTGGGCAAATCGAGAAGAATAACGGCGTCACAAAATTGCATCACGTCTTCTTTTACCCGTCTTATACATGGGTCGACGTGCCAATGGCCATTTCCATAGGCCGTGAAGTCTTCGGCTATCCAAAGAATATCTGCAAATTCAGCATGCCAGAACCGGGCGCGGATCCGCTGGCATTCAAGTTTTTCTCCGAAGGATGGGAACCCTACAGCCCGGAAACACAGTTGGACATCCACCCTCTGATAGAGATCGCTGCAACCAATACGGAGAAAGCGCATCGGCCATTGCTTGGGTTCCTCGACGTTTTAGGCGAGGGTTTGAAAATTCTGCGCGCGGAGCAGGACCTGTTTGCCCTTGACGAAGCGGGACTCGAAGATCTGGAATCCCTGCTTTTACGACCCCGCATCGATCAAATATTTCTCAAGCAGTTCCCAGACGCCAGTGGCCTTAAGGCGGTATATCAGGCAGTCGTCGTTGCGCCTGCCACGATAGATAAAGTGTACAGCGCGAAGTTACTTGGCTATACGTATGAGTGCACGTTGCATAAGTTTGACACTTTCCAGCTAGATGAGACTCTGGGACTCCAACTCGGGACGCAGCCTGTATTACTCCCTTTCCACATCAACATGGACTTCACCGTCGAGGCCGGCGAAGAATTGGTCCAGGCCACTGCAGCCAGCCCGCAGAAAATTGCCATCCTCGGCGGCGGCCCGGGCGCAATGACTGCTGCGTTTTATCTTACCGAGCAGTCAAACTGGCAAGATCGTTACGACATAACCGTTTACCAAATGGGTTGGCGCCTGGGTGGGAAATGTGCAAGCGGACGCAACGCTGAATTTGGGCAGCGCATCGAAGAGCACGGCCTGCATTTGTGGTTCGGCTTTTACGACAACGGCTTTGCCCTGATGCAAAAGGCCTACAGCGCCCTTAAACGACCCGCCTCTGCGCCGCTTGCAACCTGGCAGGACGCTTTTAAGCCACAGAATTACATTGTGCTCACGGAAAATATCAAAGGCAGTTTTAAGTTCTGGCCGATTGAGGTACCGGAGAAACCGGGCGTCCCAGGAGAACATAACGAGGAAATAACAGTTCCGAAAATCTTTGCGACGCTGACAGCGTGGATTCGACAATGGCTGCATGATCTCGGCAAACATCTGTCTGACGCCGCCCACACGGAACCTGGAAGGGACGCCACGAACATCTGGAAAACCTTCCTGGGATTCGTGGAGCACCTGCCCGAAGTGCTCCATCTCCGGGAAAAACGGGATCACTTATTTCTAGTGACCGAGCTGCAGGCGATTCAGACGTCTCTGCTCGAGCATGTCGCCCATCGTCTGGACACTGACGACAACGCGCGTCGTCTCTTCATTTGCATTGATCTGGCCGTCACAAGCCTGATCGGCATGCACGCGGACGGCGTCTTGCACAACGGCTTCGACGTCATCAATAACATCGAATATCGCGACTGGTTGCGCAAGTACGGCGCCAACGAAACCTACACGATTGATTCTGCGCCAGTTCGGGCGCTCTACGACCTGGTGTTCGCTTATATCGATGGAGACACAAGCCGCCCGAACATTGAGGCCGGAACGATGCTGCGAGGCATCTTGCGAATTGCTATCGGCTATCACGGCGGCTTCATCTGGAAAATGCAGGCCGGCATGGGCGACACCGTGTTCACGCCTCTGTATCAGGTCTTGAAGCAGCGCGGCGTGAATTTCCAGTTCTTCCACAGTGTCGACGAGTTGATTCCTGACGGCGATGGCGTGGGTGAAATCGTAATAACCCAACAGGTGACCCTCGCAGAGGGTGTAACGGAATACAACCCGCTGGTTAATATCGGCGCTTTGGAGTGTTGGCCGAGCGCCCCGAACTATGAGCAGATCGACGCGGCTCAGGCGCACTCACTGCAAGCCAATAAGGTGAACCTGGAGTCCCACTGGAGCGAGTGGGCGCAAAATTTTAATGCGGACTTTGGCCAGCCGCTGCCTGTTAAGCGTCTAAAGCGCGGAGTGGATTTCGATAAAGTTGTCCTGGGACTGTCGGTCGGCTCCCTGCCGCATGTCTGCCCGAAGCTCCTCGCGAAAAGCGTCGCCCTCAAAGCGGCCAGCGATAACGTCAGGACGGTTGCGACGCGGGCCTATCAAATATGGCTAAGCAAGAATACCCGAGAACTCGGTTGGACCGTTTTTGGCTCCGGCGGAGAGGAACCGGTATTGAGCTCGTTCAGCGAGCCCTTCGATACCTCGACACCGATGAATCAATTGCTGGCTCGGGAAGCTTGGCCGCCTAATCACGCGCCACAAAGCGTGTCTTACTTTTGCAGTCCAATCCCGACTCCTGATTTTCCGCCTCGTACCGATACCGGTTTCCCCACGCGTTGCACCGGACAAGTGAAACTGAGTGCGCTTGGCCAACTGCGGCAGCAGGTGTTTAACTTATGGCCCGCCGTGGCGACACGAGACTCGTTCGATTGGCAAGTATTGATCGATCCGCGTGACACTAGCGGAGAAGCGCGTTTCGACGCACAGTATTGGCGCGCGAACGTCAACCCTTCCGAGCTTTACGTGCTGTCGGTAGTGGATAGCACACAGTACCGGCTAACGAGTGAGGCATCCGGCTTCAGCAATCTTTATCTCGCAGGCGATTGGCTCAAGACGGGCTTAAATGCCGGTTGCGTGGAGGCCGCTGTCATGGGCGGCATGCAGGCTTCGCGTGCGATTAGCGGATATCCGCTCGTAATAAAGGGTGAGAAAGACGGCTGAGGGGCAGCGATTTTTCGATGCCGGATCTTCGGCGATGTCCTCATGTGGGCAATAGCGGCGCTCCAATGCGCTCGTACTGAACACGCGCCTGCTCCAAAAATTCGCTTCGCTCGGAACTGCCGTGCGGACTGTGGTTGCCGAGTTCATACAGCAGCAACGCCTCGTCATAGCCGGCGCCGAGCGCGCGTGCGGCGCCGAGTCCTCTACGCCAGCATGCGAGTGCGCGACGACTATCATGTCGCGCTGCCGCCAGGCGGCCCGCAAGCAACGCGGCTCGCGGCGCTGCCGCCTTCGTCGTGCGCGCATATAGCGCGAGAATACGACACGCACGCTGCGCGTCGCGCCGGCTAGCCAATCCGCACGCCGACGCATCGATAAGAGTTTGCGCAATGCCGGCAATTCCGGCGGTGATGTACCAGGCCACGGGCACGCCCGCCGACAAGTTCTCGAGACCCGCTCGAGCCGACTCGATAGCACGCGTGCGATCACCTAGTCGCCAATAGGAGGCCGCGATCAATCCCTGGCAAAAGATCCGGTCAAACTGCGCTAATTCGCGCGCGCCGATCACCTTGTCGAGGCGGGTCGCAAGCTCCTGCAATGGACCCCCTTGCGCGAGAGCGAGGCAGGTATCAAAGCCATGCAGGTAAGCCGATATTTGCGCCGGCATGTCACGGCGCGCAGGACCTAGTTTGTCCAACCACTCCTTTGCATTCGCCAATTGCCCGCGCGCGAGAGCAACGGCGCACAAACCCGCAATCGATTGTTGCCAGCGTCCGGTCGCGCCCAAGCGCGCATAGAGTGACGCCGAGTAAGTCAAGCATTCCACGGCCTGTTCCCAGTGGCCATCGGCCGCCCGGTAGACGCCACTCACCACGTTAGCGTAGGCGATATCCTCGATGCCGCCCTGCTCCTCGGCCAACGCCAGTGAACGCCGGTTGTAGAGTTCCGATAGCCAGCGTTGATCCGAACCGGCGAAACCGATCGCCATGGCGGCGAAGCCTTTCACCGCCTCACGCACGCTTCCGGAGCGTTCGGCAAGATTGAGGGACGTCAGCGTCGCATGCAGAATAGACAGCTTGCCGCTGTTGAAATAAGCGATTTCGCTGAGTTTCTCGTGAATCTGTGAGGTCAAGGGCAGCAGCGGATCTGCGCTCCGTCCGCGCATAAGGCCAGCACGCGCGCTCAATTGTTGGGCTAATTGCCAGGCAACGTCCAGGATCATTCCCGCAGCGAAGCGCGGTGCCGGTCGACCGGCGCACATCAGCGCGCGATTGAAGTGTTGCTTGGCCGCACCATACTGAAACAGTTCGTTATAGGCTTCCCCGAGAACCACCTCGCAGCGCATCTCGCGTCCTCGATCCAGCGGCACCTGATGCTCTTTCGCCAGCCTGAGTGCTCGCTCCGCCTGCCTGATGGCGTCACGATTCGCATAGTGTTTCAATGAAAGCTCTGCAGACTTCTCGAGGTACGTGACAGCAGTGGGGATTTTCAGCCCGCGTTCCCAATGGGACGCCAGTGCTGCGAAGTGCGGCTCAAGATCATGCGATTCGTTGCGCTCGACCCAGTCTGCGATATCGCGATGCAGCTCCTGGCGGAGTGCGTACGGCAGCAGTTCGTACACAGCGTCCTGCAGCAGTACGTGCTTGAAACGGTAGCGGTCACTTTCGTCACCTACGGGGTACACGACGTCTTCACGCTCAAGCACTCGCGCCAATGCGATGAGATCGGCGGCGCCTTGAGCGCCAGGAAAAAGATCGCGTAGCATTTTGAGCGAAAACTCTTGCCCGACTACCGCCGCGATCTTCAACATGAGCTGTTCAGCGGCGCCGAGCGTATCGAGCCGGCTGATGATAACGCCGCGCAATCCCTCAGGCAGCATGACATTGGCTTCGCTAGCAGCCTCGGCGGTAAACGCGGCAACACCGTCGGTCACTTCGAGATAACCTGCAACGTGAAGCGCCGAAACGACCTCCTCGGCGTAAAGCGCATTTCCCTCAGTGCGCCCCACTACGTAATCGACAAGCTCGTGCGTCGCCTCCGTCGCACCCAGACGGTCAGCGATCAACACGCCCAACGCCACTCGCGTTAGACCGCGTAGGTCCATGCAGCGCGACTCGCGCACAACGCCATGCGCCTCAACAGCGGAGGAGTCGTCGAGAGGCCGTGTGGCGGCCAGCAGTAGAAGACCTGGCGGTCGCGCGATCGCGAGTTCCAATAGCAACGCTGCGGACGCGCTGTCGAACCAGTGCAAATCATCGGCGATCAGCAATAGAGGCGTGTTGTGCGATGAGCGCGAAACAAGTGCTGTGACGAGCATTCGTAAGCCCTCGGCGCGCGCGTGGCCGACCATCTCCTGCGTGACTTCGGTATCGGCAAACTGGAACGGTATGATGTCGTTAAGGAGTGGCAGCCAGGAAGTCAGAGCTTCGTTGTCCGCAACAAGATTGACAGCAACACCGCGCGCCAGTGCCGGGTCGAACTTGCCTGCGCCGCAAAGCAGCTGCGTGAGGATGTGTCGCCAAACATGGTAAACCGACATCGATTCCAGCGCAAAGCCAGCACCCCAAATGACTGAAATTCCCCGCTCACGCGCATTTGCAGCGATATCTGCAATGAGTCGTGTCTTGCCAAGGCCCGCCTCACCACACAAAGCGATAGCCTCGCCATGACCGGCGACCACCCGGTCAAGCGCCGACGATAATTGGCCGCCCTCTATCTCGCGGCCCACAGATACGCCTGCGAAGGAATGTACCTCACTCGCGGCGCCTGCCCGCGGCTGCCACACGGCGACAACTTCGGCGAACCCCTTGGCTGAAACAGGGTCACGCGCCTCGAATTGAAACTCGCGCGCCGCTGCATTGCGTGTCGACTTATCGCACAGTATGCCGCCCTGCGCAGCGGTCATGAGCCGCGCGGCGCGGTTCACTACTCCACCTGTCAGTCCCGCATGGCGGCGCTCGGCGCCGCCGCGATCGGCGTAAAGAGCCAGTCCCGAGGTAATGCCCATGCTGAGCGCAATGCCGCGCTCTCCCATTGCGCCAGCAAGCGCTCGCCCTGCGGCCACCGCGCGAACCGCGTCGTCTTCGTGGGCCATCAGCGGTAAGCCGAATACTGAGAGCAGCGTTACTCCCTTGTCATCCGCCGAAAGCTCGGTGAGTGCGCCACCAAAACGCTCATGTATTCTTTGCGTGCACTCTACCGCAGCTTGCAGATGGTCCAGCGCATTGTCGCGAGAGCAATCGACACCTGGCAGTCCGATGAATAGCGTGGTGATGTTTCTAAACTCTCCGAACCAACGGCCGCCACCCATGCGTACGCGATCGAGAAAGTGTCGATCAAAAAAACTTTCCAGCATGCCAAGTGGAGGACTCAGCTCCAGAGATGGCGCTAAAGGCACCGTCACGGGAGCGCGCTCTTCCGTGACCGAAGCACCGCAGCCCAGCAGCGTTCGTGCGTCGAAATGTGCCCTTACCTTGCCCCACAACGATTCACAAACCACGACATCGTCCGCACCACCCTGATGATTGGCTGCGGCCGCCTCGGCCACTGGACCGCCTGCAGTCAGGCTGTACCACTTTCCACCGATACCGCCGACAGTCAGATGCGTGAGTTTGCCCTCCGCGAGCGAGACCCGTTGACGCATTTGCACGCCGGTTTCCACCATGATTTCAGGTAGCGCACGTTGTAGTTTCAGGCCACATTGCACGGCGAGCACCGCCGTCTCATTCGGTGTCGCACCGTATTCCCATATCACCCGAATGGCGTCACCGGCGAAATCCAGAACGTCACCGCCGTGCGCGATCGCGATTCCGGTCATTCTGCCGAAGTAGCGGTCAAGAATCGCTGACAGGCGTTCCGCCCCCACTACCCCTTCGCGCGCAAATGTTTCGGTGAGCTCGGTAAAGCCCGCGATGTCCACGATCATCGCAACGCCTGCGAAATCGCGTGCGCCCGGGTTTTCGCACTTTCCCGCCGTCAACAGATGTCGCGGTACGTAGCGCGAAAGCCCTGCCGGAATGAATGTGCTCGTCTCGCCCACCTTCCGCCTCCCCGCAGACAATACTTCTATTTACTTTACCTGGATCGGTTTTATTCCGCCGGACATCTGCGCTCGCTGGGTGGCGCGCGTCGTGTATCTGCCCCCAAAACTCGTGGCTGTCGATCGACAAACACGGGAATCGGTTGCAATAAAAAGCACTGCACATCCTATTCTGCCGCGTTTTTTACGACAACTATGGGAAACGTTCGGAGAGTCCGCGGGATCGACGCGCTGTCTGATGTATTGGTGCCGGATGCACGCAGAGCGTCTGGAGGTGCGTAGCGTGGCGCTGCTATTCAGCGGTGACATAAAAGCTACACCGGCTGCGATCGGCAAATCAACGAAAAGAGGCCAGAAAAAAGGCCTATTCGCGATGCAGACGCACGCACATGACCCATAGAATTTGATTAAAGCACCGTCACGCGTCCGATACATGTCGGAGCGCTTTTTCACCTCGGATTTCCGGTTAATTCAGCATGACACGGCTTGCACGGCACTACGTCCCAGAACAACCGCAGCACGTTATCTTGCAGGGGCTCACGGGGCCCGCATTTCTGGACGAAGGAGATTACCTGTACTTCCTCGCCTGCCTGGCAGACGCAGCGCGCGTCGCCGGTCTGGCAGTCCACGCGTGGGTACTCATGCCTGACGCGGTACAGTTCCTCGTCACACCTTCATACGAGTCGAGCGTGGCCATGGCGATGCAGGCGGTCGGCCGTCGTTACGTCGAGACCTTCAACCGCCGCCATGGACGCCGCGGTTCGGTGTGGCGTGGCGGTTACTGGGCAACGGTGCTTGAGCCCGAGCGGTACTTCCTGCTCGCGAGCCAGGTCATCGATCATGCGCCCGTACGCAACCGCCTGGTGGCAGAGCCGGGAAACTACCCGTGGTCTAGCTTCACGCATCACATCGGGCTGCGTGTCGATAGCTTCATCAAGGACCATCCACTCTACCGGACGCTCGGCAATACACCGTTCGAGCGCCACCAGGCTTACCGCGATCTGGGCGCACAACCCCTTGACGAACTCGAGGTCAATAACTTGATGCAGTCGACACTCAACGGCTGGGTGCTCGGCAGCACCGCGTATTGCGAGTGGGCGGCGCAGGCAGCCAACCGGCGTTTGATGCCCCTGTTGCTGCGCGACCGGCCGGCGAAGGTTCGCGCGACAGACGCTCTCGCAAACGTGGACTAATCAAAAGAAGAACAAGCAAGGACTATCAAAAGGACGGACGGACTACGGAAAGCGAATAACGCCCCATGTTCATTTGAGTTATCTGGCGTGGCGGCACCCACACCTGCTTACCATTTATCGCAGCTTGCGTTTGATCAGACGAATCCGCGTATCGATACGTCATCGTTTCTTGCGCTATTTGCGCCCTCACATCGTCGTTCATTGACGGAGGTGTCGACTGTGCAAATGAGGACACCGCCGGAATTGCGATAGCGGCAGCGACGATAAATTGAGCAACTTTCATGGCTTTTTCTCCAGGCGGTGTCCCGCGTACAGTCCTGTACGTATCCGGTGCACACAGTGTAGGCCCGCACTCGCTCAGTAACGAGCACCACTGGATGAATTCACTGTTGTCAATTTCCGCACAAAGTTGCGCCCTTCTGCTTTCCCATCAGCAGGCAGCATAGTTTTTCTTTCCGGCCCGGCAAGATGTTCTCATTTGTCGGCGGAGATGGCAGCGACGATAGTGTGTGTACCGGCAACGCAACGCCGATCGAAGTTTCCGATACGTCACACACATCAAGGAGTCTGTCATGAAGCTCAAGAACAAAATCGCACTCATCACCGGCGGCACCTCGGGCATCGGTCTCGAGGCGGCCAAGCTTTTTCAGAGCGAAGGCGCCACAGTCATCGTGACGGGGACCCATGCCAAACGGCTCGCAGATGCCGCCAGCGCGCTCGGCGAAGGCGCGCTCACCCTGTCCGTCGATTTGCGCGACCCTGGGCAGATTGACAAGGCGATCGCTGATGTCGTCGAAACGTTCGGACGCATCGACGTGATCTTTGCCAATGCAGGCGCGGGAACGGCTGCACCGCTCGAAGCAGTGACGGCTGAACAGATCAGCGAGCAGTTCGCTCTCAACTTCAACGGCGTGTTCTTCACGATTCAAAAGGCAGCTCCGCAGCTATCGCGCGGATCATCGATTGTCGTGACGACGTCGTTCCTCAATGAGGTCGGCACGCCCGGTCTGTCGATTCTGTCCGCGACAAAAGCGGCGACCCGTTCGCTGGTACGTTCACTCGGCGCAGAGCTGGCCCCGCGTGGCATCCGCGTCAATGCAGTGAGCCCCGGTCCGATTGCGACACCGTTTCATGAAAAACTCGGCCTGTCCGAGAAAGATCTGGCCGCTGCAGGGTCCGCAATTCAGGCTGCTGTGCCCCTGAAGCGTTTCGGCGAAGCGCATGAGATCGCGACCGCCGCGCTCTTCCTGGCGAGTGATGACGCAGCGTTCGTGACGGGTTCGGAACTGGTTGTGGATGGTGGACTCACACAGATCTAGCCTTTGAGTGACGTCGAGTTCGCGCGTTGGAACGGGTCCGGACGACAGTACAGGATCAGAAAAGAAGCTAGCAGGATGAACCGCAAGTAAGACGGCATGAAGACGCCAGCAGCGGATATGAGAAATACGGCAAGCATGATCCACGCGCGGCACCATTGCCACTTGCGGGGTTGCGCATCACTGCCGTCCGGCAGGTGAGAGAAGCTTTCCCACATCAGGACCATGTAGGTGCCCTGCACCAGCAGAAAGACCAACGCATAAAGCGTCAGCGGAAAAGTCGCCATTTCGCTTTCGGCGAGGCAGTCAGTGGCAAAGGGGATGAAGGAAATCGCAAACAGATTGGCGAAGTTGGCGAGAGCCAATGTGCAGGTCAGGCGTTGCGCGTTCCGCAGCACGGAGTGATGGTTCAGCCAGACCACGGCGATGAACGCGTAACTCACCGCATAACTGATGAGGTCGGGCCATAAGCTGATTAACGCGAGTAAATTGTGACCTGTTGGTGGCTTGAACGCCAGAACCATGACCGTGATGACGACGGCAAAAATTCCGTCGGAAAGTGCATAGAACCGCGCTAGTCCGTCTTCAACTTTGGCCATGGTGTCAGCAGTTTCAGGGGAGGCGTCACCATATTATTCGACATTCAAACGCCAGGGTGAATGGCTGTTCTCCCGCGTCAAACGGGCGCGGGTCGAAGTGAAGGCATATCGCATGCACGCTCCGAAGTGGGTGGTTGCACCTGCCTAGCGGCACTGGCGCCGGAAAGCAGTGCTCTACCGCTGAGCAGTCGCACATCCCCGCCTGTGGCCGGGATGTGCGACTCCAACCACCCTAAGATTGAGCAAATGTCCCGTGGCTGCGGGACAGTTCACTTCGAGCCGATAAACAGGATGCCTGCATTCGAGGGTGTCTCAAGCATGGCATGCACCACCTGCTGCGACCCGCTAAGCAAGGCTATGCCCGTCGCTTTGGTGTTCGGGTACTGACAGCCTGAGTCCCCGGAAAAGGTCAGCGCGATGTCATACACATTGCCTGCCGAGTGCGGTTGAACGCTCCCAGTGAACCGGCACGCTGCCCCTTGGCCCGTTATAGCCCCTGTGGCGTCTACCGTCAGCGTGACGGCATCCGAGCCTGCCTCGCCCGACGAGCAGCCGCAATACGTGCCTGTAATCGCCTGCAACGAGGGTGTTTGATCGTAGCTGGTGTCGTACGTCTGATGGGCTACGGTCTTCGCGCCCGTACTGTAGGCGACCGTGGCGTCCAATGACTGCTTCGCCGAGTAGGTGCCGGTGACTGTGACCGGGTTCGTGCCTTGACCCTCGAAGTTGTAGTCGGTCCCTGTCCCGCCGCTTAGTGTGCCGCTGCTCGACTGCACTGTCCCGGCGACAAAGCCTGTGATCACGTCGGGCTGTCCCGCAACGCTGTACTGCGAATAAACCTTGCCGGTGTCGAGGACGATGGTGGTCAACGCCCGGTTGTCCGCTGTGAGTCCGATGTACTGTCCCGCCGCGGTCGGATTCGGTGCCGCTGCTGGTGTAGAGTTATTCCCGCCGCCGCCACCGCCGCATCCCGCGATCAACGCTGCCGCCCCTGCGGCCACAAGTCTAGTTTTCATATTCTCTCCGTTCGCCTTTCAGTAGGCTGACTCAATGTAAGCATATTGAAATTATCAAGGCAAACCTTTCGGAGGGTTTATGAGTGTTCGGCCACACGCACCGAAGAACATGGGTGACTTGCATACTCGCTTCGCTGCACTTTGGCTTGAGAGCGCTCATACCCCGTACCCGGGACAGCATTCGGCCAGATGTCCTCGACTCATTACGGCATCAAAACTCCTCCTTGACGTTGATGCATTAGAAGAGGGGTAATGATGCAGGCCGTCAACTTCCTCAATCAGGGCAACTTTCGCCTCTCCCTTGCCGACATGCCGGGCTAGGTACGAGCCTTGGTCGTTCACGTCTCATAGCCGAAGCTCAGCGGTTAAACTTACCTGTTGGCTTCCACTGGCATCCACTTTGGATCGTTTGCCGCCGACAGTCCTTAGGCAGAGGCCGGCCACGAGCCGTCATTCACCGCTATGTTCGCTGGCCTCGCAGCCGGTACGCCCGGTGCGCCAGTGCCCGCCTCGCTTTGTGGCCGGTGGGCGCCGCAAAGCGCAAGCGGCCCTTCACTCGTGCGGCCAGAAAAGAGACCGCCCTGGACGTCCGGTCGGCTATCATGCCAATCCTCTCCGAAGTAGCCCCTTATGATTTCCGTCCGTAATCTCACGCTGCGTCGCGGCGTTAATGTCGTACTCGACAGCGCGTCCATCACCTTCACCCCCGGCGAAAAGATTGGTCTTGTCGGCCGCAATGGCGCCGGCAAGTCGTCCTTCTTCGGCCTTCTCAACGGCACGCTGCACGAAGATAGCGGCGAGTTCTCGATTCCCGCTGCGTGGAAGATGGGCCAGGTCGCGCAGGAGATGCCGGAGACCGAGCAGAGCGCGACCGACTTCGTAGTGGAGGGTGACACCGTGCTGCTGGCCGCGCAGGCCGAAGTAGCCGCCGCTGAGGCCAGTGACGATGGTATGCGCATGGCGCACGCCTACATGGACCTGCACGACGCCGGTGCGCACGATGCCCCCGCACGTGCCCAAGCGCTGATCCTGGGCCTTGGCTTCAGTGATGCGCAGCTTAGCCAGCCGGTCAACAGTTTCTCCGGCGGCTGGCGCATGCGACTGCAGCTGGCGCGCGCGCTCATGTGCCCGTCCGACCTGCTGCTGCTCGACGAGCCGACCAATCACCTCGACCTCGACGCACTGGTCTGGCTGGAAGCTTGGCTCAAGCGTTATCAAGGAACCCTGGTAGTGATCAGCCACGATCGCGAATTCCTCGACGCGGTGACGCAGGTGACGGTGCACGTCGACAACGCCAAGCTGGTGCGTTATGGCGGCAACTACAGCAAGTTCGAAGAGATGCGCGCTGAGCAGCTCGTGTTGCAGCAGGCCGCGATGGCCAGGCAGGCGGACAAGATCGCCCACCTGCAGAAATTCATCGACCGTTTCAAGGCCAAGGCCTCGAAGGCGAAGCAAGCGCAAAGCCGGGTCAAGGCGCTCGAACGCATGGAGAAGATCGCACCCGTGCTTGCCGACGCAGAGTTCACCTTCGAGTTCAAGGAGGCGCTCAACGTCCCGAACCCGCTGTTGTCGATGCTGGACGCGAGCTTCGGCTACCCGGCGCCGACCGACGCACTGCCGGGCACGCCGCCCACGGTCATCGTGCGGGGCATCAACCGATCCGTGCTGGCCGGGCAGCGCATCGGCATCCTCGGTGCCAATGGCCAGGGCAAGTCCACGCTGGTGAAGACGGTGGCGCACGCACTGGCGCCGATTGCTGGCGAAATCAGCGAAGGCAAAGGCCTGAACATCGGCTACTTCGCACAGCAGGAACTCGACGTGCTGCGTCCGCTCGACACGCCGATGGAACACATGATTCGCCTTGCCAAGGACACGCCGCCGCACATGCGCGCACCCGGCCAGAGTGGCACCGAACAATCGCTTCGCACCTTCCTCGGCACCTTCAACTTCAGTGGCGACATGGTCCATCAGGCGGTCAACACGATGAGCGGCGGCGAAAAGGCGCGGCTCGTGTTGTGCATGATCGTGTGGCAGCGCCCCAATCTGCTGCTGCTCGACGAGCCTACTAACCACCTCGACCTGGCCACACGCGAAGCGCTAGGCATGGCGCTCAACGAATTCGAAGGCACGGTGATGCTGGTCAGTCACGACCGTTCCCTGCTGCGCGCGGTATGTGATGAGTTCTGGCTGGTCACCAAGGGCGGCGTCGAGCCCTTCGACGGCGATCTCGACGATTACCAGCAGTTCCTGCGCGACGAAGCCCGTCGCATGCGCGAGCAGGCTGCCGCAGAGCAGAAGGTCATCGCCTGAGATACCCTCAGGCGGGCGGCGGGCGTTGCATGGGGGGCGAAGCGCGGACGTTCGCCAAGGACTTCAGCAGTCGTGCGGACAAGCGCGGCCCAATGCAAGATATCGGCCAGTTGCGCTTTGTCTTGTTGCTTGCAAAGACAGTGGACTTTGTGCGCTCAGGGCGGCGACGCGCAGCGAGCCAATCCTCGTGATGCGATCGCGTCCACGCCGAATTGGCCGTCAGCGCTCACGTTGGATGGCTGGCGGCCAAACTGAGTCATTTACGGGCCCCCTTGCACTAGCAGTGCCATCGATAATGCCGTTGTTTACGAGGTGAATACGCCAGATGGTAGATCCGGAAGCACGTGTAACCTGATATATGTCCCAACCTTGGCTACCAATACCCAAAAACCGGACACTTTCAACAGGCCCCCATCGATTCATGTCTTCTGTGAGTCTGGGCAGTTGCTCGCGCGTAGCGTCCTGTAAGTCAGAAGACATTTCCGAATATATCGGGTATCCCAACCGCAAGCCGTCGATGTTCCGGCGCAATGCCGCTTCGCTCCCCGGCATGGCAATCTGTTTTTTGATCCTCTCAGCGAGAGTTGCTTCTATTTTCTCAGCCTCGGCGGAGTCTATTCTTGGAAAGGTGGAGTCGTGACCGTTCCGATGATGAATCAAGGCGGTAACATGTCCTTGATCGTCAACGACAACGATCCCCGTTGCCGTGCGGAGTGTTCGGCAATGAGCGCGGCCGCAGATAGAACCGCCGATACCGACACCGCATAAATCATCCACGTCAGCATCGCGATTACTCCTCGTCAGGTCTCTCTTTCAGTAGCTCACGCATACGACGTATTTCTTTCGGCGTGAGATTTTTGTCGGCCACCAACTGCGCAAATAGCAGCTCTGTCGATCCTGCGAATAGCTTGCTCGTGAGGTGCCGCAAGGCACTTTTTCGTGCCGCTTGCTGCTGAACGGCGGCTGCATAGCGATGCCCACGACCTTCTTCCACGTGAGTTACATAGCCTTTGCTTTCCAGCGTACGAAGGATCGTCAGAACCGTACTGTGGGAGCGCGGTCCCTCAGTTGTGAGTGAGGGTGCGGGACGGACTATCTATACTGGGTCGATCCCGGTCGATCGTCATCGGGCTAGGTTCATCCGTACATAAGCGATTTTCGTGAACCGCCGAGGGGGACGGCGTCGTTCGACATCGATTCGCGCACGCAGCGCGCGAACTCCAGCGCCGCCGGCTGGACCGTCGCGGGCAATCGCAGGCAGATGGCGAATGGCGGCAGCGCGGGCAAGCCGGCCGCATGGGGCGCGAGCGTTTCCAGGTCTGCCGGCACCGTCGAGGCGAGCCAGGTGGTGATCGCAAGGCCGGCCCGCACAGTTGCCGCAGTCGCCTCAATGTTGCCGCTCTCGAACACGGTGCGCCAGGCAATGTCTTCGTCCGCGAGCGCGCCGAGCACGACAGGACGAAACGCGCAGCGTTCGTCCACCATCGACAGCGGCAACGGCCGCTTCTGCCAAACGTCGCTACCGCGACCCTTCACCCACACCAGCGGCTCAATACGAACCACTTCGCCCTCGGCTTCGCTCGCGACGTACTCAACCAGCGACACGTCCACGCGCCCGCTATTCACCGCTTCGCCCAGTTCCGGCGACGCCGCACACACGAGCGAGATCTCCACGTGTGGATGCGTTTCGGTGAACGCTTTCATCGCGGGCGCGAGCGGCGTCACGAGATCGTAGGGCACGCCGACGCGCAGGCTGCCGCGCAGTGACTGGCCGGTCATGTCGGCCCAAATCTCGTCGTTCAGCCGCAACAACTGGCGCGCCTTGACGAGAAACTGCTCGCCCCGGCGTGACAGTTCCAACTTGCGCGTTTTGCGCACGAACAGGAGGCAGTCCAGCAGGTCTTCGAGGCGTTTCACCTGCTGGCTGACGGCACCTTGCGTCATGTGCAGCAGATTCGCGGCGACCGTCATGCTGCCGCTATCGGCGACGGTAACGAAGGTACGGATCAGATCGAGATCGAGGTTTCGGGTCATTTATGCATTATGTTGCGTAATGTATAGCATCAAGAATATTCGCTTTAATAATGCGTCGGCAATCCGTACAGTGCAAGTCACGATCACCCGGATGTCCGCCCATGACTTCCTCCATCCTTCCGCTTTTTCTGTTCGTCGCCGTTGCGACCGTGACGCCCGGCGGCGCAACCACGCTCGCCACTGCGTCGGGTGCCCGCTTTGGCTTTGCGCGCTCGATTCCGCTGATGCTCGGTATCGCGACCGGTCTCGCGTTGCTAGCCGCCGTTGCCGCGCTCGGGCTTGCCAGTCTGTTGCTGGCGATGCCTGCGTTGCAAACTGCTGTGAAAGCGCTCGGTTCCGCGTATCTGCTGTGGCTCGCGTGGCGCATCGCGCGAAGCGGCCCGCCGAACGCGGGCCACGGCCCCGTGCGGCCGGTCACGCTGGTCAACGGTATCCTGCTGCTGTGGCTCAATCCGAAAAGCTGGGCGATGACGGTCGGCGCGGCGGCGTCCTTCGCACTGCTTGCGGACAGTCCCACCCGGCTCGCGATGCTGCTCGGCGCGGCGTTCGGCCTCGCCGCGTGCGGGTCGCTAGCGCTGTGGTGCGCGCTCGGTGCACTGCTTGCACGGCTGTTTCGAACGCCGCATCACTGGCGCATTCTCAACTTTGCGATGGGCGCACTGCTCGCCGCATCCGTCATCCCCACCTGGAGATAGCCATGTCTGTTCATCCGTTTGCCGAATCGTTCAACCTCGAAGCCGCGTTCGGCAGCGTGTCGGAATACTGGTCGCCAAAAATCGTCGCGAGGGTCAACGATCAATACGTGAAGGTCGCGAAAGTACGCGGCCAGCTCGTCTGGCACGACCATGCGCAGGAGGACGAACTGTTCTTCGTCGTGCGTGGGCACCTCAGGATCGAATACGAAGGCGGCCGCGTTGTCGATCTGCCCGCCGGTTCGATGCACGTGGTGCCGCGCGGCACGCCGCACAATCCGGTCGCCGACCAGGAATGCTGGATTGTGCTGATTGAGCCCGTGCAGACGAAGCACACCGGCGACGTCGAGTCGCCGCTGACGAGGACGATCGAGGAGCAGTTGCGTTAATCACGCTGAGTTTATGTTTCAGCTTTGACAGGCCGCTTGCAGGCCGACTTGGGATATTGGCGGACATCGTGCACAGGCCGGAGCGGATGATCTAGTCTACCGCTAGTGCGGCGAGCCCTGTTCGTGAACGCCGCCTGTTGCAGGCGAGTCTGGTGATGCGTAGCCGGACGGGGAACATAACCCGCGGTCAAAGACCGATGAACCAGGTCTGGACGTCCATCTCCTCGGCCCATATCTGGACGTCGATCATTTCGTGGATTTCGACGGGTTCGCCATGGTAGATGCAGCAGAAGCCATGCGCCGTCCGGTAAACGATCACCCATTCAGGCACCGTTTCCGGCTTTCCGGCTCCCAGTCTTCCTGAAACCTGTTTCAGGTAGTCGAGATGAAGTGCCCTGCCGATACGCCTGCGAAGGCCGTCCAGGTCATGTGTCAGTTTCATTGCCAGCTCCTTTGGCGTCGCCGTCGTCCTTTTCCTTTTTTCCTTTCCTGTTAAACGACCGCACGGCGCCTCGACCGGGTCGACTTTCGGCTTGCCCCGGAAATATCCTGATGCTGCTCGCAACAGCATCCGCAATGTGCTCCTTGGCAATCACCCCGAGCACGCGAACGGGGCCGCGTCCTTCCTGTCGCCCCACCACGACCGCCATCGCGGCGTGCTGCTTCCACAGCCGGGTAATGACCCCGAACGCGACGTCGTTTGCCTCGACGACGATGAAATTGCGCTGTGCGAGTGTGCCGAGCATGATATCCGGAGCGCCCTGACTCACGGCGCGGCGCAGCCCGGTGTTGATGCGCAGAACCCCGTGAATCTCATGCGCCCTGGTGACCACGACATGCCGGAAAGCGGCGCCTTCCGTACGGGCAAGCACGTCGCGAAATGGCACGTGCTCGTCGAGCACGAAGACATCAGTTTCCATGACCTGGGCTGCGCTCTGTACAAGGAACATGTTGGCATGAAGGGCGTTGGGAATCGGGTGTCCGCGCCGTACAAGCTTGAGTGTGTAGATGCTTTCGGGCGACAGTAGCCGGCGTGCGCCCAGGCTGAAGGCTACTGCGATGATCATGGGCAGCACGATGTCGTAGTCCCGTGTCATCTCGAAGATCATCGCGACGGCGGTCATCGCGGCACCGGTGCCGCCGCCCACCATTGCACCCATGCCCACCATCGCAAAGGCCGGCGCGCTTACGGGCGCCCCAGGCAACACCATGGCAACCGCGGACGCAAATGACGCCCCGAGCGTCGCACCGATAAAAAGCGACGGGGAAAAGACGCCACCCGACGAACCCGAACCCAGGCTGACCGATGTCGCCAGCATCTTGCACAGCGCCAGCAACAGCAGGAAGGCGCCACCCTGTAGCTGTCCGTACAGCGTGGCCTGAATGGTCGCGTAACCGACGCCTTCGACGTAGTAGTGGCCCGCATAGCGCCATAGCAGATACATCGTCACGCCGACAATCAGCATCCCGAAGGCGTGACGCCCGTAACGTCCCGGTATCCGGTCGAATCCATCTTCAGCCCAATGCAGCGCACGGATCAGCAGTGCGGCGGCCGCTCCCGTCACGGCGCCGAGTAACGCATAGAGAATCAGCGTCAGGGCACTGCCCGGCTGGTTCGGAATGGCACCCAGCTGCGCGGGGACAAAGAATGCTGGCGCGGCACCGAAGAACAGCCGGCCCAGAAAGGTCGCCGTGCCTGTAGCAATCGCCACCGGCAAAAAGGTGTTGACGCTGATTTCCGGCATCATCAGTTCGGTGGCGAACAGCACGCCGCCGATCGGCGTATTGAAGGTCGCGGCAATGCCGGCACCGGCTCCCGCGGCGACCAGCGTGATACGCTGGCCGGCCGTCATTGTCACCAGCTGACCGAGCGTCGAACCGAGCGCTGAGCCGATCTGGATGATCGGCCCCTCGCGCCCCACGGCGGCGCCGGAACCGATCGCCAGTGCCGATGCGATCGATTTCACAACGGCCACCACCGGGCGGATCACGCCGCGTTTGTAGTAAATCGCGTCCATCACCTCCGGCACGCCGTGTCCCTTGGCTTCCGGTGCAAACGTGCTCACGATCCAGGTGACCGCGAGTCCGCCCACGACAGGCACGAGAATGACAAACATGCCCCACGGCGCAGCGGGCGTGAAGCGGCTGGCGTCGTATGCAAATGAAAGATGCCCGAGGAAGAAAGCGTTGTGCACCAGTCCAATCAGTCCCCGGAACACCACCGCGCCCAGGCCAGTCACGATACCGACAACGAACGCGAGGAAACATAGCCAGTAAAGGGCAACCGGCATGACGGAATCGTCGTCAACATGGGCAACCGCGCGCGGCTGTACCGGCGCGACTTTCACGTGGTGTGCATCGCTACCTGCGGCCTGGTCAGGCCGGTGCGGTTCGCCCGTCATGGCTTGTCGTCCCCAGAAGGACTACATGGTAAACCTGCTGATGTCATGCGTCTCTGGTCGGCCGTTCCTGGCGTCGTGCCCAGTCACTGCGATCCAGAAAATGCTACGGCCTGTCATCCGGTGTCTCGCGCCGCGTGTCTCACCTTTTCCTGATTGCGTACCCGCGTGGCATGTCCGCCCGATCGACCCGCCTGGCCGATACCTGCTAGCGGGCGGCGCTGGCGAGCGTTACGCGGATACGCTGACGCAGCGATATCCAGCGTTTCCGCTCGTTTTCCACCTCGATCTGTCGTTCCCGGCGCGCCTATGCGGACGCGCACAACAGCATCAGACTCTGAACCACAGCACAAACAACCCCGGTTGGTCAGAACTGCCCGGGCAGCCTCCCGGATGAACTCTCCCCGGTCGGGGCGGGTGACACGACTTCCGGCGCCACATGGGGCCTGCTGTAGCGCTCCGACAACGCCTCGTAAAGTGCAGGCGCAAACAGTTTCGACACCTGGCTGGCTATCAATGCAGTGGCCATCAGCGAGATAACAAGCGCGTGGCCGTTGATCATCTCGATCACGATCACGAAAGCGGTAATGGGGCTTTGCGTAACCGCTGCCAGGTAGCCCACCATGCCAAGCGCGATCAGCATCGGTAACTGCATCTGGCCAAACAGCAGGTGCAACGCGTTGCCAATACCGGCGCCGATGGCGAGCGAGGGCGCAAACAGTCCACCCGGTGCTCCCGGAAGATACGATCCAACCATCGAGGCCATCTTGAGCACCGGGTACGCAGCGCCGAGTTGCGCGCGTCCTTCCAGCATCGCACGCGCTTCGGCGTAGCCGCTACCGAATGTGTGGCCGCCCGACGCCACACCGATCACCGCGATCACCAGGCCACAGGCGGCGCCAAATGCCACCGGCCGGTTACTGCGCCAGGCGCGCACCGACGAGGGCATCCAGCGGTGAGTGTTCAGCAGCAGCCAGCAGAACACACCACCGGCAACGCCCGACACGGCGCCGATCAACACCACCGCTACCGCCAGCAGATCCGGAAAGTGGCTGCCGACGTCGATCGTTCCGAAATACGTATAGTTGCCCTGCAAGCCCAGCGAAACGACACCGGCAAAGATGATCGCAGTAATCAGCACGCCGCTCGTGCGCTGCTCGAAGCTGCGGGTCAACTCTTCGATCGCGAACACGACACCGGCGAGCGGCGCGTTGAATGCCGCCGACAGACCCGCCGCGGCACCGGCGAGGGCTAGCCGCCGTTCCAGTTCGATGCCCCGGATAGCCCGGAATCGCTGTGGGTAAAAGCGTCGCAGGTTGAACATGAGTGCGGCGCCCACGTGGATCGTCGGCCCCTCGCGGCCGATCGTGAATCCGCCGAGTATCGAGAGGAACGACACCACGATCTTGCCGATCAGTATCCGGATACTCAGCAGACGTGGCGCAAGATCGCCGCTGTCATGGAGTGTGGCAATGACCTGAGGGATGCCGCTGCCTTCGGAACCGGGAAAGTAGCGTCTGGTAAGCCACACACCCAGAGCGCCGATTGCCGGGGTGACGAGAAGCGGCAGCCACCAGTACCGCGCCACATAGCGCAGGAAGGTGTCGTACCCGATGTCGATCAGCTTCGCATAGAAGACGGCGATCAGCCCGGTTGCGATTGCGCCCAGCCAGAACACACCGTAGTGCAACCATAGTCGCCGGCCACGTTGTAGCGCACGTTTGTCGATAAGTTCTGGAATATGCATGCCGCCGCCCGCTGGAAACGCTCCAGTATAGTAGATATGGCACAATGTGCCATATTCGGGCGTGGACCGCGCACGACCAGGCGACTGACGCAGGTCTGGGCAAAAGCGATATTCATGGCGGTGCACTCGCGTTGACGAACGTCCAGCCAAACGACTGGATCTCGGGTTTGTGCAGCGCCGCCAGTTTCAGCAGGCATCGTTCACCCTTTGTCGTGAGATGGACCCGCACCTGGCGTCGGTCCTCTTCTCCAGGTTTGCGAATCACCAGCCCAGCGGATTCGCAACGCGACACCAGGGCAGCTGTGCCATTAGGCGCTGCCTGCAGCCGTTCGGCCAGTTCGCCCACCGTTGCCCACGATCTGCCGGGAAAACCTCTGATCTGGAGCATGAGTTGATACTGCAAAGGCGTGATCCCTGCAGCATGAGTGACCTCTTCGGAAAATCGCAGGAAGCGCCGCAGCCTGTAACGGAATTCGGACATCGCTTCCAGATCTTCCTTGCTCAGTGATTCCGGCGATCCGCCTTTGCGTGAACTCATCCGATCTCCTGGTCCTTGAACGGGTTTGTAATATTGCATGGGTTGTACCTCTCTATTGCCAGTCGCCGCATCAGCAAGCAATGCGTACAGTCAAGGCGCCGACGCAACTGGGATGATTCGCTGCTCTATGGGGATTTTAGAGTGGGCCAGTGAAGGGGTAAGCAAATCGGAAATAACAAGTTGAAACACCGATGGGCGCGCCTTAGTACACAGTTAATGATTTCAGGTCGCTAGCTGAAACCGGTCGCGTGCTGCCGATCGCGTAAGTCAGAGGTCAACAACTTCAGTCACGCAGAGGGAATTAGGACCGAACGGTTCTGCGGCGCCGACAGACACGCCGAAGTGAGCGCGGACATAGACCCACTTTTGCTCTTTGTTTATAGAAATCCTCAATCTTTTAACACATCATTTACGAATTTGTAGCCAGCATGAAACGTACAAAACAACATTAGGAGACACGCCATGGACCTGCTCTACATCGGCGCGATTCTTGCGTTCGGCGGGATTTCGTTAGCAATGTTGATGGGCCTGGACAGGTTGCGCCGCACGTCGCGGGATCGCGGGACACACTAGTTGTGACGCTCGCCGTTGCTCTACCCATCGATACGCGCAGCACGCCAGGAGTCGGTCTGTTTCAGACAATTGCGTGCGGCGCGGACGCTTTATGATGCCAAGCACGGCAATGGGGTCGGTCGGGGAGATCAGTGCGCCGAACAGCAATGCAAAGATGAAGCGCAGTTCATACCCCAGCAGATAAGCTGCGCACCAGAACAAGGCACCTATGACAAACGTGGATATAACGGTGCCGAGCGTGGAAAGGATCGTGACGGTCCACTTGACCTTATACAGATCACCCAGGTTCACGTGCAACGCCCCGGCAAACAGCAGAAAAGCGAGAAAGCCGTGAAAAACCAGATCGCTGAAATCGATACTTGGAACGAAACGGGCATACCTATGGATTTCGACAACCCCAGTCTCGCCCAGGACAACCAGCACGAGAGAAGACACCAGCGCAATTGCCATGAGGCCGATCGTGGGCGGCAGATGCAGAGCGCGGTGGTTCAGATAGCCGCCCAACGCAGTCAGCGCGATCAGGACTGTCACGGTTTGAAACAAGGTCATGGGACACTACACCGGTTCAGGTTTTGGCTGGAACCGCTCTGGTTGCGATCGGTACCGACGCCATTCTACCGAGTGCTCTTCGTTAGCCGAAAAGCGCATTTCCCGAGCGTCGGTTTTCCCGTGAATTGAAGAGCAGTTGTGGGTAGAGTTGAGGCAAGCGACGTGCTACATAGCGGCCGTTCACGTTAACGTTCAGTCACGCTCTCGCGAATGGCGGCCTTAGGTTGAATTTGAGACGTTCGTGGGCAACCATCGAATGACGGCAGTGGGCCGATTCGAGGCGGTCGACCTTCTTTAAAGCGGCCGGTCAAACCGGGGGCCGACGTCCGACGGGTCCGGATGACGGGTGTGGCCGATATGGGTGCCTGGAAATCAGTATTATCATGTTTGCCAGAACAGCGGAATCAGTTGTGCATTGACTTCCGCGCCAAAGATCTCGTACTCGGGCTGGACATCCAACGCTTCGCCTCGCTCCAGTTTTTCGGCGATAGAAAGAAGAGTTCCTAGTGACCCAGTGTGGTTCGTAATACCCTGTCGAATATCCTCGCTAAGTGGTAGTGAGGATACCAACATATCCAGCGGAAGTCCGTTCGGTATGTGCGCGAGCGATAGCAGTCCGGTTAGATAGGCTGCCTGGCAAAATGCCGTGTCCATGCCGAGCGCCTTTCCCACCCGTTCCATGAATGCGGCCCGTCGCTGGACCAGTTGCATGAGGGGATCGATCTTTTCAGGACTGGCGCTGCCACTTCCATACAGCAGGATGCAGCACCAGCGCACAAGCTGTTGGGTTCCTACGCGCGAAACAGCCTGACCGATCGACGTAATCGGCTGGATGGACGAGCGATTGTATCCGCTGCTATTGGCAAGACGTAGTATCTGCAGGACCAGCGATGGCGCCGATTTCAAGCTGCTTTCGAGTTGATCCGTGGTAGCTTCGTTGATAAGCAGGTTGAGCACTTGAAATACCGCCGCGAACGCCGGAGGCATTTTTTTTGCAGAGATCAGTTGCGGGCGGGCGAAAAAATATCCTTGGAACAAGTCGCATCCGAGCTTCAGTGCGACTTCGTGCTCGGTTCGCTCTTCGATTTTTTCCGCGAGCACCAGTTTCTCTTGCTGTTTGAAGTACGAGACAAGATTGGCGAGCTCTCCTTCGCGAATGAAGGGCCAGTCGAGTTTCACCATATCGACATAGGGCAAAAAACCGGTCAGGGCGGGCGTGATCGAACGAACGTCGTCAAGTGCGATCCGAAATCCGGCCTGCCTGAGTTCGGCGCATCGCCTTCCCAGTTCGGGGGTCAATTCTGTATCTTCGAGGACTTCGAGGATGAATCGCTCCGGTGGAAGCATCGCCAGAAAATCAGAGTTCAAAAATTCGCCCGTGCAATTGATTGCACCATCGGCATCTGCCAGGACCGCGTCAACTCCAAGGTCACCAAAAGTACGTTCGATCACCGCGGCCGTACGTGCAAACCCGTCGACGACATTGGAATTGCACGGTGCCGAGTGCCGAAACAGGAGTTCCTGAGCAACTACAGCGCCGGATCGGTCAACAATCGGTTGACGTGCCAAAAATACGGAGTCTGTCATCGCAAACGCTTCGAAAAGTATGGAATGTCGCTCTCAATATGAGGCTTTCTTGTCTCTCCGGTAGCAGCCGCCGGGTCTTGCGCAGCATGGAATTTTGTTGCGCCGGATGATCAAGTTGCGTGACCGCGACGTTGACCTTGCTTAGGTGAGCGTATCCGGGTGTCGCACGATACTGTGCATTGGTTCCATGATCTCTTCGCTGTCGGGCTCGAAACTTCCCCGCCCGGTCGACAGACGTATTTACGGAAACATTAGACGAGGGCTTGATGGTGCGCGACCGTGCGCAAACGTTGTTCTGGAACTAAATTTAACTATCGATGATGCATGTCGTATAGCTGAAAATTTATCAGCATAGGGTTTACGATGGGCCAACTTCAGCCGTTCGATACGGACTCAGTTTTACACGCGATGTTCGAGCTGGAACTGGCCCACCACTTCGGCAAGGCGGCTCGCCTGCTCGTGCAGCAGATCCGACGCCCCCGTTGCCTGTTCGACTAATGCCGCGTTCTGCTGGGTCGCGTTGTCGAGCTGAGCGACAGCCTGATTGACCTGGAGGATGCCCGAGCTTTGCTCGGACGCGGCCGCCGAAATCTCCCGGAGATGGTCGGTGACTTTTTGTACGCTCGCCACGATATCCGCCATTGTCGTGCCCGCCCGCTGTACCAGTTGGGTCCCAGCATCGACGCGGCCCACCGAGTCGACGATGAGATCCTTGATCTGCTTGGCTGCCTGAGCGCTGCGTAGAGCGAGTGACCGCACCTCCCCAGCGACCACCGCGAAGCCTCGGCCCTGCTCACCCGCGCGGGCGGCTTCGACTGCAGCATTCAGTGCCAGGATGTTCGTCTGGAATGCGATGCCGTCGATGACGCCGATGATGTCCTGGATGCGGGACGATGCGGCAGCGATTCCCCCCATCGTCGAGACAACGTCAGCGACCACGGTACCGCCTTGTTTGGCCACGCTCGTTGCCTGCTGAGCCATTTCGCCGGCCCGAGTCGCCGCATCCGCAGAGTTACGCATCGTTCCAGCCAACTCTTCCATTGTGCCCGCCGTTTCCTCGAGGCTTGCCGCGGCCTGCTCGGTGCGCGCGGAAAGGTCACGGTTACCGTGGGAAATCTCCGCCGCAGCCACCTTCACTGAATCGCTCGTAGAGCGGATTTCGCCCAGCACGCGTGACAACTTGTCGACAAACGTGTTAAACGAAACTGCAATCTGCGCAACCTCATCGTCACCGTAGACCGGCAGACGCTTGGTCAGGTCACCATCACCTGAGCCGATATCGTCCATAGCGGCGTGGACCTCCGAGAGTCGGCGAAATGCCGACGCGGTTGCCACGCTCCCGATCACACCAGCGATCAGGGCAATGACAAGCGCTGTTACCAACGTTGCACGCACGCTGTTATGCAGAGCAGCCATTGCATCGTTCTTGTCGAGAGCGACGACGAGTTTCCAGTTCGTCCCAACAATGGGCTCCGCCTGAAGGAGTTTGGGCTGCCCCTCTACCTGTACTTCGAACGGTTCCGCATTGACCGACAAGCTGTCCAGCGCAGACCGAGTCAGTCCGGCGGAGAGTGTGGTCGCGGGTTTCAGGTCGAACCTGGCTTCCGGATGGGAAATGATCGTCCCTTGATCGTCGACGATGAACGCAAAGCTAGCGGGCGAAGGGTGGATGCCGCTGACGATTGCGTCGACACGGTCGAGATTCACATCCGCCGCGACGACTGCCTTGACCTGTCCGCCGTCCAGAACGGGACGTTCGAAGGTCAGCACCAACTTCTTGGATACTTCGTCTGTGTAAGGCATCGGCACGAGCAGTTTGCCGGCAGCAACCGCCTCGGGGTACCAGGACCCCTTGGTCGGATCATAGTCAGGCGGGAAGCCGACGTCGTGGGAGAAAACGGCGGCATGCTTGTCTGCCAAACCCGCGTAAGCCAGCACGAAGCCACCCGAAGCCTCAAGTTGCTTCAGCGCGCGCACGGGCTCTGCAAGGTTCTCCGCCGTAAACGCTTCGACGGCCATCGAACGTGAGGCAACCCACTCGTCGAGAGCCTGCGCGTTTCCACTGGTAATCGTGCGCAGATTTTCCTTTAGCGTGGATTCGTCCACCCGTGAGTTGATGGTGTACGAAATAAATCCGGAACAACTGAGCGCGCCCACGACGATGACGACACACGTTGCAGTAATTCGAGCGCGCAAGGTTCCAAGCATGGTCACTTTATATTTATCCAAAAGAGGTTTCTGAAGCCGATTGCGAAACGTTTGCGCGCTGCTCCATTTACAGCGCTGACCAGGATCCTTTTCGCCGCAAATTTCACGCAGAATTGATAGCGGCGCGTTGCGACGCGGCGCCCGTTGCGGAATGCGCAGGCTCTGGAATCCGATGGCAAAGATACGCGATGGCGTTACGAACCCGGGCAGATCGTCGGCGTAGGGAAGCCCGAACGCATCCGACAACCAAAAGCCGTATTTAATCTGTCACCAAAATAAAAGTGTCAACGCGCGCGTACTCGATTTTTCGGCAAGAATGGTAATTACAAGACCGCCGTGACGCTTACAAGTGTTCCAAGTCACTGCCTCGATGACAAGGCAACCATAGGACACCGCCAATGCTTACGAAGGCGATACCTCGAAGGTCCAGTGCAAGGTCGCCGGCAATATACTAATCGTTACGATCGAGTTTGAACGTGTAGTCAAGCGTATAAAACGGGCTGACAACCCAAGTCTCATCGGGTGCCGTTCCCGGTTCATGGCGCACATAGTTACCGATGCATGAACTGCGCACGCCAAACACCGCGTCAGAATCGAGATACTCGTCGCCCTCCGCGAAGACGTGTGTCACCAGGACATCGAATCCTGCCTGCTTGATCATGAAATGAATGTGCGCGGGACGCATCGAGTGCCGATTTGTCGCTCGCATCATCTCCCCAACAGGACCATCGCTCGGAATAGGGTAGCCGACTGGCATAATCGAGCGGAAGCTGAACCGTCCATCGGCGTCCGTCTTGAACACAGCTCGCAAGCGTGCCTCGTCAATCTGCCAATTTACGTTCTGCACGTCGTAGAAGCCTGATGCGTCCGCTTGCCAGACGTCAACCACCGCGCCCGAGACCGGCTTTCCAGTGGCGTCCACGACGCGCGCGGCAACCCAAAGCGGCTCGCCTAACGCTCCACGAGCAATGTCCGCGCCGTGAGTGGGCTGGTTCGGCGCCCCTTCTACATGGAAGGGGCCGAAAACGGTCTGTTCGGTCGCTTCGGCAGGTCGGCTATGACTTTGAGCCACAACCAACTGCGACAGGCCGAGCGTATCCGACAACAGGATCATCTCCTGACGCACGGAATCACTGATCTGGCCCGTACGCGTTAGAAATGTAACCCCTTCCAGCCACTCCTGTTCGGTTAACTTCACCTCGCGTGCGAAGCCGTGAAGATGCTCGATCAAACTGATCATGATCTCGCGCAGACGCGGGTTTTCTGTATGGCCGACCCGGCGGAGTGCCTCCTCGGTAATCGTGAACTCGTCCAAATTTATCATGGTAATTCTCCGTCAATTCTCATCCTGAAACGCTAAGGCCAGCGAAGTTGTGCGCTTCACAATATGCCCGTCGTACGGATCGTTCGAGCCTGGTCGACGGATGTACAAGATCACCCCGGGCCATACGGAAGGGGGCGGCTGCAGTCAGGTTGTCAGTTCGCTATTAGCCTGCTATTTCGCATGATCAGGGTCATCGTGTTTGCCATGCTTCCAACGCTCCACAAGCGTTGTTGCGAACAGGGCTGCTTTCGTAAACGGGTCATTCGCGACGAACGCGTCTACTTGCTCCCAGCCATCTGCCTCAACGATAAGGAAGCTGCCGGTCATGTCTTGGTCTTCAGAACCGGCACCGGCACCGAGCGTCGGGCCGCCAAGAAGGATTTTCCCAGGATACGACTTCAGATAATCGAGATGTGCCTGATAGTTCGCAAGCCGAACGGGTAAACCGCCGGGCTTATCTTTACGGCAAACAAGAAACAGCATATTTCATCCCCTCTCCGATCAAAACGTGTCACACGTGAAAGTAACGTTCAAACTTATCGCCAGCCTACCTGCACGACGCGCTGCTAAATTGCAGGCCGAGCGCCCGATCGAGTACACCAAAATTCGCCGGGTTGCGCATCCAATGTCCGTCAATCAGTTTTCGCGCGCTCGTCCATCGACGTCCGTACGAAACTCTGGAACAGCAGCGTGTTCGCGAGCCCAAGCGTGCTCGACTGCCAGTCCATTCAGCGCTTGACCCACGATCGCTGTGTTGCGTCCAACGAAGTCAAGCGCTTGAGAACCTTCAATCCTTCGGCGTTCGCTGTCGCACCCAACGAGTCTCCCTGCCAGACCTCTCCATGGTCATCCCGCACCGGGCGGTGCATTCACCGTCGATGTGGCAGTCGAAGCAGGACGACGCCCCTGCCAGGCGTCTTCGAGCAGCTGGCGAATTGCATCGCGCTGCAACGACCGTGGATTGGGATAGGGCGAAATCAGTGCCTCGTCAGCAACCCGATCCAGGTCTGCGGACCGCACGCCTAACTCTTCAAGTGACGTGGGCGCACCGAGCCGTTTCGCGAGATCGTACAAGCCTTGCGCAGCATCGTCGGCGTCCAGCGCACGCGCAATCCGCGCCATCGCCAGCGGCGCTGCGGGAGCGTTGTATGCCGTCGCATGCGGCAGGACAACTGTATGCGTCTCTGCATGCGGCAGGTCAAGCATGCCACCGAGCGTGTGACACAGCTTATGGTGCATCGCCACCGACGTGGCCGCAAGCACTGAACCCGAGAGCCACGCTCCGTATAGGCAGTCGACCCGCGCGTCGAGACTGTCACCATTCTCAACCACACGCGGAAGACCTTGAGCGAGGCTACGGATACCATCCTCAGCCATCATCGATGTAATAGGGTTTGCGTTATCGGAGTAGAGTGCTTCAACGCAATGTGCGATCGCGTTGATCCCACTCGTCGCGCTCATTGCGGCAGGAAGCGACCTTGTCAACAATGGATCGTAGATGACCGTTCGTGGCAAAACCCTCCGATCGCGGCCGGTTTTCTTCTCGCCGGACTCTGTGATTCCGTATATCGGCGTCATCTCCGAGCCGGCATAAGTGGTGGGTATTGCGAGTATCGGAATGCTGGATTCCAACGCAATAGCCTTGCCGAGACCAATCGTCGATCCGCCGCCGATCGCGACGACGCAGTCAGCGCCAGTCTGCCGCGCGTAACTGCGCGCCTGGCGAGCAATCTCGATTGGCACATGCATCACCGCTTTGGGGAAAATGCCGACGCATTGGGCACCGAGGCGGATGGCGACCATGTCAGCAAGCGGGGACTGTTCCGGCGTGCATACGACAAGCGCTCGGCTAACCTTCAACTCATCAAATTCGTCCGCGAGCTTTCCGAAACTGCCGACACCGAAGACCACGCGGCCCGGCAGCGGAGAATACACAAACGATCGGTGCGGCATCGCAAATCCTCTATCTGATCCAGTTGAGAAAACTCGTTTGACCAGCAGGCCAACCCACCGCCCACGTTACCTGAATGCGTTCCCAACGCACAGCGCCTGTTCGTCATTGGCATCATGCCTATCTGGAATACAGAAAGGAGAGCAAATTTATTCGTTCGCGAGTGCCACGAGGACGCTAGTGGTTAGCAGAATTTGGCCGCCCGGCTATCGTCGGTTCAGACATTTCGGTATGCGTCCCAGCGCCACTTTTCGATACGAAATCAGGATAGTCCCGATGGCACGCACGTCCAACTTGTTCTAGCCTAAACGGACTACGCCAATGATCTATTGCAAAGCTCATATATGGATTTCCACAAGCTACCGAACCTCGACCTGCGACTCCTCGTCGTTTTCGACGAAATAAGCAAGCTCCATAGTCTTACGCTCGCGGCGAACAGTCTGGGAATCACGCAATCCGCCATCAGCAAATCGTTGCAGCGCTTGCGTCACGAACTGGGCGACACCTTGTTTGTTCGTACGCAAAAAGGCATGGAAGCGACACCGCGTGCCGTCGCGCTCAAAGTCCCGATCGGCGAGATACTTGATACATACTATGAGCGAATTTCCGCCGCGCCTCACTTTGACCCCGCTACATCGGATCGCATATTTACGATTCACGCCTCCGATCTCGGTCTTTCTGCGTTGGTTCCAGTATTGGCACACGAACTAAAAACCAAGGCGCCGCATTCCCGGTTGCACGCGATTTCCGGAAGTAAGAAGGAAGTAGTCGAAGGACTTGGGAACGGCGAAATCGATCTATCTGTCGGCGCCTTCTCGTCCCTGCACGAAAGCGGCATATACCAACAGAGGCTCTATGCCGAAAAATATGGTTCGTCAGAAGAAAGTGTGGGTGGACGTAGGCTCGGGGAGCTTGCCAAGTGCATGATATAGCGCAATTTCTGTCGCTCTGAAGGTGCGGAATCCATACGCTTTTCTCATGGTCACTTTGGCCTTGTTGTTCAAACCCTCGACGATACCGCTGGAGAACTGTCTGCGTGCACGGAAGTAGTTGAGGATCAGCTCACGGTGGGCACGCACGGTCAGCGCGAACTTCTTCATCGGCTCGATGCGTGAGCGCATCACCTGAGTACACCACTGGTCGAGGAATTTGCCGGCCCAGACAGGCGAGATG